>NZ_RCNX01000017.1:0-22115 GCF_004307595.1 Pseudomonas sp. Sample_23
GACTCACTTTTTTTACAAACGCCTAAAAAAAGTAAGCAAAAAAACGCTTGCTCCTACGTTCGGCCCTCGCAGGCTCGGGTTCCTTCGCTGCGGGACTGATCCGGGCGCAGCGGCTACGGTTTGCTTCGCTGCACCTCCTTCCGCTGTGTTCGACTTCGTCGAACGGTCGCTGCGCTCCCACGCCCGGATCAATCCCTCCACTCAGCCTTCCGACGTCGCCGGTGGATCAAGATCAAGAGCACTCGAGCTAACGCTCATTGTTGAGTGGTGAAAAGCGTGTGGTCTGCTTTGGATCTGTGTTGGATTCGCCCCTCACCCCAGCCCTCTCCCGAGGGAGAGGGAGCCGATTTGCGGGCTTTTCAGAATCTGCATTCGACTCGATATCGCAAGTCGGCGTATTTCGCCTAAACACCTCGGTCAGTCCCCTCTCCCTCGGGGAGAGGGCTAGGGTGAGGGGCTCTAGATCTGGCTTTTGCTTTGGCTTTGATCTTTTGCCCCTTCAGCAGGCTGCGCCCGGATCGGTCCCGTAACGAAGGTACCCCGAGCCCCAGCGAGCGGGCCGTGCGCCGGGGCAAAGCCTTTTGGTTTCTTTTTGCTGTGCCGGCACTCCGGCGTTTGAAAAAGGGACTCGCTGTAAGAGCAAAACCTTAAGAAGCCGTTACCGCAGCAACGGATATACCCCCAGTTTCAGACTCACCGACCATTGACCGACGACGGACCCATGCGTAGCCTTGCGCTTTCGAGGTTCTTCGGCACTCGCCGAAGCTAAGAAGGGAACGCGGTCAAAGCCGCGGCTGCCCCCGCAACTGTGAACGGTGATGTTCGTTGCCACGCCACTGCCAGCTCAACCGATGAGCCAGCGGGAAGGCGCAATGGACGCCAGGTCTCGCGCCTGAACGCCGTCAGCCAGGAGACCTGCCTCGTCACAGATTCTCACTACAACCGGGCGGGGTGATCCGGTGGCGAATGCTTCCGGCGTGCATGCGCGCTGCCGGTTCTCGTCCCGTATGCCCGCCGCTTGCCAAAGGGCATACCGATGAAAACACTGGCCAAACTCCCCGTCACCATCGTCACCGGTTTCCTCGGTTCAGGCAAAACCACGCTGCTGCGGCACATGCTCGACAACGCTCAGGGCCGGCGCATCGCGGTGATCGTCAACGAGTTTGGCGAGCTCGGCATCGACGGTGAGATCCTCAAGCAATGCACCATCGGCTGCACCGAAGAAGAGGCCAGCGGCCGCGTATATGAGCTGGCCAACGGCTGCCTGTGCTGCACGGTGCAGGAAGAATTCTTCCCGGTAATGCGCGAACTGGTTGCCCGTCGCGGCGATCTCGACCACATCCTTATTGAAACCTCGGGCCTGGCCCTGCCAAAACCGCTGGTGCAGGCCTTCCAGTGGCCGGAAATCCGTAGCGCCTGCACCGTTGACGCGGTGATCACCGTGGTCGACAGCCCGGCCGTCGCTGCTGGCACCTTCGCAGCGTTCCCGGATCAGGTCGATGCCCAGCGCAAACTCGATCCGAACCTTGATCACGAGTCGCCGCTGCACGAATTGTTCGCCGATCAACTGGCCAGTGCTGACCTGGTCATCCTCAACAAGGCCGACCAGACCAGCCCGGAAGATCTCGCACGGGTGCGCGCTGAAGTCGCCGAAGAGCTGCCGCCAGCGGTAAAAATCATCGAAGCCAGCAATGGCCGCCTGCCGCTCGACGTGCTGATCGGCCTCGGTGCCGGCTCCGAGGAGCACATCGACAGCCGCCACAGTCACCACGATCACCACCATGACGGTGATGACGACGATCACGATCACGACGCGTTCGATTCGATCTCAATCGAACTGCCGCAAGCCGATGAAAGCCTGCTGCTCGACGCGCTGACGCAACTCGTGGTGCAACACGGCATTCTGCGCGTGAAAGGCTTCGCGGCGATTCCGAACAAGCCGATGCGCCTGTTGATCCAGGGTGTGGGCACGCGTTTCGACAAGCATTTCGACCGTCAGTGGGGCGCCGAAGAAGCGCGCGTCACGCGTCTGGTGCTGATCGGTCAGGAACTCGATGCCGCACAACTCGAAGCGCAATTGCGCGCTGCGCTCAGCGTTTAAACCATGCACCTGCTCAGGACCCAGCCCGGCGGATTCGTCTCGGACGACAACATTGCCGATCTCGGACAAACCCCCGCCGAGCTGGTGATCCTGTGCAGCGGCGATTCCAGCCTGGCGCTGCTCGCCGAGGCTGCGCAGCAATTGCCCGATGACTACCCGAGCCTGCGTCTGGCCAACCCGATGCAGGTGCAGAATCATGCCTCGGTCGATCTGTATGTCGACGAAGTGCTGCGCCACGCCAAGGTCATTCTGATCTCGCTGCACGGCGGCATCGCCTATTGGCGCTATGGCGTCGAGCGGCTGGTCGAGTTGTCGGAACGCGGCGTGCAACTGATTCTGGTGCCCGGCGATGACCGTCCGGACCCCGAGCTCAGCGACTTGAGCACGGTCAGCGCCGAAGTACGCGATCGACTCTGGCAATTTCTGCGTCAGGGCGGCATGGGCAATGCACTGGATTTCTTCCGTTGCCTGGGCAACCAATGGTTTGCCCGCGATTACCCGTGGAGCGAGCCGCAAACCCTGCCGCGCACGGCGATTTATCACCCACAGAAAAACAGCGCTGCCCTGAGCGACTGGCAAGCCGAATGGCTACCCGGTCAACCGGTGGCGGCGCTGTTGTTTTATCGCTCGCATTTGCAGGCGGCGAACACGGCGTTCATTGATGTGTTCTGTCAGCGTTTGCGGGCAGCCGGGCTCAATCCGCTGCCGATCGCGGTGGCCAGTCTGAAAGAACCCGGTTGCTTGTCTGTGGTCGAGGACTGGCTGGATGAAGTCGAGGCGGGGGTGATTCTCAATACCACCGGTTTTGCCCAGTCCAGCCCCGAAGCGCCGCATCTGCGGCCGTTTCGCCGCAACATCCCAGTGATTCAAGCCATCTGCGCTCAGGACAACGAACCCGGCTGGCGCGACAGCGAACAGGGCCTCGGGCCGCGTGATCTGGCGATGCACATTGCTTTGCCGGAGCTTGACGGGCGCATCATCAGCCGACCGATCAGCTTCAAGGATCTGGCCTGGCGCAGCGAGCGCAGTCAGTCCGATGTGGTCTGCTATCGCGCCCAGCCCGAACGCATGGATTTCGTCGCCGAACTGGCGCGGCGCTGGGTTGATCTGGCGCGCGTGGCCAATGGCAAAAAACGCATCGCGCTGATCCTCGCCAACTATCCGACCCGCGACGGCCGCATCGGCAACGGTGTCGGCCTCGATACGCCAGCGGCGGCGCTGAACATCCTGTGCGCGTTGCGCGAAGAGGGTTATCCGATCACGGCCGAGTTGCCCGAGAGCGGCACCGAACTGATCCAGCAACTGCTCGGCGGTGTCAGCAACGACCTCGATAGTCTCGACCTGCGCCCGTGCCAGCAGAGCCTGGCGATGGATGATTACCTGGCGATGTTCAACGCGTTGCCGGAGGCGAATCGCGCGGCGGTGATGGAGCGTTGGGGGGCGCCGCAAAACGATCCGATGTGCCGCGACGGTCGCCTGATGATCGCCGGTCTGCGTTTCGGTCTGACCTTTGTCGGCATCCAGCCGGCCCGGGGTTATCAGGTCGATCCGAGCGCGGTGTATCACGACCCGGATCTGGTCCCGCCGCACGGCTATCTGGCGTTCTATTTCTGGTTGCGCAACACCTACGGGGCCCACGGCGTGATCCACGTCGGCAAGCATGGCAATCTCGAATGGTTGCCGGGCAAAGGCGTCGGCCTTTCGGAGAATTGCTGGCCGGACGCGCTGCTAGGGCCGCTGCCGAATATCTATCCGTTTATCGTCAACGATCCGGGCGAGGGCGCTCAGGCCAAACGCCGCACGCAAGCGGTGATCATCGACCACCTGATGCCGCCACTGACCCGCGCCGAAACCTACGGGCCGCTGCGCAATCTGGAGCTGCTGGCCGACGAGTATTACGAGGCGCAACTGCTAGATCCGCGCCGTGCCCGCGAGTTGCAACGCGACATTCTGCAATTGGTGCGTGACACGCAGATCGACCGCGAGCTGCAACTGGACGCAGCGCTGGACAGCGATGCCGATGCGGCGATCTGGCTGCCGCGTCTGGACACTTATCTGTGCGACCTCAAGGAATCGCAGATTCGCGATGGGTTGCACATTTTCGGCGAATCGCCGAGCGGGCGCTTGCGTATCGACACCTTGCTGGCATTGCTGCGCATCCCGCGCGGTGACGGCAAGGGCGCGCAGTCGAGTCTGCTGCGAGCACTGGCCAAAGCGTTTGATCTCGGTTTTGATCCGCTGGATTGCGCCTTGGCCGATGCCTGGAGTGGCCCGCGTCCGACCGAGTTGCAGACCATCAGCGAAGAAGTCTGGCGCACCGCCGGCGACACCCGCGAACGCCTCGAACTCTTCGCTGCAGACCTGATCTCCCAAGCACTGAATGTCCCCTGTGGAAGCGAGCCTGCTCGCGAAAGCGGTGTGTCAGTAAAATATCAGTTGTCTGACCCGACGCCTTCGCGAACAGGCTCGCTCCCAAAAGGGCCGGGGTGGGCTGAGGTAGATTCGATACTCGAGCATCTGCGCGTAGTCGTCGCCCCGCGCCTCGATGCTTGCGGCCCGGCCGAAATGCGCGGTCTGCTTGACGCCCTCAGCGGTCGTTTCCTCCCCGCCGGCCCCAGCGGCGCACCCAGCCGTGGTCGCCTCGACGTGCTGCCCACCGGTCGTAATTTCTATTCGGTGGACGTGCGCAATCTGCCGACCACCACCGCGTGGCGCATCGGATTCCAGTCGGCGACGCTTATCCTCGAACGGCATCTGCAGGACCACGGCGATCACTTGCGCCAACTCGGCTTGTCCGTGTGGGGCACCGCAACCATGCGCACCGGCGGCGACGACATCGCTCAGGCCATGGCGTTGATGGGCGTGCGTCCGGTCTGGGCCACGGGCAGTCAGCGCGTGGATGATTTCGAGATTCTGCCGCTGAGTCTGCTCGATCGTCCAAGAGTCGACGTGACGCTGCGGGTTTCGGGGTTTTTCCGTGATGCGTTTGCAAATCTCATCCGCCTGTTCGACGCCGCCGTGCAAGCGGTGGCCGCGCTGGACGAGCCGGACGACTTGAATCCGCTGGCCGCCAAGGTGCGCGCCGAACGCCAGGCGCTGTTGCAGTCGGGCGTCGATGAAGATACCGCGCGGCGTCAGGCCGGGTGGCGCATCTTCGGCGCGAAACCGGGGGCGTATGGCGCCGGGGTGCAAGGCGCGATCGATGGCCGTCTGTGGCAGAGCCGCGAAGACCTCGCCGAGGTCTACCTGAACTGGGGCGCCTACGCTTACGGCGGCGCCGACGAGGGCACGGCTGCCCGCGAGCAGTTCAGTCAGCGTCTGAGCCAGGTGCAGGCAGTTCTGCAGAACCAGGACAACCGCGAGCATGACTTGCTCGATTCCAACGATTACTACCAGTTCCAGGGCGGCATGCTCGCTGCGGTGGAGACGCTGCGTGGCGAAGCGGCGGCCAGTTATCACGGCGATCACAGCCAGCCGGATCTGCCGAAGATTCGTACCCTGAAGGAAGAGTTGAACCGCGTGGTGCGCTCGCGCGCGGCGAATCCGAAGTGGATCGACGGAATCAAGCGTCACGGCTACAAAGGCGCGTTCGAACTGGCGGCGACGGTTGATAATGTGTTCGCCTTCGATGCGACTACGCAGTTGATCGATGACCATCAATATGCGTTGCTGGCGGAGGCATATTTGCTTGATCCGGCGACCCGGGATTTTGTTCGTGAGCATAATCCCCACGCGTTGCGCGACATGACCGAACGCATGCTCGAAGCGCAGCAGCGCGGGATGTGGCAGGAGCCTGGGGCTTATAAAGAGGCGCTGGAGAATTTGCTGTTGGATATCGAGGAAGATATGTAGCCGCTAAAAAGCTACCCTCACCCCAGCCCTCTCCCGGAGGGAGAGGGAGCCGATTTGTGTTGGTTTTGAGGCCTGAGTTCAACTCGATAATTCAGGTCGGCGCAACTTGCAAGAACACCCAGATCAGTTCCCTCTCCCTCTGGGAGAGGGTTAGGGTGAGGGCCACCCAACTGACACGCCACTAAAACTCAAGCACACCAAAGACCACGAAAGGGAAAACCCAAATGACCGACACCCCGCATTTCCCACTCTCCGCCGTGGTCGGCGCCGATGACCTGAAGCTCGCCCTGTGCCTGACCGCCATCGACCCGAAAATCGGCGGCGTACTCATCGAAGGTCCGCGCGGCATGGCCAAGTCGACGCTGGCGCGGGGCCTGGCGGATCTGCTCGCCAGCGGCCAGTTTGTCACTTTGCCGTTGGGCGCTACCGAAGAGCGGCTGGTCGGCACCCTCGATCTCGATGCTGCCCTCAGCGACGGTCGCGCGCAGTTCTCGCCCGGTGTTCTGGCCAAGGCTGACGGTGGCGTGCTCTATGTCGATGAGGTCAATCTGCTGCCCGATCACTTGGTCGACCTGCTGCTCGATGTCGCTGCCAGCGGTACCAACCTGATCGAGCGCGACGGCATTTCCCATCGGCATTCGGCGAAATTCGTTCTGATCGGCACCATGAACCCGGAAGAGGGCGAGCTGCGGCCGCAACTGCTTGACCGCTTCGGCTTGAACGTTGCCCTCAGCGGCCACACCGCGCCCGCCGAACGCGGACAGATCATTCGCCGGCGGCTGGATTTCGACAGCGATCCACAAGGGTTCTGCGCGCAGTGGGCGAGCGAGCAACACATCCTGCGTTCGCGCTGTGAAAGCGCGCGCGAGCGCCTGGTAGCCATCCCGCTGGATGACGCGGCATTGGCGTTGATTACCGAGCGTTGTTTCGCTGCTGGCGTCGATGGCTTGCGTGCCGATCTGGTCTGGTTGCGCGCGGCCCGCGCCCATGCCGCGTGGCGTGGGGCGGATGCGATTGCTGAAGAGGACATCGACGCGGTGGCCGAATTTGCCCTGCGCCATCGCCGTCGCGAGCAGCCCTTGGCCGGCGCGGAGCCACAAGCGCAATCTCCGTCAGGCGCAGACAGCAAGCCCAGCGAAGGGCAGGGCCAGTGGGGCGAGATGCCGGCAACGGCGCAAGCCACCGGTGCCCGCCGCGACGTTCCGAGCTGGCCGCCACTGGCAAAAAAGCCCTAGGCATTCGCCCCCGGTCCGACGCGGGGGCGAATGCCAGACCCCGTGCCGGACAACTCGACAATGGCCGCCAGGGCCAGCGGCATGGGGCCGGCAGCGGATCGGTGAACTGGCCTGGCACGCTGCTCAATGGCCGCCCCCAGCGCCGCGCCGATCTGCTGTTTCAACAGCGCACCCGCTCGCCCCATGAAATCTGGCTGGTGATCGTCGATGCGTCGGCCTCGACCCGTCGCCATCAGGCTTTGAGCGATGCCAAGGGCCTGCTCGCGCAGCTGTTCGACGATGCTTATCGCCAGCGGGCCCGGCTGGCGTTGCTGACCGCCAGTGGTTCTGCGCCGAAATGGCAGGTGCAAGGCTTGATGGCCTCAAGCGGCCTGCGCGTCTGGCTCGACGGTTTGGGCGCCGGTGGCGGCACGCCGTTGCTCGCGGCACTGGCGCAGGCGCAGCAATGGCTGACGGTTAGACGCAAGCGCTTTTCTGCCGAACAGCAACGCTGCCTGATCGTGACCGATGGTCGCGTGAAAGAACTGTCGGCGTTGCCAGTGCTGGCGTGTCCGGGATTGCTGATCGACATTGAGCGCGGGCCGATTCGACTGGGCCGGGCGAAGGATCTGGCGACCGCGCTGCAAGCGCAGTATCAGCATATCGATGAGCTGGATTTGCGCTGAAATCCGCCGCACCGCTCGCACCCTGTGGGAGCGAGCCTGCTCGCGAAGGCGTCTTCAGCAACGCTGAAAATCTTCGGTTACATTGATTCGTACAGATTTTGAAATGATTTGCCGCTGTAGAACAGGCCGGTCGACGCTGTACGCTCGAAGGCCATTTTTCATTCAGGATCTACATGAACACCCTCTCGGAGCCTCCCAGTCAGCACTCTCCAGCACGCCTTCGCGCGGTCTTGATCCTTTCGCAGCACCCCGTCTTCCGACTACCGACTATGGTTGATAACGCGGCTCTTGAGCTTTCGCGTTGCACTTCGCCGTGTCCGGCCGCCTGAATTCACTGAAGAGAGATCGAGACGTTTTATGGAATGGTTAGCGGATCCCACAGCCTGGTTAGGCCTGTTGACTCTGATCGTGCTGGAACTGGTACTGGGTATCGACAACCTGGTGTTCATCGCAATTCTTGCCGACAAACTGCCGCCGCATCAGCGCGATCGCGCGCGGATCATCGGCCTGTCGCTGGCGTTGATCATGCGCCTGGGCCTGTTGGCGTGCATTTCCTGGCTGGTTACGCTCACGCAGCCGTTGTTCGAGGTGTTCGACAAGAGCTTCTCCGGCCGCGACCTGATCATGCTGTTCGGTGGCGTGTTCCTGTTGTTCAAGGCGACGATGGAGTTGCATGAGCGCCTCGAAGGCCATGTCGGCGAGCGCTCGACCAACACAACCTACGCGCTGTTCTGGCCAATCGTGGCGCAGATTGTAGTGCTCGACGCGGTGTTCTCCCTCGACGCGGTGATTACCGCCGTGGGCATGGTCGATGAACTGGCGGTGATGATGATCGCCGTGATCATTTCCATCGGCCTGATGATCGTTGCCAGCAAGCCGCTGACCCGCTTCGTCAACGCACATCCGACCGTGATCATGCTGTGTCTGGGCTTCCTGATGATGATCGGTTTTGCCCTGACCGCCGAAGGTCTGGGCTTCCATATCCCGAAAGGTTACCTGTACGCCGCCATCGGTTTCTCGATCCTCATCGAAGTCTTCAACCAGATCGCCCGGGCTCGGCGCAAACGTTCGATGCAGGGCGTGCGCCCGATGCGCGAGCGCACAGCCCATGCGGTGATGCGTCTGCTCGGTGGCCGCAAGCTGGCGGCGGAGGAGGTTGGTGAGGAAATCTCCGACCTTCTGGACAACGGTGAAGCGCCGGTGGCCGAGCTGTTCGACCGTCGTGAGCGGGTGATGATCAGCGGTGTGCTGCAACTGGCGGAGCGGCCGATTCGCAACCTGATGACGGTGCGCGCCGACGTTGACCTGATTGATCTTGCGGATGACGCCGAAACCATTCGCACGAAGTTGATGCATTCGTCGTATTCACGCTTGCCGCTGATTCGCGATGGCGCGGTGGACGAGCCGCTTGGCTTCGTACACAAGAAGGAATTGCTCAAGGAGTATCTGGCCGGCAATGAGCCGAACCTGGAGCATCTGGCACGCAAGACCGTCAATCTGCTCGACAGTTACTCGATCCTCAATGCCCTGGAGCAGATGCGCGCGGCATCGACGCACATCGCTTTCGTGGTCAATGAGTTTGGCGATTTCGTCGGCGTATTGACCATGACCGACATCCTCGAATCGATCGCCGGTGAGTTGCCCGATGCCAGTGAAATCGAAGGCCCTGATGTGGTCGAAGAGCGCGGCGGGTTTCTGGTCAGCGGCGCGCTGCCCTTGGCTCGCGTTCGCCAGCGTACCGGCTTCGATGCCGAGCCGACCGAGGATTATCAGACCATGGCCGGGTTGGTCATGAGTCTGCTGGATCGGTTGCCGATGACCGGCGATCGACTGGAATACGAGGGCTGGCAACTGACCGTCAAAGCGGTAGAAGAACGGCGGGTGACGCGGGTGTTGCTGGAGCGTGAGGTGGCTTGAGCATTCGCGGAATGGTGCAGCGGTCGCTGCGCTTGTTACTGATGAAACGTAAAGCGGTCCTTGCCCGTATGCTTTGATGCGTACAACGCCGCATCCGCCTTGATCAGCGCCTGATTCAACGAGTCACCCTCAGCCACCCGGGTAATGCCGATGCTGATGGTGACCGGGTGCTGGGTGGGCTGTTCACGCACTGATTGGCACAGTTGCGTGGCAAGGCTTTCAACATCCTCGCGCCGCACTCCCGCCAGATAGATCGCGAACTCCTCACCGCCCATACGCGCGTAGTCAAACGCAATCATCACTGCCTTGATATCGGCTGCGACGCGAATGAGCACCTCATCACCGATGTCATGCCCGTAGGTGTCGTTGACCCTCTTGAAGTTGTCGATGTCGATCATCATCAGGTAATGATCGCGCTCGCGCGGGCTTGCCAGCAGCCGTTGCCCTGCGTGGGTCATGAATGAGCGTCGGTTGGGAATCTGCGTCAGCGGGTCGTTATAGGCCTGATCCAGCAGCAACCGCGACATCAGGTAGTTGTTCAGCTTCGCCTCGCGGAATTTCAAAAAGGTGTACACCGTGAGCGCGCAGAGGAACACGCTGTAGCAGGCAGTCAGAACGCCGCGCAGTTCAGTGATTTCGGTAGTGGTGGCGAGAAACGGGTTGAGGATCACCCAGATCACAACTTGTACCGCAAAGAACGCCCAGCGCCGCAGCGGCAGTACCGACACGCTGTACAACATGCTCGCTGCTGCCAGGACCAGCCATAAGCTGTGCGAAGCAGGCGCGAGGCCGTCGACGATCATTCGCACACCGACGGTCAATCCCAGGACCAGCAACAGGGTGAGCACATCGAAATGGCTAGCCCTGCGCGTAAAACCGAGCACCACCGTCAACAGCGCGAAACCAGCGAGAAACGCCATCGAGCGCCAGGTGAAGCCTTGATCGCCGAGAAAACTGACGATCAGATCAAACAGCAGCCACATGAAAATGCTGACCACATAGATCAACAGGCTGAACGGTTTGAGCCGTTCGAACTCGCGCTGGAGAAACTCTTCCCTCAACTCGTTAGACGCGGTTTCCTTCAACGCTTGCGCTTCAATGGTTTCGAACATGCTTATCCCGCTGTCTGCGCCGATCCTGGCAACCACCCGAACCGGCGGGCCGCGCGCAATGTGTTCGCTCAACAGCAAAGCAGGCGGACCGCGGATTGTCCAATCCCGGTCGGGTTCAGCGCAGAAGCCGGTGGCGCGAACCAGTGACGGTGCGCAATGACCTGAGCGTGCGCCGCAGCCATGCCAGATCATGGTGAGGTTTGCGTGGCGTTGCGGGAGCCTTTGTCCTGCCGACATGCCGGGCCATATCCCTCGCCAGGCTTTCCTCGGTGCCGATACCTTTGAGCTTTTTCAGCAGTCTGCCGTTTTTATAGAACAGCACTGTTGGCGTGCCCGTGACGTTCGGGTGCTTGGGCGATTGGCTGGTGTTGAGCATATAGATGTTGGCGCGCAGTCGGTAAGGCTCGGCAATCTGCCGAAAGACCGGCCCGGCCCATTCGCAGGCGGGGCAGTGTTCATTGGCGAAATAAAGAATGACCGGACGCCAGGTTTTCAGGGCTTTGCGGTAAACCGGGTCCAGCGCGGAAGTAGTGTTTGTGGCGTTCATCGAAGGGTCCTTTTCAACGAGCGGGTAGGCACCTTGACGTTAAAGGAGCAGGGGCGTCGCGGTCTACTGTCAGAAATTACAGGTGGGCTGCGTAACCACGAGATTAATCGCACAAGAACGCCAGATAGACCTGACAACCAATGCGGGAACCTCACAAGAAACCGCGTGGTAACCTCAATGCATTGCGCCGAGCATCACTTGGAGTGCTATTTTGAGCACTAATCAGAGCACTTCAAGAGGCACAGTTCATGACGCACATTGTTCTTTCTCACGTCGTAGCGAGTATTTCCGAATTGAAAAAAAATCCTATGGGTACAGTGGCAGCTGGTGGAGGCCGGTCTGTGGCGATCCTTAATCGAAACGAACCGGCCTTCTACTGTGTTCCTGCCAAGGAATATGAAGCAATGATGGAGCGCCTGGAGGATCTGGAACTGATGGCCCTTTGCAAGGAGCGAGAAAACGATCCGACCATCAAGGTATCCATTGATGACCTATGAACTGGAATTTTCTGAAAAGGCTTGGAAGGAGTGGCGAAAGCTTGGGTCGGAGCTCAGAGAGCAGTTCAAAAATAAACTTGTTGAAAGGCTGGCAAATCCCCACGTTCCGGCGGCTCGTCTGAAAGGATTGAGTAACGCCTATAAAATCAAGCTTCGAAGCGCTGGATATCGGTTGGTCTATCGGGTCAGGGACGAGGTACTGGTCGTTACGGTGATAGCGGTTGGGAAACGGCAGGGTGGTGATGTGTACAGGCAGGCACTCAACCGCTGACACAGGTATTGCTCAACTGTAACCCTGATTCGCACCATCACGACGCCATCTGACCCAAGTTGGGAACGAACCACCCCTTTCATTAGTGATCGCAGGGACCTTTCTGCGTATTGGGTCGGACCGATCAATTGGTCCGCAAGTCCATATCTCCTTGATTAACAAAGCATTCAATACGACTACAGATTTCTCCTGATTCCTGTGGCACACTTTCTGCTGTCTATTCCGTAGTAACAAACCGTGTTCCGGTATAGCGGAATAAACACAATTCTGGAGTGCTTGCCATGCATCGCCGTCCTTCGTTGTTCAAAGCGTGTGTTTTTGTTCTTGCAGCTTCTTCCTCGGTCATGGGCCTGGCCCAGGCTGCCGACAGCAAGCTCGACAGTGTTCTTGCCCGTGGCAAGTTGATCGTGGGCACTGGCAGCACCAATGCGCCGTGGCACTTTCAGGGCGCGGACGGCAAGTTGCAGGGTTTTGATATCGACATCGCCAGGATCGTGGCCAAAGGGCTGTTCAACGACCCGAGCAAGGTCGAGTTCGTGGTGCAGTCGTCCGATGCGCGGATTCCCAATCTGCTCACCGACAAGGTCGACATGAGCTGCCAGTTCATCACCGTCACCGCCAGCCGTGCCCAGCAAGTCGCGTTCACCTTGCCGTACTACCGCGAAGGTGTTGGCCTGCTGTTGCCGAACAGCAGCAAGTACAAGGAAATCGAAGACCTGCAGGCGGCGGGCGATGACGTTACCGTTGCGGTGCTGCAGAACGTCTACGCCGAAGAACTGGTGCATCAGGCATTGCCCAAGGCCAAAGTCGATCAGTACGACAGCGTTGACCTGATGTACCAGGCCGTGAACTCCGGCCGCGCCGATGCCGCCGCCACCGATCAGTCGTCGGTCAAATACCTGATGGTGCAGAACCCTGGCCGCTACCGCAGCCCGAGCTATGCCTGGAGCCCGCAGACTTACGCCTGCGCCGTCAAACGTGGCGATCAGGACTGGCTGAACTTCGTCAACACAGCGCTGCATGAAGCCATGACCGGAGTTGAGTTCCCGACCTACGCCGCTTCGTTCAAACAATGGTTCGGTGTTGATCTGCCATCTCCAGCCATCGGTTTCCCAGTCGAATTCAAATGATCCCGTGAGAGTGGGGCGAGTCAAATCGCCCCGCTCAAGGTACTGCTGACCATGAACTATCAGTTGAACTTTGCCGCCGTGTGGCGCGATTTCGACACCTTGCTGGCGGGGCTCGGTCTGGGCTTGCAGCTGGCGCTGGTGTCGATCGCCATCGGCTGCGTGATCGGCCTGCTGATGGCGTTTGCCTTGCTGTCGAAGCACCGCGCCTTGCGGGTGCTGGCCTCGGTGTACGTCACGGTAGTGCGTAACACGCCGATCCTGGTGTTGATTCTGTTGATCTACTTCGCACTGCCCAGCCTTGGCATTCGTCTGGACAAGATTCCTTCGTTCATCATCACGCTGTCGCTGTATGCCGGCGCGTACCTGACCGAAGTCTTTCGTGGCGGCTTGCTGAGCATTCCGAAGGGTCAGCGCGAAGCCGGGCTGGCAATCGGTCTCGGTGAATGGCAGGTCAAGGCTTACGTCACCGTGCCAGTGATGCTGCGCAATGTGCTGCCGGCGCTGTCGAACAACTTCATTTCGCTGTTCAAGGACACTTCGCTGGCGGCTGCGATTGCGGTGCCGGAGCTGACCTATTACGCGCGCAAGATCAACGTCGAAAGCTACCGGGTGATCGAAACCTGGCTGGTGACCACGGCGTTATATGTCGCGGCCTGTTACCTCATTGCCATGCTGCTGCGTTACCTCGAGCAGCGTCTGGCGATCCGCCGATAGGAGGCAGCGATGTACGAATCTCCCAGTTGGTTGCATGAATTGTGGGTCGCGCGCGAGCCGTTGTGGCAGGGCTTTCTGACCAGTGTGCAGGTCTCGGCGCTGGCCATTGTGTTGGGCACCTTGCTCGGCGTGGTTGCCGGCCTGGTCCTGACTTACGGCAGATTCTGGATGCGTGCGCCGTTTCGGCTGTACGTCGATCTGATTCGCGGCACGCCGGTGTTTGTATTGGTGCTGGCCTGCTTTTATATGGCGCCGGCGCTCGGCTGGCAGATCAGCGCGTTTCAGGCCGGAGCCTTGGGCCTGACGCTGTTCTGCGGCTCGCACGTCGCCGAGATTGTCCGTGGTGCGCTGCAAGCCTTGCCGCGCGGGCAGATGGAGGCGGGGAAAGCCATCGGCCTGACGTTCTACCAATCCCTCGGCTACGTGCTGTTGCCTCAGGCGCTGCGGCAGATTTTGCCGACCTGGGTCAACTCGTCCACCGAAATCGTCAAAGCGTCGACCTTGCTCTCGGTGATCGGCGTCGCCGAATTGCTGCTCAGCACGCAACAGATCATCGCCCGGAACTTCATGACCCTGGAGTTCTACCTGTTCGCCGGTTTTCTGTTCTTCGTCATCAACTACGGCATCGAATTACTCGGCCGGCACATTGAAAAGCGGGTGGCCCTGCCATGACTCAAGCTCAAGTTGCTTCACAGGATCAGGCATTGCTGGACATTCGCGGCCTGCACAAACAGTACGGCACGGTGGAAGTGCTCAAGGGTGTCGACCTGAGCATGCAGCGCGGCAACGTCGTCACGCTGATCGGCTCCAGCGGTTCGGGCAAAACCACGCTGCTGCGTTGCGTGAACATGCTCGAAGAATTCCAGGGCGGGCAGATCCTGCTCGACGGCGAGTCCATCGGCTACGACGAGGTCAACGGTAAACGCGTGCGCCATGCGGAGAAGGTCATTGCCCGCCATCGTGCGATGACCGGCATGGCCTTCCAGCAATTCAACCTCTTCCCGCACCTGACCGCGTTGCAGAACGTCACCCTTGGCCTGCTCAAGGTGAAGAAGATGCACAGGGACGAAGCCGTGGTGCTCGCGGAAAAATGGCTGGAGCGCGTTGGCCTGCTGGAGCGGCGCAATCACTTTCCCGGTCAGTTGTCCGGCGGCCAGCAACAGCGCGTGGCGATTGCCCGAGCGATTGCGATGAACCCGAGCCTGATGCTCTTTGACGAAGTCACCTCGGCCCTCGACCCGGAATTGGTTGGCGAGGTGCTCAACGTGATCAAGGGGCTGGCCGAGGACGGCATGACTATGTTGCTGGTGACCCACGAAATGCGTTTCGCCTTCGAGGTTTCGGACAAGATCGTTTTCATGAATCAAGGGCGGATCGAAGAGCAGGGACCTCCCAAGGAACTGTTCGAACGCCCGCAATCGCCGCGTCTGGCGGAATTTCTCAAGAGCACGCGGTTTTGAATCTGTACTTTTGCAATCAGGAGAAACACCCATGAGCATTACGCGTTACGGCACCGGCAGCACCGCCGCCGGCGGCCAGCCTCGTCCATTCGCCCGCGCAGTTGAAGCGGATGGCTGGCTGCATGTGTCCGGCCAGGTACCGGCGGTGGATGGCGAGATCATCGTTGGTGGCATCGTCGAACAGACCCACCAGACCATGAAGAACCTGATCGCCATTCTCGAAGAGGCTGGTTATGGCCTTGAGGACGTGGTTCGCGCCGGCGTCTGGCTGGACGATCCACGGGATTTCAGCAGTTTCAACAAGGTCTTCGCCGAGTATTTCAAACCCGAACACGCCCCGGCGCGCGCCTGTGTGCAGGCGAGCATGATGGTTGATTGCAAGGTTGAGATTGACTGCATTGCCTACAAGAAGAAGGCCTGATACACGCCGATCGTTCCCACGCTCTGCGTGGGAATGCAGCCCGGGACGCTCTGCGTCCTAAAAGTGGACGCGGAGCGTCCGGTAAGGCATTCCCACGCGGAGCATGGGAACGATCATTGGCTGTAAACTCCCGGCGACTTTGAATGGAAACCACTGACATGACCGAAGACACCATCAAGCGCCGGGCACGCGGTCTGGACCGGGCGTTCGATATCCTCGATTTTCTCAAGGAAATCGGCCAGCCCCTGCGCCCCAACGACATCGCCAATGGCATCGGCAGTCCGAAGTCGACGGTCTACGAACTGGTCGCATCCTTGCTGGAGCGGCGAATTCTCGAGCCGGTGGGCAAGGATGGCCACGTCTACCTTGGCCGCCAGTTGTACTTCCTTGGTCAGGCGCATCTGCGCCATTTCGACCTCAGTCGCGAGGCCGATCACGCTTTGCAGGAGATCGTCAGCCAGACCCGCGAAACCGCGCAGATGTGCCTGCTCAACGGGCGCAAATACACCGTGGCGTTGATGAAAGAGGGCGAGCGGCATTTCCGCATTTCCTCCGATATTGGCGAAAACGCGCCGATCCCATGGACAGCTTCCGGACGCCTGCTGCTCGCCCATTTGAGCGATCAGCAGATCATCGACCTGATCGACGAAGACGACTACATCCTGCCCGACGGCGAACGCCTGCCACTGGACCGTTTTCTGGCGGAGATTCGTCAGGCCGGCAGCGATGGCTTCTTCTCCTTCGACAGCGTCGCCGACACCTTCACCCATTGCTTCGCCGCGCCGGTCAAAGACCGGCAGGGCGTGGCCATTTGCACGTTGTGCATCGTCGCCCCGCGCGCCGATGCGAAAAACAATTACGACGACTATCGCCGGGTGCTGATCGAGAGCGCCAACAGCCTCGCCCGGCGGATCAACGAATAACCGTGGCTGCCTGCGGCCGCGTCTGTGAGGATTGGACCATGACCACTGCCATCAACTCTGCCGTAGAAAAAGGCGACGCCGTCATCGGCGCGCAATTGACCCGCGACGTCAGCCTGCCGGCGCTGGTGCTGCACCGCGAGGCGCTGGAGCACAACATTCGCTGGATGCAGAAATTTGTCAGCGACAGCGGCGCCGAACTGGCGCCCCACGGCAAAACCAGCATGACCCCGGCACTGTTCAAACGACAGCTTGACGCCGGCGCTTGGGGAATCACCCTCGCCAGCGCCACCCAGGCCCGCGCGGCTTATGCCCACGGCGTGCGCCGGGTGTTGATGGCCAACCAGTTGGTCGGTACGCCGAACATGGCGTTGATTGCCGATCTGCTCGCCGATCCGACGTTCGATTTCCATTGCATGGTCGACCACCCGGACAACGTCGCCGACCTCGGGAGTTACTTCGCTTCGCGGGGAGTGAAGCTCAACGTGATGATCGAATACGGCGTGGTCGGCGGCCGTTGCGGTTGCCGCAGCGAGCAGGAAGTCATCGAGTTGGCCAAGGCCATCGATGCGCAACCGGCACTGGCCCTCACCGGTATTGAAGGTTACGAAGGCGTAATTCATGGCGATCATGCGGTCAGTGGCATTCGCGAATTCGCCGCGTCGCTGGTTCGTCTCGCGGTGCAGCTACAGGACAGCGGCGCCTTTGCCATCGCCAGACCGATCATCACAGCGTCGGGTTCGGCCTGGTACGACCTGATCGCCGAATCTTTCGAAACCCAGAACGCCGCTGGCCGCTTCCTCAGCGTGTTGCGCCCGGGCAGTTATGTCGCGCACGACCATGGCATCTACAAAGAGGCGCAGTGCTGCGTGCTCGACCGTCGCAGCGACCTGCACGAAGGCCTGCGCCCGGCGCTGGAAGTCTGGGCTCATGTGCAGTCGCTGCCGGAACCGGGTTTTGCGGTGATCGCCCTGGGCAAGCGCGATGTCGCCTTCGATGCCGGTTTGCCGGTGCCGTTGTTGCGCTACAAGGCCGGCGTGGTGCCGGCGGCGGGGGATGATATCGGCGCGTGCAAGGTCACCGCGGTGATGGATCAGCATGCGTTCATGACCGTAGCGCCGGGTGTCGAGTTGCGGGTCGGCGACATCATTTCCTTTGGTACTTCGCATCCATGCCTGACGTTTGACAAATGGCGTGTTGGGTTGCTGGTGGATGAGCAGATGGCGGTCATCGAGACCATGGAGACTTGTTTCTAAGGCTTGAGATTGCGTTGCGGCGGCTATTCGCGAGCAGGCTCGCTCCCACAAGATCAATGCGTTCCATTGTGGGAGCGAGCCTGCTCGCGAAGACGCCCGCTTAGCCTCCACTGAACCACCCGAGATCCCACCCGATGAAAATCCTCAGCAACACCCCGCGCATCGCCCTGATCGGCGAGTGCATGATCGAACTGCAACAACGAGCCGACGGCAGTCTGCAGCAAAGCTTCGGTGGCGATACCCTCAACACGGCGGTGTACCTGTCCCGTGCGCTGGGCGACAAGGCGCAAGTCGACTACGTCACCGCGCTGGGCGATGACAGTTTCAGCGACGCCATGTGCCAGATCTGGCGCAGCGAAGGCATCGGCCTCGATCTGGTGCAGCGTTTGCCCGGTCGGCTGCCCGGTCTGTACTGCATCCAGACCGACGCCAACGGCGAACGGCGTTTCCTGTACTGGCGCAACGAAGCGGCGGTACGCGATTGCTTCACCACCCCTGCGGCCGAGCCGATCCTCGCGGCGTTGCCGCACTACGACGTGCTGTATTTCAGTGGGATCACCCTCGCCGTACTCGGAATGCAAGGCCGCGCCCGACTGATCAAGACCCTGATTGAAGCCAGACAGCGCGGCGCACGCATCGTTTTCGACAACAACTACCGCCCACGCCTGTGGGCGTCGGTGGAAGAGGCGCGCGCGGCGTATCGCAGCGTCCTGCCTTATGTCGATCTGGCGCTGCTGACGGTGGATGACGAACAGGCGTTGTTCGGGTTTGCCGATTGCGCTGAGGTGTTTGCCACGTACGCACAGATCGGCACGCCGGAAGTGGTGCTCAAGCGCGGCGCCGAGGCGTGTCTGATTCGCTGCAATGGTGAGGCGTTTGAAGTGCCGGCGCACAAGGTTGATAAGGTTGTCGACACCACAGCGGCGGGGGATTCGTTCAGTGCGGCGTACCTGGCCAGGCGCTTGCTCGGCGGCAGTCCGGCAGAGGCGGCGCAAGCGGGACATGAATTGGCCAGTCGGGTGATACAGGTGCCTGGAGCGCTGATCCCCAGGTAATCAGAGAATGGCCGCTTGCTGCGCAATCGGTTCGCGAGCAGGCTCGCTCCCACAATGAAAACGCGGTCGACATGGGGGAGCGAGCCTGCTCGCGAAGAAGCCCGGCAGCCAGCCGATCAATCCCGATAAAACACCTGCACCAGGTGATAACCAAACTTGCTCTTGATCGGCCCATGCACGGTGCGCAGCGGTTTCCTGAAAATCACCGCATCAATTGCGCCGACCATCTGCCCCGGCCGCACTTCGCCCAAGTCGCCGCCGCGTTTGCCGGACGGGCAGGTGGAAAATTTCTTCGCCAGCACATCGAACGCTTCGCCCTTGGCAATGCGCTGTTTGAGTTGTTCGGCCTCTTCGGCGGTTTTCACCAGAATGTGGCGGGCTTGGGCTTTCATCGTGCAATACCTGATAACGGGGTGACAGCGGGGCGCGCGATTATGCCTCAAGTCGCGGGGTCGGGTTGCTCAACTTGCGAATCTTGCTCGCCAGCACTTCAAGGACAAAGGGCTTGGCGACCATGTCCATGCCCTCTTCAAGAAAGCCCTGGCGCTCGGCAGCAATCTGCGCGTAACCGGTCATGAACAGCACTTTAAGCCCCGGACGATGCTGCCGAGCAATCTCCGCCAACTGGCGCCCGTTCATGCCCGGCAGCCCGACATCGGTAACCAGCAGATCGACGCGTTGCACGGACTCGAGCACGGGCAGGGCGTTCGTGGCATTTTCCGCTTCGAAGGTGGTGTAGCCCAGTTCCTTGAGCAGATCGAGCACCAGCATGCGCACTGCCGGATCATCCTCGACCACAATCGCGGTCTCGCCTGAAGATGAAGCGGCAATCGGTTCGGCTTTCTCCACAGACGAGGATTCGGGCGTCGGCTCAAGCAAACGCGGCAAGTACAGACGTACACAAGTGCCTTGCCCCGGCACACTGTCGAGGCTGACATGGCCACCGGACTGCTGGGCGAAACCGTAGATCATCGACAGCCCCAGACCGGTACCCTGGCCGATCGGCTTGGTGGTAAAGAACGGATCGAACGCCTTGGAACGGATTGATGGGGTCATGCCGGTGCCGTTATCGCTGACCGCGAGCATCACGTATTCGCCGGCCTTCACGGGCTCGAGAATGGTGGTGTCGCTGCTGTCGAGATACACGTTCGCGGTCTGGATCAGCAACGTGCCGCCTTCGGGCATCGCATCGCGGGCATTGATCACCAGGTTGAGCAGGGCATTTTCCAGCTGGCTGACGTCGGTACTCACCGGCCACAAATCTTCGGGCAGGCGCAGTTGCAGCTCGATGGCATCGCCCTTGGTGCGGCGGATCAGGTCTTCCAGTGAATGCACCAGTTCATTGACGTGCAGTTGCTTGCGGTCCAGCGACTGGCGCCGCGAGAAGGCCAGCAAGCGATGCGTCAGCGCGGCCGCACGGTTGGCCGACGACACGGCCGCCTCGGTGAAGCGACCAATCTCATCGGCGCGACCGTTGGCGATGTAGCGCTGCATCAAGTCGAGGCTGCCGATGATGCCGGTGAGCATGTTGTTGAAGTCGTGGGCGATGCCGCCGGTGAGCTGGCCGACAGCTTCCATCTTCTGCGCGTGGCGCAAGGCGTCTTCGGCGCGCTCGCGTTCGAACATCTCGTTCTGCAAACGCTCGTTGGCCTGAGCCAGTTGCTCGGTGCGCGCGCTGACCCGCTCTTCGAGGGTCTCGTTGAGATTGCGCAGGGCTTCCTCGGTTTTCTTGCGCTCGGTTTCGTCGATGACAAAGATGTAGAAGCCATTCACTGCGCCGTCCGCGCCATGTCGCGGCAGATAATTCATGAGGGCATGACGGGTGCTGCCGTCGCGGTGCGGCGTGTAGAAACTGAAGGAGCAGGAGCGGCCGGCCAGTGCTTCGGCGATGTACGGCGCACGCAGGAAATACGCCTCTTCGCCGATGACTTCGCGGATCGTGCGCCCATACAACTCCTGCGGCGTCAGGCCGTACCAGTCCAGATAGGCTGCGTTGTTCAAGCGAAAGCGTTCTTCGGCGTCGACATAGCTGATCAGGATCGGCATGGCGTTGATGATCAACTGCAATTCGGTCTGGCTCTGACGCAGCGCCTGTTCCGTATGTTTGCGTTCGGTCAGGTCCAGCGCCGCGCCGAGAAAGCGCATCGGCCGACCATGATGATCCTTGTAGCAACGCCCGCGCGCGAACACCCAGCGCAGCGTGCCATCGGCCTGCAACAGGCGATATTCCTCGGCGTACTCGGTGCCATGGGTGATGCAGTACTTGATGCCGCGCGCGACCATGGCGCGGTCTTCGGGGTGCACCCCGTGCATGTATTCGCTGATCGGCAACTGCCCGGCCCTGGCCGGATCGACGCCGTGCAGTTCGGCGAAGTGCGCATCGGCGATGAAACGGTCTTCGCCAATGTCCCAATCCCAGGTGCCGACGGCGTCGGTGGCGGCGAGGGCCAGTTGCAGACGCTCCTCGGACTGGCGCTGGGCCTTGAGGCTTTCTTCGGAGCGACGCTGCAATTCCAGGGCAATGCGTCGGCGCTCGTTGGTTTCGATGGCGGTGATCAGTATCCCGGCCACCTGAGCGGTTTCATCGCGAATCGGGCTGTAGGTCAGATCCAGCCAGAAATCGGTTTTTTTGCCGTCCCGCTGCACGCTGAAACGCTGCTCGCTGAAGCTGCGCACCTGACCCTGCAGCACCGCTTGGTAAATCGGCTCGGCAAAATCCCGCACCTCTGGCCAGACCTCATGCGTCGGCTGCCCGAACGCTTCGGGATGCTTGCTGCCAGCGAGCAGGGCAAAGCCATTGTTGTAGATCTGCGTGAGTTGCGGCCCCCATAACAGCAGCATCGGCATCGGCGAATGAATCACGATGTCCACCGCCGTGCGCAGGCTCTGCGGCCAGGTGCCGGCGGCGCCCAGCGGGCTGCGGCTCCAGTCGGTGCGGGCAATCAGGGCCTGAGCGTCATCG
>NZ_RCNX01000077.1:0-19221 GCF_004307595.1 Pseudomonas sp. Sample_23
ATTGATCGTTCCCACGCTCTGCGTGGGAATGCCTCAAGGGACGCTCCGCGTTCCACTGGGACGCTCCGCGTTCCACTGGGACGCAGAGCGTCCCGGGCTGCATTCCCACGCGGAGCGTGGGAACGATCAGTCAGATCGCTATTGCGAGCAGGCTCACTCCTACAGGGAACGAGTTGCGCATAGAATGTCCGGCAGAACCAACTCCGCCTTGACGAGACCGCGCATGACTTTCGATTTTGATCAGCTGTTCGACCGCCACCACACTGGCAGCACCAAGTGGAGCCGTTACCCGGCCGATGTGTTGCCGATGTGGGTCGCTGACATGGATTTTGCCGCGCCGCCGGTCATCGTCGAAGCCCTGCAACAGCGCCTGCTGCACCCGCTGCTCGGTTACAGCGTGGCCCAGGACAACCTGCGTGAAGCCATCGTCGCCGACCTGTGGCACAAGTATTCATGGCAGGTCAAACCGCAGGAGCTGATCTTCCTCCCGGGTGTGGAATCCGGCTTCAACATGGCGCTCAAGGCTTTGGTCCAGGCGCAGCAGAATGTCGTCGTGCAAGTGCCGAACTACCCGCCACTGCGTCATGCGCCGGGGCATTGGGGCCTGAACAAGGTCGAACTGGAATTCAACGCCCAGGCCGATGGCACCTACGCCACGCCGCTGGACGCACTGCGCGAGTCGCTGAAAGGCGGCGGCGCCCTGCTGTTGAGCAACCCGCACAACCCGATCGGCAAGGTCTTCGATCGCGAAGAGTTGCAGGCAGTCGCGGATATCTGCGCAGCGCAGGACGCGTGGATCATCTCCGACGAGATTCACGCCGAACTGTGCTTCGACGGTCGCGTGCACATTCCCACCGCATCGCTGAGCCCCGAGATTTCCAAACGCACGATCACCCTGATGTCGGCGAGCAAGGCCTACAATATCGCCGGTCTGAAGACCTCGTTCATGATCATCCAGGACGCCGCCCTGCGCGAACGCGTCAACCACGCCCGCTGCGGCATGGTCGACAGCGTCAACCCGCTGGGCATGGAAGCCACCCGCGTCGCCTACAGCGAAGCCGCGCCGTGGCTCGCCGAACTGAAAACCTACCTGCAGGCCAACCGCGACTGGCTGGTAGACGCGGTGCGCACGCGCCTGCCGGGCGTGACCATCAATGTGCCGCAGGGCACGTATCTGGCGTGGCTCGATTGCACCGCGCTGGACCTGCCGGATCCGCAGCGGTTCTTCCTCGAACAAGGCAAGGTCGGGCTTAGCGCCGGGCTGGATTTTGGTGACCAGCATCAGCAGTTCGTGCGGTTGAACTTCGGTTGCCCGAGGGCGTTGCTCGAAGAAGGGACTGCGCGGATGGAGCGGGCTTTGGCTAACCGCAATCTCTGATCCTGCCCCGAGATTCCCCTGTGTAAGTGATCCCCTGTGGGAGCGAGCCTGCTCGCGAAAGCGCAGTGTCAGTCGACATATTTATCGTCTGACAGACCGCTTTCGCGAGCAGGCTCGCTCCCACATTGGTTTTGCATAGCCAACTAAATCCAGCGCAAATCCGATCGAACTCAAGGCAAACCCACCGGGTCAACCCGAAACACTGGCCTTGAAATCAGGAGACCCTGCGATGACTGACTATCCAAAACCACCCTTCCCGAAACAAGCCCAACCGGTGCCCGGCTCGCAACGCAAGATGGAACCGTATCCAGACTGCGGCGAGCAAAGTTACGTCGGTTCCGGCCGCCTCGCCGGCAAGATCGCGCTGATCACCGGCGCCGACAGCGGCATTGGTCGCGCGGTGGCGATTGCCTTCGCCCGTGAAGGCGCCGACGTCGCCGTGGCTTACCTGAATGAACACGAAGACGCCAAGGAAACCGCACGCTGGGTCGAGCAGGCCGGGCGTCAGTGCATCCTGCTGCCGGGCGATATCGCCGAGAAAGCGCAGTGCCAAGCGCTGGTCGACAAGACCGTCGAGCGCTTTGGCCGCATCGACATTCTGGTCAATAACGCCGCGTTCCAGATGACCCACGAAAACTTCGAAGAAATCCCCGATGACGAATGGGTGATGACCTTCGACGTGAATATCACTGCCATGTTCAGGATCTGCCAGGCGGCGATCAAACACATGCGCCCCGGCTCGTCGATCATCAACACCAGCTCGGTCAACTCGGACATGCCCAAGCCGACCCTGCTGGCCTACGCCACCACCAAAGGCGCGATCGCCAACTTCACCGGTGGCCTGGCGCAGATGCTCGGACCGAAGGAAATTCGCGTCAACAGCGTCGCCCCAGGTCCGATCTGGACGCCGCTGATCGTCTCGACCATGCCCGATGAAGAAGTGCAGAACTTCGGCGGCAGCACCCCGCTCGGCCGTCCCGGCCAACCGGTGGAAGTCGCGCCGATTTACGTGCTGCTGGCCTCCGACGAAGCCAGCTATATCACCGGCCAGCGCTACGGCGTGACCGGCGGCAAACCGATGCTGTAACCGTGCAGCAGAAAAACTGAACCCGAGCGGCATGGCATCTCTCCATACCTGTAAGCGCCTACGGGCCAACAGGAACAGGAGGTTGTCATGTCCGCCCCCCTCGTCAGACTCTTCACCCAACCCAACTTCGCCTGGACCGATATCCGCCGCGAAGAAGAAACCCATCCCCGCCACTATCTCGCGCATCTGCTGCTGCTCGCGCTGATTCCGGCCGTGTGCCTGTTCATCGGCACCACCCAGGTCGGCTGGAGCCTAGCCGTGGGTGAAAACGTGCGCCTGAGCACGGCCAGCGCCTTGCAACTGAGCGTGTTGCTGTACGTGACGATCGTCGCGGGTGTCGCGGTCATGGGCGGGTTCATTCGCTGGATGTCACGATCGTTCGATGCGCGGCCAACGCTCAATCAATGCATCGGTTTTGCCGCCTACACGGTGACGCCGTTTTTCCTCGCCGGGATTGCCGGGCTGTACCCGAGCCGCTGGCTGGCAATTCTGGTGCTCGGCGCGGCGTCGATCTATTCGACGTTTCTGCTGTTCGTCGGCCTGCCGACCTTCATGCATGAGCGCAGGGAGCAAGGCCTGCTGTATTCGGCGTGCGTGTGGGGCGTTGGCCTGCTGGTGCTGGTGACCATGCTGGTGTCGATGATTCTGCTGTGGTTCAACGTGCTCATCCCCGAGTACCTGCGCACGACCGTGAGCTGAGCCGGTGCGCCTGTCCTTGAGAATTCACCGCAGTGAGCGGTCATGAGTTTCGGCGTATGGGTCGCGGTGCTCGGCGCCGTGCTGCTGACGCTGGCCCTGACGTCGTCATGGTTGCGCTGGATGCCGGTCACCACCTCGGCGGTGTGCCTGCTGCTGGGCATCGCCATCGGCCCCAGCGGCCTCGACCTGCTGCAATTGCCGCTGGAGGAATCGTCGTTGTGGATGGAGCATCTGACGGAAGTCGCGGTGCTGTTTTCCTTGTTCGTCTGCGGTTTGAAATTGCGCCTGCCGCTGGGCAACAAGACCTGGCGCATCGCTTTTGGTCTGGCCGGGCCGGTGATGATTCTGACGATTATCGGCGTGTGTCTGCTGTTGCACTGGGGCCTGCAATTGCCGTGGGGGCCTTCCCTGCTGATCGGCGCGATTCTGGCCCCGACCGACCCGGTGCTCGCCGCACTGGTGCAGGTCAATGATGCGCAGGACATCGACAGCGTGCGTTTCGGCCTCTCCGGTGAAGCCGGGCTCAATGATGGCGTGGCTTTCCCCTTCGTATTCCTCGGCTTACTGCTGTTGCACACCGACGGCAGTTTCAGCGACTTGCAACAGTGGTTTTTAAACGATTTGCTCTGGGCAGTGCCGGCAGGTCTGTTAATCGGTTACGGCATGGGTCGCGGCATCGGCCGGATCGCCCTATTGCTGCGCATTCACAACGAGGACAGCACCCTCGGCCCCAACGATTACCTGACACTCGCGCTGATCGCGCTGTCCTACGTGGTCGCCGACGCCATTGGCGGCTACGGCTTTCTTGCGGTCTTCGCTGCTGGCCTGGGCCTGCGTCAGGAGGAAGTCAAATCCACGGGCATCACCCAGGCACCTGCCGAGCATCTGGTGCAGCCGGTGGTCGGTCATCAGAACGTCGAACCGCAGAACGCCGTGCATGGCGATACCGAGCAACTGGAAGACAGCCAGGTTGCAGCGGGGATCATGATGGGCGACATGCTGGCGTTCGGCAGTCTGGTTGAGCGGGCGATGGAAGTGTTTCTGGTAACCCTGCTCGGCGTCGTCCTGATAGCGCACTGGGACTGGCGGGCGTTGTGGATCGGCGCGGTGCTGTTTTGCTTGATCCGTCCGCTGAGCGTGGCACTGATGCCGTGGGGCAATCTGCTCAGCGGGCCGCAGCGTTTGTTGATCGGCTGGTTTGGCATTCGCGGCATCGGCAGCCTGTTCTATCTGTTCTTCGCCCTGAACCATGGCCTGGATTCAGACGTGGCCAAAGTCTGCACCGACATCACTTTGTCGGTGGTGGCCCTGAGCATTCTGCTGCATGGCATCAGCACGCAGCCGATGCTGGCGCGCTATGAAAGCCTGAAGCAACGAAAAAGCTGATTCTTCGACCGCTACGCTTGGCTGGAAATGATCGAAGATTTTTCTGCAAAAAAATGGATCGCCGGGCGCGACCCAACGGTCACAACTTTAACCGCGCCAATCATCAGCGCGGCCCGGCAGGTTCGGTTCCCCTGCGGTGAACAGCCTATTAAACGGAACCCCGACACAAACAAGGTCACGGTCATGAACGAATGCTCGACTCCTGCGCAAATCAAGGCTTGCAGAGCACTGGCTCTGGAACGCAATCGTCAACTGTTCGAAGAAGCCCACGAACTGAACCGAGCGGCCAACGCGCTGCTGGAACAGACGCCGACCGACTTCGAACGCTTTGAGCAATACCGGGCACTGCGCAAGAAAGCCGATGCGAAATTTGAAGATGCGATTGATCATCTGTGTGTGCTGAATGAGGATTTTCCGCCGATTCCGGCGGCGGTGCAGAATGCTGTAACTGCGCGGCGTGAGCTGGAAACTGCGTAATAAAAGTCAAAAGCCCCTCACCCTAGCCCTCTCCCCGAGGGAGAGGGGACTGACCGGGGTGTGTTTCGTTATTCATCGACCTGAAAAATCGAGTCGAATACAAATTTTGAAAAGCGTGAAAATCTGCTCCCTTTCCCCCTCGCCCCCTTGGGGGCGGTCCGACGTTTCGGGAGGGCTGGGGTGAGGGGGTAAAATCACATTAACACCACAACATCCAGCACCTGTCCCGACCAATCCACCTCAAGGATTGGTCACCTGAATAAACACCGCATACACCCCCAACATCACCCAGAACGTGGCAAAAATCCACGGCGTGCGCACCGAGAACAGCAGCGACTTGCGATAGCCCTTGTGGCTGGATTCCATCTCACTGAACAGTGGTGATTCGTCATACGCCGCGCCCATTACCGGCTCGCTGTGCAGCAACTGGCTCTGTTTGAAGTGCCAGTGATCGATGATGTCGTATGCCGCACGAATCCCCGGCCAGGCATTCAATGAACTGAGCACCCCGAGCAGCGCGAGAAACGGCGGAACGACGAGGGTGAACATCTTGCCCCACTCCGGATTGAGGTTAGCCATGCACGAGGCAAAAGCGATCACCAGAAACGACTGCGCCGCCAGGTAGGCGTCGGTGCGGTTGGCGAGGATGCTGGTTTCGTACTGGATTTCCCGGCGATAGAAATCCAGGCGTTCCTTGGGTGAGCCAAACATCTTGGCGTCGTGTTCGGCCAAGGCTTCTTCAACAGCGCTTGGCTGGGTCAATATGCGAGACAAGAGACGTGCCCTCCAAAAGTGAACAAGACTTTTGGAAAGGCACGCGTCAGCACTAGTTCAGCCGGATCGACCAGCGCGTCACTTCATCGATTGAGCGATGATCTGCACCAGACTCGCTTGGGTGAACGGTTTCGGCAGACGCGGCAGTTGAGCGGCAAAACCTTCCAGGCGTTCGGCATATCCAGTGGCGAGAATGATCGGCAGATCCGGCTTGAGCATGCGCAAGGCATGGGCCAGTTGCGCGCCGCTCATTTTTGGCATGGCCATGTCGGTGATCACCAGATCAATGACTTCGCCCTGATCGAACAGCGCCAGCGCCTGGGCGCCGGAGGTCGCGCCGATAACGCGGTGGCCGAGGTCTTCGAGCAGCAGACTGGTGCTGGTCAGCACCAGCGAATCGTCATCGACCACCAGCACGCTGAGCCTTGGCACCGCAATGGGCGCGGCGTTGCTGTACGCCGGGCGACTGGCCGATTGCTCTAGTGCCACCGGAATCCACAGCTCGGCCGCCGTACCCTGGCCCTTCTCGCTTTTCAGAATAAAGCGCCCGCCCAACTGCTCGATGAAGCCGTGCACCATCGACAAGCCCAGCCCGGTGCCTTTGCCCAGGCCTTTGGTGGTGAAGAATGGGTCACGGGCGCAGGCCAGCGTGGCTTCGTCCATGCCTTCGCCGCTGTCGATCAGGCTCAGGCACACGTAACGCCCCGCCGCGAGGGTCGAATGAGTTTGTTCCAGCACCACTTCGGCTTGCGCCTGAATGATCACCGTGCCGCCGTCGGGCATGGCATCACGGGCATTGGTGGCGAGATTGAGGATCGCCAGTTCCAATTGGTTGCTGTCGGCCAGCACTGGCTGCAGGTCGTCGGGAAAGCGTGTTTCGATACGAATACCCGGTCCGAGCGAACTGCGCAGCAGCCCGGTGATGCCTTGCACCAATTGCGGGATATCCACCGATTCGGTCTTCAGTTCCTGACGCCGGGCGAAGGCCAGCATGCGCTGGGTCAGCGAAACACCGCGCAAGGCACCCTGGGTGGCGTTTTCCAGCAGACGAGCGATTTTCGGCGCGTCGCCGATGCGTTTCTGCACGATCTCGAGGTTGCCGAGAATGACCGTCAGCAGGTTGTTGAAGTCATGGGCGATGCCGCCGCTGAGTTGGCCGATCGCCTGCATCTTCTGCGCCTGGAACAACGCCTCGCGGGTCTTTTCCAGGGCCTGCTGCGCTTCGTGGGCCTCGGTGACATCGCGGGTGATCTTGGCGAAGCCGAGCAACGCGCCGGTGTCGCCGCGAATCGCATCGACCACTACGTGGGCAAGAAAGCGCGTGCCGTCCTTGCGCATCCGCCAACTGCGGTTCTCGAAGCGGCCTTCGCGGGTGGCAATCTCCAGCGAACGCTGCGGCTCGCCGAGTTCGCGGTCTTCGGGGGTGTAGAAAATCGAAAAATGCTGGCCGATGATCTCTTCCGGCAAATAGCCCTTGATGCGCTGCGCGCCCTGGTTCCAGTTGCTGACGCAGCCTTCGGGGCTGAGCATGTAGATCGCGTAATCGGTGACGCCCTGCACCAGCAGGCGGAACTGCTGTTCGCTTTGTTTGAGGGTTTCCTCGGCCATTTTGCGGTCGGTGAGGTCACGGGTGATCTTGGCGAAACCGAGCAGCTTGCCGTCGGGGTCGATGATCGGATCGATCACCACGTGCGACCAGAAGTGCGTGCCGTCCTTGCGCACGCGCCAGCCCTCGCCTTCGAAGCGACCTTCACGGATCGCTGTGTCCAGCGCCCGTTGCGGCATGCCGTTGGCGCGGTCTTCAGGGGTATAGAAGCGCGAGAAGTGCTCGCCGATGATCTCGGCTTCTTCATAACCTTTGAAACGTTTTGCGCCGGAGTTCCAACTGGTGATGGTACCGTCGGGGTCGATCATGTAGATCGCATAGTCGACAACCGCGTCGATCAGCAGCCGGAAACGGCTGTCTTCGATCGCTGCGGTTCTGTTGTTCTCACTCATCACACTCACCAGCCACTGTCATGGGCTGAAGTATGCGTGAATCCGTCGATTTGAAAAGCGCCGGTTCGCTTTTGATCGCCCACCAGCGTGGCAGCAGTTGCTGGATGCGGCTTTCGGCAAAGCGGTCGTCGATGAGCATGACCGTGCCGCGATCCTCACGGGTGCGAATCACCCGCCCGGCGGCTTGTACGACTTTTTGCATGCCCGGGTACAGATAGGTGTAGTCGTAGCCGGCGCCAAAAATGGCGGCCATGCGCCGCTTCATCTGCTCATTGACCGGGTTGAGCTGCGCCAGCCCCAGCGTGGCGATGAACGCACCGATCAGCCGCGCACCGGGCAAATCGATGCCCTCGCCAAACGCGCCGCCCAACACCGCAAACCCGACGCCCTGGCTGTCGGCGCTGAACTGGTCGAGAAACGCCTGCCGCGCGCCCTCGGCCATGCCCCGCGATTGCAGCCACTGAGTGATGTGCGGATGGCGCTCGGCCAATAAGGTCGCGACCTGTTGCAGGTAATCGAAACTGCTGAAGAACGCCAGATAATTGCCCGGGCGCTCGCTGAACTGACGGGCGATCAGCTCGACGATCGGCTCCAGCGAGGCCTGGCGATGGTTAAAACGCGTGGAGATCTGGCTGACGATGTGCACCTGCAACTGCTCGGCGCTGAACGGCGATTCGACGTCGATGCACACCGTGTCGGCGGGCGTGCCGAGCAGGTCGGCGTAGTAGTTGCGCGGGCTCAGCGTGGCCGAGAACAGCACACTGCTGCGCGCCGCTGTCAGGCGCGGGCCGATGAACGCCGCCGGCACCACATTGCGCAGGCACAGTTGCGAGAGTGGACGCTTGCGGTCGAGGTCGCGTTTGCTGATATCGAACAGGTAATGCTCGTCGTACAGCTCGGCGACCCGGGCAAATTGCAGCAAGTCGAAATAGAAGTTCTGCAGACCGCTGTCGAGGCCTTGCGGATGTTCGTTGAGGTAATCGCCAATGGCCGCGCAACACAGCGAGATGGCGTGCAGGAGCTTGTCCGGCGCCTTGTCGTAGGCCTGATAGGCCGCCAGTTGCGGCGCATGCAGCGCGTTCCATTCGCGGTTGACCCGTTGCAGGGCATTCTTCAACGCTGCGGGCGCGGTTTTGCGCACGCTGGCGAGGGTGAACTGGTCGAGGCTGGCGCTGTACATCTGCCGGCCGCGCTCGACCAGGTTGTGCGCCTCGTCGGCGAGCACCGCGACTTTCCACTGATTGAGCTGGGCCAGACCGAACAGCAGCGCGCTGAAGTCGAAGTAATAGTTGTAGTCGGCAACCACTACATCCGCCCAACGGGCCATTTCCTGACTCAGGTAGTACGGGCACACGCTGTGCTGCGCGGCGACTTCGCGCATCGCCGCCTGATCGAGCAGGTTGATGCGGCTGGCCGCTTCGCGGGCAGCCGGCAAGCGATCATAAAAACCCTGGGCCAACGGGCAGGATTCGCCATGACAGGCCTTGTCCGGGTGTTCGCAGGCCTTGTCGCGAGCAACCATTTCCATCACCCGCAGCGGCAAGTGCGGCGCTTGCCTGAACAACACCTGGCTGGCATCCAGCGCCAGCTTGCGTCCGGGAGTCTTGGCGGTGAGAAAGAACACCTTGTCCAGTTGCTGCGGCGCCAGCGCCTTGAGCATCGGGAACAGCGTGCCAAGGGTTTTGCCGATGCCGGTCGGCGCCTGGGCCATGAGGCAGCGGCCGGTGCTGACGGCTTTGAACACTGATTCGGCCAGATGCCGTTGGCCGGGACGAAAATCCGCGTGCGGGAACGCCAGTTGCTGCGCGGCCAGATTGCGCGCTTCGCGATGGGCCATTTCCTGCTCGGCCCATTGCAGGAACAAAGCGCACTGCTGCGCGAAAAACCCCTGAAGCGACTCGGCGCTGTGGGATTCAACCAGGCAGGTTTCCTTTTCGCTGACGACGTCGAAATACACCAGCGCCAGATTGATCTGCTGCAATTGCAGTTTCTGGCACATCAACCAGCCGTAGATTTTCGCCTGCGCCCAGTGCAACTGGCGGTGATTGGCCGGTTGCTTGCTCAGGTCGCCGCGATAGGTTTTGACTTCTTCCAGGCAGTTTTGCGCCGGATCGTAGCCATCCGCCCTGCCCTTGACCTTCAGTTCGCCGAATTCGCCTTGCAGCGCCACTTCGCTCTGGTACTGCTCGCTGCGCCGCGAGGCCACGGTGCGATGGCCGACGATGCCTTCCAGCGCGGTCGGTGACGGGGTGAAGCGCAGGTCGAGGTCGCCGGTCTTGGCGGTGAACTCGCACAGTGCACGCACGGCAACGCTGTAGCTCAAGCGCTCTGCTCCGCCCATTGCACGTAACACACGGCCACCGGCATTTGATGCTCGTGGCAGAACTCCAGCCAGCGCAGCTGATTGTCCTGCAAGCGGTCGCCGGGGCCTTTGACTTCGATCATGCGGTAGGTCTTGTGCTGCGGCCAGAACTGGATCAGGTCCGGCATGCCGGCACGGTTGGCCTTGATGTCGAGCAGCAATCGGTTGAACCAGTGTTTCAGGTGTTCGGCGGGCAGACAGGCCAGCGCCTGTTCCAGCAAGTTTTCGTTGAGCGCGCCCCAGAACACGAACGGCGACTGGATGCCCCACTTGTCGACGAAGCGCTGGCGGATGGTCTCGGCGTAGCGGCCGTCGTCGAGTTCGCCCAGGCAGGCCTGGAACAGCTCGGCGCGGCGCTCGAGGAAATCTTCGCTGAGCAGATCCACCGGGCCGCGCTGGAACGGGTGAAAGAACGCACCCGGCAACGGCGCGAAGATCGCCGGCCAGCACAACAGGCCGAACAGTGAATTGATCAGGCTGTTCTCGACGTAATGCACCGGGCCGTCATCGGCGTGCAAGTGCGCTTGTACGTGAAATTCCACCGACCGCGCCGGATCGATGCGCGGCAAGTGCAAGTCGAGGCGCTCGACCTCTCTGGCCTTGGCACGCTTGAGCGGCGGGCCACCGAGTTTGCGCTGCAGGCGCGGGACAATGCGCTGCAAGCCTTGCTGCTCGGCCGCGCTTTGCGGTGCCTGTTCGGCCAGCGTGCCGAGTTCCAACGCCAGCGCGTATTCGCCGCAACGTTCGAGCACACGGATCATCCGCAGTCGTGCGCCCGGATAAGCGCAGTCGCGGTAAACACTCAGGGCCAGGGCAAAGTCGCCGATGCGCTCGGCGTACTGGCCGATCTGGAACAACGCCTTGGCTTGCCGGCGGCGCAGCCACGGGTTGTCGAATTGCACGGCGTTGATCTGTTCGACGATCTCGTCCAGCGCTTCACCGGCTTCGAAGCGCAACTGGCATTGATGCAGGAACAGGCAGGCGTCGACGTCTTCGCGACTGCGCAGGCCTCGGGAGTCGGCGCAGAACTCGACTTTTTCATAAGTGAAGATGCCCAGGTCGGCCAGCACGAACTCCGACCAGTCCTGATACAGATTGCCGAAGAACATCAGGCGCAGGCGATCGCACAGGTCCATCAGGGTCAGGCTGAACAGCCGCTCAGCCAGTTGCGGCGCCCAGACACGCAGGGGCTGCGCCTCGCTGAACTGTTCGGCCAGCACCGGCAGCCACTCGTCCTTGCGCCCTTTCGGCTGTTCTATAAAGGTGCCGAACGCTTGCTGCAGCTCGGCCTTGAGCAGGACATCAAACAGCTCTGCCAGGGTCAGCGCAGCGTGTTCGTCGAGCCAGCCGTGTTCGAGCAACGGCCGCGCCGCCTCGGCAATGTCGCCGATTTCCAGATAGTTGAGTTTGCTCGCGCGAAAGTGAATGCCCTTGCGCATGACCATGCGTACCAGCAATCCCTGCGAGGCTTGCGGCAGCGTATTGAAGTCGCGAATAAAGCCGTGCTCGCTTGTGCTCATCACATCGGCATAGCGAAGCCCAAGCCAATCAAGCACTTGTCGGAAGTTGTTGAGGTAATAGAACGGATCGTCGAGAGGGTTGGAGGTCACGGGAATTCAAAGCCACGGCAAGCGAACACTGGTTATGCGTACAGATAACAGCTCAGCCCCGCCCGGCGCAAACGGAAAAAGATCAATGGCATTTTTTCGCGCCGCCATCGAACTTTTCCGCCGCTGCTGGCACCAACCGCGTTACAGGGCCGACAATGCCCGCAATCACATTCAAGCAAGGAGTCAGAGGTGGGTATGAAAATCAAGATGCTGGGCATTCCTGTAGCGGTCGCAGCCCTGTTGGCGCTGGGCGGCTGTTCGACCCAGACCGTGGTGACGCTGCAGAACGGCACCCAGTACCTGACCGAGGACATGCCGAAGACCGAGACCGAGGACGGTTTCTATGAGTTCGAGGATATTTCCGGCGCCAAGGTCAAGGTTCGCGCCGATGAAGTCGCGACCGTGCGCAAGGAAGACTGACTTGGCCTGAATGATCGTTCCCATGCGCAGCAAAGGAATGCCTCCACGGACGCTCCGCGTTCGGCTCTTGAGTGGGACGCAGAGCGTCCCGGGCTGCATTCCCACGCGGAGCGTGGGAACGATCACATCGCAGCCTTCGGCAGCTCCTACTGGAGGATGTGTGAACGACGCAGATCCCGTGTGGGAGCGAGCTTGCTCGCGAAGGGGCCGGCGAAGGCCCCACACCAACCTCAGGCGATAACAACCCCGTCGGCGCTCAAGCTCCCAAGCGCCACCCCCACCAACGTCACCGAATCCCCACCAAACGTCAGCACAGTATCCTGCCCGACCGCCGATGCATGGGCTCGCAAATCATCCCCCGGCAACACGCCCTGCACGCCAAGAAACACCAGTTTGTCATCGGCCGTATAGCCAACCACACGATCCTGGCCAAACGCGCCATTGAACAGAAACGTATCCGCCCCGCCGCCCGATACTAGCAGGTCATTGCCAGCACCACCGACAAACACGTCATTGCCCGCACCGCCGAGCAAATGATCATTGCCCTCCAGGCCAAACAGCCAGTCACCGCCGGTATGCGCCTTGAGCATGTCAGCACTGGCCGTGCCTTTTACGCTCGATTCATAAGCGGTGAGGTTACTGCCGACTTTCAGCCCCGTGGCCGTGACGCTGTGCAGCACGTCGTCCTTGAACACGCCCCAGAGAAACCCCGGCTCTTTACTGACGATGCTGCCAATGTCACGGGTGATGCTGATCCCGCCGTTGGCATCGCGGATGTACAGGTTGCCAGCGCCGTCGTTGGCGAAATCGAAGTTCTTCACCGTCTGCTGCAAGTCGAGGGTGTTGCTGCCCTGCCCGCCCAGAATGATGTTGTAGCCGCCGCTGTCGCGGAAGCTGTCATTGCCGGCGCGCCCCTCCAGATAGTCGTTACCGCTGCCGCCCTGGATCAGGTCGTTGCCGTCACTGCCGATGATGAAGGTGCTGCCCTTGTGAGTTTCGGCGTTGCGGTTGAGGTCCTGCACCCACGTGTTGGCCCGCGCCGGCTCGGACAGGTTGGCGACGATGATCGTCGAGTCGCGGCTGGTCAGGTCGTAGAACTTCGATTCCAGCACGCGGGTCATGCCGTCGCCGTATCCAGTGGGCAGGTGCGAAATCCACGTCGGAATGTTCAGGATCGAATACGGCAGCACGTTCCAGGCGTTCGAGGCGTAGTGGTCGTTGAAGCTGACGATGTTGTCGGTGGTCGAGGCATGCGGCGCGTCGTGCACGCCCACTGAAGCGCTGCTGAAAGTCGAGCCGTCGAGGGCGCGAAACACCGGGTCGTTTTCGTAGCCGATATTCAGCACCTTGTCGGTGCTGCTCTGAGTCGGCGAGGCGTAGGCGATGTAGTTGGAGTCGGCGAAGAAACCGCCCCACTTGCCAGCGCTCAAGTCAGCCATGCTGTTCACCGCCAGGCCGCCCAGGCTATGACCGCTGACCAGCACGTCCTTGCCGCTGAGGCCGTTGGCCCGGGCAAATGCGACGACATCGTTGAGCAGATTGCCGAAGGCTTCGCCGACGTAGTTTTTTGCGTAATCGGCCGGGCCGAACGCCGCGAGCAGATCGTTGATCACGTCGCCAATCGAATCACCGATGAGGATTTCGCGCGGGCCGCTGGTGCCGCGAAAGGCGATCCCCAGTTCGGTGAGGTGACCCAGAGCGTCGTACTTGCCGAGGATTTCCACTTGCGCGCTGGTGTAGCCGGCCTTCTCGCCGAAGAACGTCCCGCGTGCATCGGTCTTGCCGTCGTAGCCCAATTGCGCGGCGGTGATGGGCGTCCATCCGGCCTTTTTCACGGCATCGAGGGCGAGTTTTTCCGAGTCGGGATTCCACGGGATACCGGGTATCACCCCTTGCGAATCGGTGCCGCCAATCAGTGCGGTGACCAGCGTTGCCGGCAAGCCCAGGCCGAAGCCGTTGTGCTGATAACCGGCGGCGAAGCCATTATCCAGGTTGTGATAGGAATACAGCGTGATCGCCATGGCATCGCTGAACAGCGCCGCGGAATCGGCTGTGCCGAAGTTCTTGTAGTCGTATACACCCATTGCCATTGCCTCTCTTGTTGTTGGAATTGTCAGAGATAGCTCACAGCCAGAGCGCGGGGCTCCGGAGCATTCATTACATCGTGCACAGCCTCTGTAGGAACTGCCGAAGGCTGCGATCTTGTGGGACGCAGAGCGTCCCCGGCTGCATTCCCACGCAGAGCGTGGGAATGATCATGTGTACGCAGTACCTGTGGGAGCGAGCAGGCTCGCTCCCACATTTGGATCTTCTGCACATTTGGATTTTTGTACTCGAACAATCCCATGAGCAGCGCTCCCTTTTCTTGAAAAACCGGCAGCCCGAGAAGCGCTGCCGGTTACGCCTCAGAACTGCCAGTCGAGGGTCAGACCGACGCCGTGATCTTTCTCGTTCGAGCCGATCAGGCCGTTGTAGTCGAGGTTGACCCGCACGTCGCGATTGAGCGCCAGCCCGGCACGCACGCCGACCACGGCAGCGTCACGATCCATCGACACGCTCTGCACGGTGAACGCGCTATTGCCGTTGGCGAAGACCAGATGGCTGTCGGCATCGACGCTGCTCAGGTTGTGCTGCCAGCCGAGGCTGGCGCCCAGTTCCAGCTGATGCTTGTCCGACACGGCAAAACTGCGCTTGGCGCGCACGCCGAGGGTCGACAGCACCACGTCGCGGTTGTCTTCACCACCCTTCAGCGCCGCAGCGTCACCCTTCTCGGTGAAGCTGTCAGTGTTGAGGTGCACGTAGGACAGATTGGCGAACGGCTCCAGGTTCATCGGTTGCAGGCCCAGATCGTAAGCGGCCTCGGTGAACACTTGCGCGGTGGTCGCGTCACGTTTGGTTTTCTGTTTGCCGCTGACGTCGCCGAACTGCAGATCACGCTTCACATCAATGCGATGCCAGCTGTAGGCGCCGCCGACCGTCAGGCGCAACGCGTCGATTTCATGGCCCAGATACGCACCCAAGTGGTAGCTGTCGACCGAGGCCGACGAATGCGTGCCGCTGCCCATGCTCAACGAGCTGTCGCTGTAACCAGTGACGAAACCGAGACGGGTATCTTCAGCAATCAGACCGTCGACGCCAGCCAGCAGCCCGCCGATGGAGCTATTGGAATCGGCATTGTCATGGCCGCCATCGCTTTCACCCCACGACCCCAGCACCTTGACCCAGACGTTGCTGCGTTCATTAGTCGGCGCATCGGCGTTGAACAGATCACGCTCACGCAGGCGTTCGCCGACGGCCTCGCGCAGGTAGCGGCTGTCGTTGATCAGCAGCGTGCCGATGGCCGGGTGAATCTCGCCGGACAACTGTTGAAAGGCCTGCTGCGCCGACGCCGCGTTGGGCGACAGCAACAGGGTTTCGAACAGCGCATTGCCCGCACCCAAACGTTCGGCAGCCGCACCGACGGCGCGCTGGTTCGGCGTCAGACCGACGCTGGCGAACGATGCCTCATTGCGCCCGACCGCCAGTTGAATGCCGCCCGCCGAGTAATCCAGAGTGCCGCCAAGGAAGGCGTAATTCGGCAAGACCTGACCGAAACGCCCTTCAATGCCACCCGCCGCTTGCAGAATGTTGTAGCGAGTGCCGAGCAGGCTTTGCACTTCGCCGGTGCTGAGCAGGGTCGGGCTGTTTTCCAGCGACAGGCTCACCGTGGCGCCGTCGATGACGGCTTTGCCGCCCGCGACGATCTTGTCGCTGCTGGTCGGCGACAGCTCTACGGCGTAGGTCGAACCCGGCGCGAAAGTCACGTCACCTGCCACATTCAGGGTGCCGATGGAATTGCCCGGTGCCACCGTACCGCCGCTGCTCACAGCCAGTGCGCCAATGCGGCCATTGCCGCCGAGGATGCCGCCGTTGTTGACGGTGACCGCCGATTGCAGCGAGCCGTTGATGGCCAGACGGCCCTGGTTGACCAGGGTCGGGCCGCTGTAAGTGCTGTTGCCGGTCAGCACCAAAGTGCCGATGCCTTGCTTGGTCAGACCGCCGTGGCCGCCAATGTCGTTGCGCCAGGTGTCGAGGCCGCAAGTGATATCGCTGCATACGCGTTCGGTGGGTTTGCCCTGATCGATGATTGCGCCGATGCCCGGCAAGTCAGCAACGAACTGGCCGGAACCGTACGCGCCCTGAACGCGGAACTCCTCGGGAATGTCCTGCTCGGTGACGAACATCGCCGGGCCATCGATGGCCTTGCGCAGGTTGATCATGCCCCAGCCGTACAAGGCGTCGATGCCCGGTGCGCCGAGGTCGGTCGCAGTGGTGCGCAACACGCTGGCGACCTGATCGCCGGACATATACGGGAAGCGCTCCATCAACACCGCGATGGAACCGGCCACATGTGGCGCGGCCATCGAGGTGCCGTTGTAGTTTTTGTAGCCGGTGGTCAAGTTGTCGGAGTTGGTGCCTTCGATGATCGAGCTGTAGATCTTGGTGCCCGGCGCCGAGACGCAGTAACTGGCGGTGTAGCCGCAACGCGAGGAGAACGTGCTGATCACGTACGGATTGGCGCTGGCGGTGTCCGGATTCTGCTGCAATGCGGCGACGGTGATCCAGTTCGGCGCGATGTCCGGAACGAAGTAGCCGAGGCCGGCGATGGCATCCGGATTGTTCAGGTTGTAATCGTTGCCAGCGGCAAAAATAGTGACGATGCCGCTGCGTGCGGCGGCAATCGCGCCGTCGTAGGCGCCGCCGGGTTTGGTGCCGAGCAGCGTGCGGATTTCGTTGAACTGCAACTGCGCGTCGTTGACGGTGAAGTGCGGATACGCCGGATCGCGGCCGCCGAGGTCGAAGCGGTCGGTGATGCCGATGCCCCAGCTGTTGTTGATGATCCGCGCACCGCTGGCGATCAGCGCATCCCAACCGGCCTTGTACACCGCGCCGTCGTTGCCGCGCACGATGCCATCTTCGGGGCCTGGGTCGCCGTTGTCGGCGCTGATGATTTGCGCACCGAATGCGACGCCGTGCATCACCCCGCCGTCGCGACTGCCCGCAGCGATACCGCCGACGTGGGTGCCGTGGGCGCCGAGCTTGCCGTCGGAGCCGACCGAGGGCGAACCGTCATAGCGGAACGCGTCGCCGGCTTTCACCGGAATATACGGGTCGGTGTATTCGCGGATACCGCTGGTGACCAGGGTGACGACTTTGTTACTGCCAGAGAACTCCGGATGCGCGGCGTAGACCGGCTGATCGAAGATGCCCAGTTTCACGCCTTTGCCGGTGTAGCCGGCGGCGTAGGCGTAATCCGCGCCGATCGCGCCCAGGCCCCAGTCAGCCTTGAATTCATTGCTGCGCCAGCTCGACGGATCGCCGCTGCGGCCGTTTTCCACGTAAGGCGCTGCCTGTGCCATCGCACTGGCACAGAGCATGGCGACTGTCAGGGTTTTCAGGGCAAAGCGGCCACCCGATTGCGCGGGGGTATTGTTGTTATCCATCCACGACCTTCCTTAGTGATGTTGCGAAAAATTCGCTTGCCTTGATCGTTCCCACGCTCTGCGTGGGAATGCCTCTAGGGACGCTCCGCGTTCCAATGGGACGCAGAGCGTCCCGGGCTGCATTCCTTTGCTGCGCGTGGGAACGATCAACACAGGTTTTGCGACTGCTGCGCAGTCGGGGATAAATCCCCTCGCCACAGGGGCTCAAACACATGCAATCAGAACTGCCAGTTCAGGCTCAGGCCAACGCCATGCAGCTTCTCGCGGCTGGCCAGTTGGCCGTTGTAATCGAGGTTGACCCGCACGTCCTTGCTCAAGGCCAGACTGGCCTGCACGCCGACCAGTGCGGCATCACGTACCAGCGCCGAACTCTCCACTGAGTACGGCGTGCCGCCGCTGGCAAAACGCAAATGCTGCTCTGATTCGATATCGCTGAGGCTGTGCTGCCAGCCGAGACGCGCGCTGACGTCCAGCGCTTGCTGGCTGGAAAGGTGGAAGGTTTTGCTCGCCCGCACGCCCAAGGTGCTCAACACCGCATCGCGCTGATCGCCCGAGCTTTTCAGCGCAGCGGCATCGCCCTTCTCGGTAAAGCCTTCGGTGTCGAGATGCAGGTAGGTCAGGTTGGCGAACGGTTCCAGCGCCAACGCTTGCAACTGCAAGCGATACGCCGCCTCGGCAAAGACTTGGGTGGTGGTCGCATCGAGCTTGGCTTTCTGCTTGGCGCTGACCTCGTCGTATTGCAGATCGCGCTTCACATCGCCGCGATGCCAGCTGTACGCCGCGCCAGTGCTCAAGCGCCAGGCGCCGAGATCGTGCCCGGCGTAAGCACCGAGGTGGTAGCTGTCGACTTTTGCCGAGGAATGCGTGCCCGAGCCCATGCTCAAGGAGCTGTCGCTATAACCGGTGACCAGACCGATGCGGGTCTGCTCATCAAGCGCGCCGTCGACACCGGCCAGCAGACCGCCGATCGAAGTGTTGTAGCCGGCCGTGTCGTGACCCGAATCGGTGCTGCCCCAGGCGCCGAGGGCTTTGATCCAGCCGTTGCTGCGGGTCGCCGATTCATCGTGCAGCCGCTCGCCGAGCGCACCACGCAACTGGCGGCTGTCGTTGATCAGCATTGTCCCCAGCGCTGGATAAATCTCGCCGCTCAGTTGCTGGAAGGCTTGCTGCGCCGAGGCTTGAGTCGGCGCACGAAGCACGCTTTCGTAAACCGAATTGCCAGCGCCCAGACCTTCGACTGCCGCCGCCACCGAGCGCTGGTTCGGCGTTTGCCCGACGCTGGAGAAGCTTGTGGCATTGCGCTGGATATTCAGCTGAATGCCGCTTGCGGCGTAGTCGAGGGCGCCGCCGATGAACAGGTAGTTCGGCACTACTGCAGCGAACTGCCCCTGCACGCCGCCGGCCGCTTGCAGGATGTTGTACTGGCGACCGAGCAGGCTTTGCGCTTCGGCGCTGCTGAGCAAGGTCGGGCTGTTTTCCAGCGCCAGGCTGACGCTGGCGCCGCTGACGGTTGCCGTGCCGCCGGCAACGATGCGGTCGCTGCTGGT
>NZ_RCNX01000080.1:0-19027 GCF_004307595.1 Pseudomonas sp. Sample_23
TCCGAAACCCCAATTGCGAAAGCAGTTGGGGTTTTGTTTTGCCTGCGAGAAAGTTCTTACAGCCTTCGCAGACCTCGTCCGGCTGTCACAGCCGGCCGACAATGCTAAGGTTCTGCCTCGGCTTTAGCGATTTTCCAAGGAATCCATATGTCGGACGCCCAGTCCCTCAACGCTGCATTCATGGTGGTTCAGAGTAACAGTCTCGATGAGCTGCGCAGCCTTGTGGTCAGCATCATGCGGCGCTATCCACTCGCACCCTTGGAGAACGAAATCGCTTTGGTACAAAGCAACGGCATCGCCCAATGGCTCAAACTGGCATTGGCTGAGGATCCCGAAGACGACGACCTTGGCGGTTGCGGAATCGCTGCGGCGATTGACGTGCAACTACCCGGCAGTTTCATGTGGCAGCTCTATCGCATGGTATTGGGACGAGAAGAAATTCCGGCTAAATCCCTGCTCGACAAAGCCCCGCTGACCTGGCGCCTGATGCGTCTCTTGCCACAGGTAATCGACCGCGCCCATTTCGAGCCGCTGCAACGCTTCCTCACCCACGACAGCGATCTGCGCAAGCGCTATCAATTGTCAGAGCGTCTGGCCGACCTGTTTGACCAATATCAGGTCTACCGGGCCGACTGGCTGGAAGATTGGGCGGAAGGCCGCCACCAACTGCGCAATGTGCGAGGTGAAATCAAACCTCTGCCACCGACCAGTTGCTGGCAGGCCGAGTTGTGGCGAGCGCTGCTGGATGACGTCGGCGAACAAGGCATGGCGCAGAGTCGTGCCGGCGTCCATCAACGTTTCATGGAGCGCATCAACACCCTTGATGAGGCTCCGGCTTCACTGCCACCGCGTGTGATTGTTTTTGGTATTTCTTCGCTACCCGCGCAGGTACTTGAAGCGCTCGCCGGTCTGGCGCGCTTCAGTCAGGTTCTGCTTTGCGTACACAACCCCTGTCGCCATCACTGGGCCGATATCGTCGCCGACAAGGATCTGCTGCGACATCAATACAAGCGCCAACAACGTAAAAGCGGGATGCCAGTTGTACTTGATGCCGAGACCCTGCATCAGCACGCACATCCGTTGCTGGCCGCTTGGGGCAAGCAAGGTCGCGACTATATCAACCTGCTCGATAGCTACGACGATCCCAACAGCTACCGCGCAGCCTTTCGTGACGGACGCATCGACCTGTTCAGCGAAGCCCAGCCCCACAACATGCTTAACCAGCTGCAGGACGACATCCTCGAATTGCGCCCCCTCAACGAGACTCGTGAGCTCTGGCCCGCTGTCGACCTGACGCAGGACCAATCGATCCGGTTTCACATCGCCCACAGTGCCCAGCGCGAAGTCGAAATCCTGCACGATCAACTCCTGGCGCGCTTCAGCGCTGACCCGGCTCTACGCCCACGGGACGTGATCGTGATGGTCCCTGATATCGACAGCTATGCGCCGCATATCCGCGCGGTTTTCGGTCAGCTCGATCGATTTGACCCGCGCTTCATTCCGTTCACTTTGGCGGACCAGGGCCAGCGAGGACGTGATCCATTACTAATCGCAGTCGAGCACCTGCTCAAACTCCCGGACAGCCGTTTCCCGGTCAGTGAGATCCTCGACCTGCTCGATGTCCCGGCTCTGCGTGCTCGCTTTGGCGTAGAGGAGCGCGACCTGCCAACTTTGCATCGCTGGATCGAAGGCGCCGGCGTGCGTTGGGGCATGAGTGCCGAGCAACGGGCCGGTCTCGGTTTGCCGGAGGAACTGGAGCAGAACAGCTGGCATTTCGGCCTGCGCCGAATGCTGCTGGGCTACGCCGTCGGCAGTGCCGACGCATGTGCAGGTATCGAGCCTTACGACGAAATTGGTGGGCTTGATGCTGCCCTGATCGGTCCACTGGTGGCTCTGCTGGATGCCCTGGAAATCGCTCATCGGCAACTCACGCAACCGGCTCAACCGAAAGAGTGGGGGCTGCGTTTGCAGGCGCTGATGCAGGTGTTCTTTCAGGCGAGCAACGAGCACGACGACTACCTGCTGACCCAGTTGGAGGAGCTTCGCGAAACCTGGCTCGAGACCTGCGAGGCGGTCGGGCTGACTGACGAACTGCCGCTGACTGTCGTGCGCGAAGCCTGGCTCGCCGGGCTGGATCAGGGCCGTTTGTCGCAACGATTCCTCGCCGGTGCGGTGAATTTCTGCACCTTGATGCCGATGCGTGCCATTCCTTTCAAGCTGGTATGTCTGCTGGGCATGAACGACGGCGATTATCCGCGCGCGCAGCCGCCGCTGGACTTCGATCTGATGGGCAGCGATTACCGACCTGGGGATCGCTCACGACGTGAAGACGATCGTTACCTGTTACTCGAAGCGCTGTTATCCGCACGCACTCAGCTCTATATCAGTTGGGTCGGTCGCAGCATTCGCGACAACAGCGAACGACCTGCCTCGGTGCTCATCGGCCAGTTGCGCGATCACCTCGCCAGCGGCTGGCGTTCAATCGACCCAAGCCAGGATCTGTTAGACGCGCTGACCGAAGAACATCCCCTGCAACCTTTCAGCGCCCGCTATTTCCACGAAGGCGAGCAACTGTTCAGCTACGCCAGCGAGTGGCAGGTGTTGCATCAAGAGAAAGCGCAGCTAAGTGAAGCACCCTTACTCGCGCCATATGTTCAAGAGGAACCGCTGACGCTGGCATTGCTGCAGGACTTTCTGCGGAACCCGGTTCGGCATTTTTTCACTCAACGCCTGAAGGTGTATTTCGAGGCCGCGCAAGCACCGCTGGCCGATGAAGAACCTTTTGTGCTGGACGCGCTGCAGCGCTACACGCTCAGCGACAGCTTGCTGGAAGCCGCACTCAGCCAGCCGGACAATATCGATCAGGCGCTGCAAGCCCGGGCGCTGCGCCTGCAAAACAGTGGTCTGCTGCCTATGGCCGGTTTTGGCGAATGCCTACAGCATGAACTGATCGGACCGCTACCGGATCTTCTGCAGCGTTATCAACAGTTGCTGACGTTATGGCCGACGCCATTGACCAGTGCGATCCCGGTCAGTCTCGACCTGCAGGGTTCGCGGCTGGAGGGCTGGCTCGCAAACCTGCATCAACGCGCCGATGGCGGTCTGCTGTCGGTCACGACCATTCCCAACAGCATCGGCTCGATCAAAACTCGCAAGTGGCATCGGCTGACCAAATCGTGGGTTACCCATCTGGTCGCCTGCGCCAGCGAGCATGCGCTGACCACGGCATTGGTCGCCAGTGACGACACGTTGTTGCTGGAGCCAATGGAGCGAGACCGAGCGTTGCGTTTGCTCGGTGACCTGCTTCTTGCCTGGCAATCAGGCATGCGCCAACCCTTGCCGATTGCGATAAAAACCGCGTTCGCCTGGTTGTCTCAAACTGACCCGGTCAAAGCCGAAGCCGCTGCGCGAAAAGCCTATGACGGTGACGGCCAGACCAGCAACGGCGAGCGGCGTGAAAGCCCGGCACTGCTCCGGCAATATCCCGATTTCGATGCACTGTTGGCAGACGAAACCTTCACCGGCTGGTGCGACGCCTTGTACCGCCCAGTATTCGAAGCGCCATGGCGTTCATTGTCCAGCGAAGGTGCCCGCGCATGAGTACCAAAACACCGTTGGCTTTGGCCTTCCCGCTGCGCGGCAGTCAGTTGATCGAAGCAAGCGCCGGCACCGGCAAAACCTTTACGATCTCGGCACTTTATCTGCGCCTTATTCTCGGTCATGGCGGCGAGAGAAGCGGTTTCGCACGCGAACTGCTGCCGCCGCAGATCCTCGTAGTGACGTTTACCGATGCTGCCACCAAAGAGTTGCGTGAACGCATTCGGACACGCTTGGCAGAGGCCGCGCGATTCTTCCGCGTTGAAATCACTGCCCCCGACGGACTGATTGCCGAGCTGCGCGATCAGTTCGATCCGCAACAATGGCCAGGCTGTGCCAACCGCCTCGATATCGCCGCGCAGTGGATGGACGAAGCCGCCGTCTCGACCATTCACAGCTGGTGTCAGCGCATGCTGCGTGAGCATGCGTTCGACAGCGGCAGCCTGTTCACGCAGTCGCTGGAAACCGATCACAGCGATCTGCTCGGCGAGGTGCTGCGCGATTACTGGCGGCTCTTCTGCTACCCGATGCAGGGCGATGCGCTGAACTGGGTGCGCAGCAATTGGGGTGGCCCCGCCTTGTTGTTGCCTCGGGTGCGCGGCTTGTTTGCCAGCGAGCGTGACACCGATGAAGGCAAGGCGCCTGCGGAGCTGATCGAGGAGTGTTTGCTGGAGCGGCGAGCGGCGTTGGTCGAACTGAAAATGCCTTGGCGTGACTGGGCAGACGAGCTGCTTGCTCTCTGCCATGAAGGCGTCGCCAGCAAAACCGTCGATGGCCGCAAAATGCAGGCGCGTTATTTCGAACCCTGGTTCGAGAAACTCAAGACCTGGGCCGAAGACGAGGCGCTTGAGCAACTGGACATTGGCACCGGCTTCACTCGTCTGACACCCGATGGCATGGCCGAAGCCTGGAAAGGCCAGGCCCCGAGTCATCCGGGGCTGGACGCCATGTCCGCACTCAAGTCGAGCCTCGACGCATTGCCGACACCCGATGCCGCTGTTCTGCAACACGCCGCCAAGTGGGTCGGTGCACGCTTTGAAGAAGAGAAGCGCCGTCGCGCAGAAATGGGTTTCGACGACATGCTGCTGCGTCTGGATGCCGCGCTTCAATCAGAGGGCGGCGAGCGCTTGGCGACACTGATCCGCGAGCAGTTCCCTGTCGCGCTGATCGACGAATTCCAGGACACCGATCCGGTGCAGTACCGGATCTTCGAAAGCATCTACCGCATCGAAGACAATCACCCTGACACCGGCCTGTTCCTGATCGGCGACCCCAAGCAGGCGATCTACGCCTTTCGCGGTGCCGACATTTACACCTACCTGCGCGCACGTCAGGCCACCACCGGCCGCTTGCATACGCTCGGCACCAACTTCCGCTCCAGCCACGGTATGGTGACAGCGGTCAATCACGTATTCGAACGCGCCGAGTCCCGAGAGCAGGGACGCGGCGCGTTTTTGTTTCGCGAGAAAACCGGCGAAAACCCGGTGCCGTTCCTCCCGGTCGAGTCTCAGGGACGCAAGGAAACGCTGCGGATTGTCGGGCAAGACTTCGCGGCACTGAATGTCTGGCTATTGCCCAGCGATCAGCCGCTTTCTGGCGCGGTTTATCGTCAGCAAATGGCCGCCGCCTGCGCCAGTGCAATCACCGCACTGCTCAATGGCGGGCAAACCGGTAGCGCTGGTTTCGTTCAGGCAGATGACTTCAGAGGTCTGCGTCCTTCGGATATTGCGATCCTCGTCCGCGACGGTAAGGAAGCCCAGGCCGTACGCGCCGAACTCGCCGCCAGAGGGGTGCGCAGTGTTTATCTGTCAGACAAGGATTCGGTGTTCGCCGCGCAAGAGGCGCACGACCTGCTGGCGTGGCTAAAGGCTTGCGCCGAACCCGATGTCGAACGCTCGCTCAAGGCTGCGCTGGCCTGCACCACCCTTAACCTGCCGCTGATCGAGCTGGAGCGCCTGAACCAGGATGAAATGGTCTGGGAAGCCCGGGTCATGCAGTTCCGCGGCTATCGCGAGCTCTGGCGCAAACAAGGCGTGTTACCGATGTTGCGCCGCCTGCTTCACGATTTCCATTTGCCGCAGACCTTGATGCAGCGCAGTGACGGCGAGCGCGTGCTGACCAACCTTTTGCACCTCTCGGAACTGATGCAGCAAGCCGCCGCTGAACTGGACGGCGAGCAAGCATTGATCCGCCATCTGGCCGAGCTGCTGGCACTGTCCGGTCAGGCCGGTGAAGAGCAGATTCTGCGTCTGGAAAGCGACGAGCAACTGGTCAAAGTGGTGACCATCCACAAATCCAAGGGGCTGGAATATCCGCTGGTATTCCTGCCATTCATTTGCTCGGCGAAACCGGTGGATGGCAGCCGCTTGCCGCTGCATTACCACGACGCTGCGGGCAAAGCGCAGATCAGCCTCAAGCCGACCCCCGAGTTGATCGCTCTGGCTGACGATGAGCGTCTGGCCGAAGATCTGCGTCTTCTGTATGTCGCATTAACGCGCGCGCAGCATGCCTGCTGGCTGGGCGTCACCGATCTCAAGCGCGGCAATAACAACAGCTCGGTGTTGCACCTGTCGGCGCTGGGTTATTTGCTGGGGGGCGGTGCCGCTTTGGGCGAGTCCAGCGAATTGAATCGCTGGCTGCGCGATCTGCAGCAAGACTGCGCGGCGATTGGCATCGGCGAAATGCCTCAGCCCACTGATGAGCATTACCAGCCGCCGCGCAATGAAGCAGTGCTGCGAGCGACGCTACGGCCCAAGCGCAAAGCCAGTGAAAACTGGTGGATCGCTTCCTATAGCGCTTTGCGCATCAGCGACGTATTGAGCGTTGGCAGCGATGAAGCACCGGACAGTCCGCAGGCGCAAAAGCTCTTCGACGACGAGCGCCTCGATCCCGACGCACCCCGCGAAATCATCAGCGGTGGCGCCGATATCCACCGTTTTCCTCGCGGACCGAATCCCGGCACGTTTTTGCATGGCTTGCTCGAATGGGCGGGTGCTGAAGGTTTTTCGGTTACCCGCGCAGCGCTGGAAGATGCGATTGCCCGGCGTTGCAACCTGCGCGGCTGGCAAGGCTGGATTACCACGCTGACTGACTGGCTGCAGCATTTGCTCAAGTCGCCGTTGCCGATCGCGGGCGGGCAACCGCCGGTGGTTCTTGAGCAGTTGAAGCAATACCGCGTCGAGATGGAGTTCTGGTTCGCCAGCCACAAAGTCGACGTGCTCAAGCTCGATGAACAGGTGCGCCAGCACACCCACAATGGCGTCGCTCGTGTTGCGGCAGAACCGGTGCAACTCAACGGCATGTTCAAGGGCTTTATCGACCTGACCTTCGAGCACGCTGGCCGCTATTACGTTGCCGATTACAAATCCAATTGGCTCGGCGTGGATGATCAGGCCTACACCTTGCAGGCAATGGAACAGTCGATCCTCGACAACCGTTACGACCTGCAATACGTGCTGTATCTGCTGGCACTGCATCGCCAGTTGAAGGCGCGGCTGGCGGATTACGATTACGACCGTCACATCGGCGGGGCGCTGTATCTGTTTCTACGCGGTACGCGTGCGGATAGTCGCGGCGTGTACTTCGTGCGTCCGCCACGGGAATTGATCGAACGCCTCGACCGGATGTTCCAGGGCAAACCCGAACCCAAGTCCGAACCCGCCTGGGAACAGGGAGTCCTGCTATGAGCCGCACATTCGCCGATCTGCTGCCGACGCCGCTGGAAGCGGACAGCCTGTCGAAACTCTCGCCGCTGACCCGCGCCGATGATTTGCTGTTGTTGCTGAGCCGTTGGGTCGAGCGCGGCTGGCTGCGCGCGCTGGACCGCGCCTTTGTCGCTTTCCTGCATGAACTCGAGCCCGAGACCGACCCGTTGGTGCTGCTGGCTGCGGCGCTGACCAGTCACCAACTCGGCCATGGTCATGTGTGTCTGGACCTGTTTGAAACACTCAAGGCACCGGATTTTGCACTGTCATTGCCGCCCGAAGGCGATGTGCAGGGCGGTGTGTTGTTGCTGCCCTCGCAATTGCTCGAAACGCTCGATGGAGCCCATTGGTGCAAAGTGCTGGCAAGCAGCTCGCTGGTCGCGCTGGCCGCTGATGCCAGTGAACCAGCGCAGACACGTCCGTTGGTGCTGTCCTCGAAACGCCTGTACCTGCGCCGCTACTGGACCTACGAACGCCGCATCGATGCAGCGTTGCGCCAACGCTTGATGCAGCAGGAGCCGACGCCGGATGATTTGCCGCAGCGTCTGAACGAATTGTTCGGCGGCGCGGAATCCGCAGCTGTCATCGATTGGCAGAAACTCGCCTGTGCTCTCGCTACGCGCAGCGCCTTCAGTATCATCACTGGCGGCCCGGGCACCGGCAAAACCACCACGGTGGTGCGCTTGCTCGCATTGTTGCAGGCACCGGCCGTCGAGGCTGGCCATCCGCTGCGCATTCGTCTGGCCGCCCCGACCGGCAAGGCGGCTGCGCGTTTGACCGAGTCGATCAGTCAGCAAGTGCAATCACTTCAAGTCGCCGAAGCGGTGCGCGCGGCGATCCCCAGCGATGTGACCACCGTGCACCGTCTGCTCGGCAGTCGACCGGGCACCCGGCATTTCCGTCACCATGCCGGCAACCGCCTGCCGCTTGATGTGCTGGTGGTCGATGAAGCGTCGATGATCGACCTGGAAATGATGGCGAACTTGCTCGACGCCATGCCGGCCCATGCGCGGCTGGTACTGCTGGGCGACAAGGATCAACTGGCCTCGGTCGAGGCCGGTGCGGTGCTGGGCGATCTGTGCCGTGACGCCGAGGGCGGTTGGTACAGCCCGCAGACGCGGCAATGGCTGGAGTCTGTCAGTGGCGAGTCGTTGCAGGGTAGCGGTTTGCATGAAGACTGCGACGGCACCCATCCGTTGGCGCAACAAATGGTGATGCTGCGTCACTCGCGCCGCTTCGGCGAGGGCAGCGGCATCGGTCAGCTCGCGCGCCGGGTCAATCAGCAATTGGCCGATGAAGCGCGACGGTTGCTCGCGGCCGGCAGCTACGACGACGTGTATTCGCTGCCGCTCAAAGGCGAGCACGATCACAAGCTCGAACGCCTGTTGCTCGAAGGTCACGGCAACGGCCCGCAAGGTTACCGCCACTACCTGAGCGTACTGCGCGATCAGCGTCCACCGTCAACGCGGCCCCTTGAGCATTCGGACTGGATAGATTGGGCGCGCGAAGTCTTGCAGGCGTTCGACACATTCCAGTTGCTGTGCGCGGTGCGCAAAGGGCCGTGGGGCGTTGAAGGTCTGAACCAGCGCATCACCGCTGCGTTGCTCAAGGCGCGTCTGATCGAGAGCGATCAGCAGTGGTATGAAGGTCGGCCCGTGCTGATGACTCGTAATGACTATGGTCTGGGCCTGATGAACGGCGACATCGGCATTGCCCTGAAACTGCCCGAGCGTGAAGGCGCAGAGATCGGCAAAACGGTTCTGCGCGTGGCCTTCCCGCGTAACGATGGTCAGGGCGGCGTGCGCTTCGTGTTGCCGAGTCGGCTCAATGATGTCGAAACCGTGTACGCCATGACGGTGCACAAATCCCAGGGTTCGGAGTTCGCCCACACGGCGCTGATCCTGCCGGATGCGTTGAACCCCGTGCTGACCAAAGAACTGATCTACACCGGAATCACTCGCGCCCGACACTGGTTCACCTTGATCGAGCCGTGTGCCGGCGTGTTTGAGGAAGCGGTGCAGCGCAAGGTCAAGCGTCTGAGCGGGCTGATGCTGGAACTGGAGGAGGGCGCCGAGTCTCAGGGATGAAGTGCTGAATGACCGACAACGAATACTGACCAACCGGTCAGAGGCAGGCGCCTCGCTGGTGTTCTGGCGCTGTGCTATCGTTGCGGCATCATTTCGTTACGCTCCAAGAGAATCCCTCCATGAAGGTGGCCGTCTGGGCGACACAGCGTGTGGTGGCCTGCCAGCACGCATTGCTGATCGTTTTGCTCTGGTTGTTCACGGGCAGCGCCATCGCCCAAGCGCAAACCGGGCCGGCCGAGCAACGGGCCAAAGCGGTCACGCAAGTGGTGCTTGGCATTCTCAGCTATGCACGCTGGCCGGTGGAACCGGCGCAGTTGCGCCTGTGCATCGTCGGCCCCACCGAATACACCGATGACCTGGTCAAAGGCACCACCCAAGCCACGGGTCGGCCGGTGGCTGTGCGGCGTCTGCTGGCGGACAACCCGGGCATCGTCAGCGAATGCGATGCGGTGTACATCGGCAAGCTCACCGCCGATGAACGCAGTCGTCTGTTTGCATCGTTGATCGGGCACCCGGTGCTGAGCATCAGCGAAGCGGACGATCAATGCACCGTCGGCAGTCTGTTCTGCCTGCGCGTTGGCGATGAGCAAGTGTCGTTCGAGGTCAATCTCGACTCCGTGGCTCGCAGTGGTGTGCGCATACACCCCAGCGTGTTGCAGTTGTCCCGTCGCAAAGCGGCAGCGCCATGAAGCTGTTCAGTTGGAAGGCTCGCCCCACTCTTGGCTCGGTCATCGGCCGTGGACATTTGATTGTCGCGCTGGTGGCGGTGGCGATGGCCAGTGTTTCGCTGACCTTGCTGGGCGTGCTGGCGCTGCGGGTGTATGCCGACCACAACCTGCATTTGATCGCCCGTTCGATCAGCTACACCGTCGAAGCAGCCGTCGTGTTCAATGACAAAGCGGCGGCAACCGAGGCGCTGGCGATCATCGCTTCCACGGAGGAAGTGGCAGACGCCCGAGTGCTGGACGCGCAGGGCCAATTGATCGCGCAATGGCAGCGCGCTGAGACCGGTTTGTTCTCCGAGCTGGAAATGCAGATCACCCGCGCCATTCTGGAAAAACCGGTCAGCCTGCCGATCGAACATCAGGACCGCGAAATCGGTCGCGTCCTGCTCATCGGCCACGGCGGCAGCCTGATGCGCTTCCTGCTCAGCGGCCTGGCCGGGATTGTGCTGTGCACCGCGATCAGCGCCTGGGTCGCGCTCTATCTGGCGCGGCGGCAGTTGCGCGCGATCATCGGCCCGTTGCACAGCCTCGCCGCCGTCGCCCACGCCGCTCGTAGCGAACGAGCGCTGGATCGGCGCGTGCCGCCGGCGCAAATCGCCGAACTGGACAATCTGGGCAACGACTTCAATGCCTTGCTCGGCGAACTCGAGTCCTGGCAAACCCACCTGCAGAACGAAAACGAAACCCTCGCCCATCAAGCGACCCACGACAGCCTCACCGGTTTGCCCAACCGCGCGTTTTTCGAAGGCCGCTTGATGCGCGCCTTGCGCAACGGCAAAAAACACGATGAGCGGGTCGCCGTGCTGTTTCTCGACAGCGACCGCTTCAAAGGCATCAACGATAACTTCGGCCACGCCTCGGGCGACGCAGTGCTGGTGGCCATCGCCAATCGCGTGCGAGCGCAATTGCGCGAGGATGATCTGGTCGCGCGGCTGGGCGGCGACGAGTTCGCCGTGCTGCTCGCGCCGCTGCACACGGTCGAAGACGCTGAGCACATCGCAGACAAGATTCTCGCCAGCATGGACATGCCGATCACCCTGCCCGGCGACAGCAGTGTAGTGACCTCGCTGAGTATCGGCATCGCCGTTTACCCCGATCATGGCGCCACGCCGGGTGCCTTGCTCAATGCAGCCGACGCGGCGATGTATCAGGCCAAGCGCCTGTCGCGCGGCGCGCAATTCACCGCCGGGTCGGAGCGCCCGGTCGATTCCGTTCACACCAGGAGCTGATGCCCGTGTTCACACTTCCCTTTCGACTGTTTTCCGCATTGCTGCTGATCACCGCGCTGACCCTGAGCGGTTGCCAGACCGCCCCGCAAAAGGGCCTGACGCCGGCGCAGGTTGCCGTGCTCAAACAGCAGGGTTTCGAGTTGACCGACGACGGTTGGGAGTTCGGCCTGTCGGGCAAAGTGCTGTTTGGTAGCGATGTTGAAAGCCTGAACGCAGCCAGCACGGAAATCGTCGAACGCATCGGCAAGGCGCTGCTCGGCGTGGGGATCGAGCGGGTGCGCGTCGATGGCCACACCGATGCGTCGGGCAAGGAAACCTACAATCAGCAACTGTCGCTGCGTCGGGCCAAGAGCGTTGCCAACGTCCTCGGCACGGTCGGCATGAAGCCGGAAAACATCCAGCTGCAAGGCCTGGGCAGCAGCGAACCGGTGGCTTCCAACGACACCGCAGCGGGGCGCACGGAAAATCGCCGGGTGTCGATTGTGGTCAGCGCCGACTAATCGGCAAAGCGCATCTCCCGCGTTTCCCCCATCAACAGCGCCTGATTACGCTCAGTCACCTCGCGAATGTAATCCCACAACAAGGTAATCCGCTTCAACTTGCGCAAATCCTCCCGGCAGTACATCCAGAACTGCCGGGTGATGTCGATTTCCTCCGGCAACACCGGCAACAATCGTGGATCCTGCGCGGCGAGGAAGCACGGCAGGATCGCCAGCGAGCGCCCCTGCTGCGCGGCGACGTATTGCGCGATCACGCTGGTGCTGCGCAAGTTTGCGCTGGCGCCGGGCAGCACGTTGGCGAGGTAGAGCAGCTCCGAGCTGAACGCCAGGTCGTCCACATAACTGATGAATTGATGCTTGCTCAAGTCGGCCGGGCGGCGGATCGGTGGGTGTTTGTCCAGATAGTCCTGGGTTGCGTACAGCTGCAAACGGTAGTCGCAGAGTTTGCAGCAGACGTACGGCCCGTGCTCCGGCCGCTCGAGGGCGATGACGATGTCGGCCTCGCGCTTGGACAGGCTGATGAAGTGCGGCAGCGGCAGGATGTCCACCGAGATTGCCGGGTAGGCGTCGACGAAGTGGCTCAACTGCGGGGTGATGAAGAAACTGCCGAAGCCTTCGGTGCAGCCCATGCGCACGTGCCCGGACAGGGCAACGCCCGAGCCCGAGACTTGCTCGCAGGCCATGTGCAACGTGCTTTCGATCGACTCGGCATAACCGAGCAAGCGCTGGCCTTCAGTGGTCAGGACGAAACCGCTGGTGCGGGATTTTTCGAACAGCAATGTGCCCAGCGCCGCTTCCAGCGAGCTGATCCGTCGCGACACCGTGGTGTAGTCGACAGCCAGGCGTTTGGCGGCGGTGCTGGCCTTGCGGGTGCGGGCGACTTCAAGGAAAAACTTCAGGTCGTCCCAGTTCAGCGAGCCTAGCGAGGTGATGTTTTTTTGCATGATGGTCGGGCTTATATGTGCGTTCTTATTAGAAGTTTGCACATCTATACTCCAAAAACAGTCCGACAACCAATTCGTGACACACGCCTCATCTCAAGGCGAACCTTTCGCCTTGGCTCCTACGATAAAAACAAGTTCTGGAGACCAGCATGAACGCATCGCTTACGCCCAATGACACCACGCTGCAAAAGGTCAAACTGCTGATCGACGGCGAGTGGGTCGAGTCGCAGACCACCGAGTGGCACGACATCGTCAACCCGGCCACCCAGCAAGTGCTGGCCAAGGTTCCGTTCGCCACCGCCGCTGAGGTCGACGCCGCTGTCAGCGCCGCGCAGCGAGCGTTCCAGACCTGGAAACTGACCCCGATCGGCGCGCGGATGCGCATCATGCTCAAGCTGCAAGCGCTGATCCGCGAGCACTCCAAGCGCATCGCCGTGGTCCTCAGCGCCGAGCAAGGCAAGACCATTGCTGACGCCGAGGGCGATATTTTCCGAGGCCTGGAAGTGGTCGAGCACGCGTGCTCGATCGGCACCCTGCAAATGGGCGAGTTCGCCGAAAACGTCGCCGGCGGCGTCGACACTTACACCCTGCGCCAGCCGATCGGCGTCTGCGCTGGCATCACGCCGTTCAACTTCCCGGCGATGATTCCGCTATGGATGTTCCCTATGGCGATCGCCTGCGGTAACACCTTCGTGCTCAAGCCTTCGGAACAGGATCCGCTGTCGACCATGTTGCTGGTGGAGCTGGCGATCGAAGCGGGCGTCCCTGCTGGCGTGCTCAACGTGGTTCACGGCGGCAAGGATGTGGTCGATGGTCTGTGCACGCACAAAGACATCAAAGCCGTGTCTTTCGTCGGTTCGACCGCTGTCGGCACCCACGTTTATGACCTGGCCGGCAAACACGGCAAACGCGTGCAGTCGATGATGGGCGCAAAAAACCACGCTGTGGTGCTGCCGGATGCCAATCGCGAGCAAGCGCTGAATGCCTTGGTCGGTGCCGGTTTCGGTGCCGCCGGGCAACGCTGCATGGCCACTTCGGTGGTAGTGCTGGTGGGCGCGGCGAAACAATGGCTGCCGGATCTGAAAGCGCTGGCGCAGAAACTCAAGGTCAATGCCGGCAGCGAGCCGGGCACCGATGTCGGCCCGGTGATTTCGAAAAAGGCCAAGGCGCGGATCCTCGAACTGATCGAAAGCGGCATCAAGGAAGGCGCCAAGCTTGAGCTCGATGGTCGTGACATCAGCGTGCCGGGTTATGAACAAGGCAATTTTGTCGGCCCGACCCTGTTCTCCGGGGTGACCACCGACATGCAGATCTACACCCAGGAAATCTTCGGCCCGGTGCTGGTGGTGCTGGAAGTCGACACCCTCGATCAGGCGATCGCGCTGGTCAACGCCAATCCGTTCGGCAACGGCACCGGCCTGTTCACCCAGAGCGGTGCGGCGGCGCGCAAGTTCCAGACTGAAATCGACGTCGGGCAGGTCGGCATCAACATCCCGATTCCGGTACCGGTACCGTTCTTCAGCTTCACCGGCTCGCGCGGTTCGAAACTCGGCGACCTCGGCCCGTACGGCAAGCAAGTGGTGCAGTTCTACACGCAGACCAAAACGGTCACGGCGCGCTGGTTCGACGACGACAGCGTCAACGACGGCGTAAACACCACCATCAACCTGCGCTGAGGATTCGATCATGAAAATCGCATTTATCGGGCTGGGCAACATGGGCGCGCCGATGGCGCGCAACCTGATCAAGGCTGGCCACTCGTTGAACCTGGTCGACCTGAACAAAACCGTGCTGGCGGAACTCGAGCAACTGGGCGGCACCATCCGCGCTTCGGCCCGCGAGGCGGCGGAAGATGCCGAACTGGTGATCACCATGCTCCCGGCGGCTGTGCACGTGCGCAGCGTCTGGCTGGGTGAGGAGGGCGTGCTCGCCGGCATTCGCCAAGGCGTGCCGGCGGTGGATTGCAGCACCATCGATCCGCAGACCGCCCGCGACGTCGCAGCGGCCGCCGTCAAACAAGGCGTGGCCATGGCCGATGCGCCGGTCTCCGGCGGCACTGGCGGCGCGACCGCCGGCACGCTGACCTTCATGGTCGGCGCCACCCCGGAACTGTTCGCCACCCTGCAACCGGTGCTGGCGCAGATGGGCCGCAACATCGTCCATTGCGGTGAAGTCGGCACCGGCCAGATCGCCAAGATCTGCAACAACCTGCTGCTGGCGATTTCGATGGTCGGCGTCAGTGAGGCGATGGCGTTGGGCGATGCGCTGGGGATCGACACCGGTGTGTTGGCCGGAATCATCAACAGCTCGACCGGCCGCTGCTGGAGTTCGGAGATGTACAACCCGTGGCCGGGCATCGTCGAAACGGCGCCGGCCTCGCGCGGTTATACCGGTGGTTTCGGCGCGGAACTGATGCTCAAGGATCTCGGTCTGGCGACGGAAGCGGCGCGGCAGGCGCACCAGCCGGTGGTGCTCGGCGCGGTGGCGCAGCAGTTGTATCAGGCGATGAGCCAGCGCGGTGATGGTGGGAAAGACTTCTCGGCGATCATCAACAGCTATCGCAAGCCGCAGTAATCGCGATCGGTCCTTGTGGCGAGGGGATTCATCCCCGTTGGGTTGCGCAGCAGCCCTCTGGATTGTGTCAGGTGAACCGCGTGCTCAGGGGTTGCGACTGCTGCGCAGTCGAGCGGGGATAAATCCCCTCGCCACAGGTTTTAGCAACGCCGGGACATTTGCCGGGAAATCACGTCGGGTGATTTCCCGGCTTTTTTGCATCAGGCGAAGACGAAATATTTGCGCACGGTCTCGACCACTTCCCACGTGCCCTTCATGCCCGGCTCAACCACGAAGATATCGCCGGCGCGCAGGTGGATCGGCGCCATGCCGTCCGGGGTGATCACGCAGTAGCCTTCCTGGAAATGGCAGTACTCCCACTTCACATAATCGACGCGCCACTTGCCCGGTGTGCAGATCCAGGTGCCCATGATCTTGCTGCCGTCTTCGCTGGTGTAGGCGTTGAGGTTGACGGTGTGCGGGTCGCCTTCGAGTTTTTCCCACTTGCAGGCGTCGAGTACCGGCAGCGGGTGAGTGTCGCGCAGAACGGTGATAGGGGCGGTCGCGGTCATGGGGACTCCGGGCAAGTGGACTTGAGAATTGAAGTCGCACCCTATAGCGCCCGGTTGTCGCTCAGTTGTCTGGGGTCGACATCGGAGTGCTCAGAAACGCGCAGCGATGAGCGCTTGTAACAATGCCTGGGCATAACCCGGCAGCGCGGCGAAGTCTCTCGCGCAGAGCAATAACCTGCGACGCGCCCACGGTTCATTGAGCGCCACACATTTGAAGCATTCGACCTTCGCGCGTTCGACAGCGGCCAACGGCACGATGGTCAGGCCGGCACCTCGGGCGACCATGCGCATTGCTCCATCAAAGCCATCGGCGCGAATGCGCACCTGCATTCGTGCGCCGCTGTGCAGCGCCTGTTCTTCCAGATAGATCGCCAGTGCGCTGTCGGCGCTCAATCCGACAAAGTCGTGCTGCAACGCGTCGCTGAAACTGACCTCGGCGGCGTCATACAACGGGTGATCGAGCGGCAGAATCAGCACCAGCGGATCGTCGCGAAACGCTTGAGTCTGTAAGCCGTTGGTGTCGACCGCGTCGGAGACGATGCCCAAGTCCGCTGCGCCTTCGCGCAAGGCATGGGTAATCCGCGCGCTGGGCAGCTCCTGTAGATCGATATCGAGGTTGGGATGGCTGCGCAGGAAATCCGCGAGCACTTCCGGCAGGTACTCGGTGATCGCCGTGGTGTTGCACAACAGCCGCACCTGACCTTTCACGCCCTGTGCGTAATCGGCCAGATCCTGCTGCATGCGATCGGCCTGTTGCAAAAGGATGCGCGCATGGCGGGCGAGGGCTTTGCCGGCAGGCGTCGGGGTGACGCCACGGCGGCCGCGCTCGAGGAATTCAGCGCCCAGCGAGGCTTCCATCGCGCGGATTCGGGCACTGGCGGCGGCGAGGGACAAGTGGCTGCGGGCGGCGCCGGCAGTGATGTTGCCGGTGTCGAGAATGTGCAGGTAGAGGCGCAGGTCGGTGAGGTCGAAGTGCATGGGTTTGCCTGTGGTTTTGCGGTGGCTGGGCTGGCCCTTTCGCGAGCAGGCTCGCTTCCACAGGGACTCATGTACAGCGCAGATCCCGTGTGGGAGCGAGCCTGCTCGCGAAGAGGCCAGATGCCTCAACGCCGATGTCAGCCTCTTGCACAGGAAGAGGCTGCCTCAGTATATGGCAGATTTTCCCCCAGCCCGGATCAGTGCACATTACCCCAATGCACACACTGACCGACTTCTACCAAACCCTCGGCCTGACCCTGTCCGTTCTGGTCATCGTCACCTTCCTCCTCGCCGGTACGGTCAAAGGCGTGATCGGCCTCGGCCTGCCCACAGTCGCGATGGGCCTGCTCGGTCTGGCTATGGTGCCGGCGCAGGCAGCCGCGCTGTTGATCATTCCGGCGACCCTGACCAACCTCTGGCAACTGGCCTTCGGCGGCCACCTGAAAAGCTTGATCAAACGCCTCTGGCCGATGCTGCTGATGATCTTCCTCGGCACCGGCATCGGCACCCTGTGGATCGGCCTGTCCGGCGGCCATTGGGTGGTGCGCGGACTTGGCGCGGCGCTGTTGCTGTATGCATTGAGCGGATTGTTCTTGCCCACGCTACGCGTCAAATCCGGGCATGAATCGTGGCTCGGCCCGCTGTGTGGCCTGATCACCGGCGTCATCACCTCCGCCACCGGCGTCTTCGTGATTCCAGCGGTGCCGTACCTGCAAGCGCTGGGGCTGAGCCGCGATGAGCTGGTGCAGGCGCTCGGCCTGTCCTTCACCGTCTCGACCCTGGCGCTGGCCGCTGGGCTGTTCTGGCACGGCGCACTCGGCGGTGGCGAATTGAGCGCCTCGCTGCTGGCGCTGATCCCGGCCATGCTTGGCTTGTGGCTCGGTCAGTGGCTGCGTCAGCGCATCAGTGCGGTGCTGTTCAAGCGGGTGTTCCTTATCGGACTGGGCGCGCTCGGCGCCCATTTGCTGATCAGCGGCTAGCCGAGGATTCGCTGAGCATGTCGATCGCGCGGATATCGAAATCACGCTCCAGATAGTCCATGCGTTTGGCGAAGAACGCTTTCATGTGCGGCAATGCCGAGTGCTCATCCAGATGCGCCTGGCTGGCCCAGATCTCGTAGAAGATAAACAGCGTCGGATCCTGCTGGTCGCGCAGCATGTGGTACTCGATGCAGCCCGGTTCGGCGCGGCTCGGCTCGACGTAAGCACGGAACAGCGCTTCGAATTCTGCGGCTTTTTCCGGGCGGGTCTTGGCGTGCAGGATGAAACCCTGGCGTTCACTCATCACAACTTCCTCGAATGCAGAAAGCGCTGAATGCTACGGCAACAATTGGCGATCGATTCGTGCGTTTTGGTCAAATGTATTTTGCGTCGATGTGGCTGTTTCCGCGCGAGATCGATGGTTAATCTGCCGCCATTCCAATTCCTGTTTCAATCCAGCCTTGAAGGCTGCGCCGAGGTTTTCCGATGAAGAAAGTGCTGTTGCTCAATGGCGGTAAGAAATTCGCCCACTCCGATGGCCGCTATAACACCACCCTGCACGAGACCGCGCTGAGCGTGCTCGATCGCGGCGGTGTCGACGTCAAGACCACCTTCATTGATGAGGGCTACGACGTTGCCGAAGAAGTGGCGAAATTCCTCTGGGCCGACGTGATCATTTATCAGATGCCGGGCTGGTGGATGGGCGCGCCGTGGACGGTGAAAAAGTACATCGACGAAGTCTTCACCGAAGGCCACGGCAGCCTCTACGCTAACGACGGTCGCACACGTTCCGATGCTTCGCAGAAGTACGGCAGTGGCGGTCTGATTCAGGGCAAGCAATACATGCTGTCGCTGACCTGGAACGCGCCGCAGCAAGCCTTCGATGACCCGACGGATTTCTTCGAAGCCAAAGGCGTGGACGCGGTGTACTTCCCGTTCCACAAGGCCAACGAGTTTCTGGGCATGATCGCACTGCCGACCTTTCTCTGCGTCGACGTAATGAAGCGTCCGAACATCGAGAATGATGTGGTGCGCTATGAGCAGCATCTGACTGAGGTGTTTGGCCTCAAGGCTTGAGGCTTTCAGGCTAATATCGGGGTCACAGCAAAAGATCGCAGCCTTCGGCAGCTCCTTGTATCTCGACTAACGCTCCGTCAG
>NZ_RCNX01000102.1:0-152817 GCF_004307595.1 Pseudomonas sp. Sample_23
TGGGGGCGGTCCGACGTTTCGGGAGGGCTGGGGTGAGGGGGATGGATCTAAAGCACACCAAAAACTTCATCCAAAAAAAGCCCCTGAATTCAGGGGCTCTTCTGTCAGTGCGGCTGATAAACCGTAAGCATCTGCCCCGGCTTCAACGCCTTGCCCGCACCCGGGTTCCAGCGCTTGAGATGTTGCATCTCGACGTTGAAGCGCTTGGCCACCACATACAGGGTGTCGCCGCGCTTGACCTTGTACCGGGTCTGCTGCTTGCTCTCGTCCTTGCCTTTGCTCTTGGTATTCGCCGCGACCACGGTGTTGACCCGACCGGACTTGCGCGCCGGTGCACGCTTGGTGTTGTCCTGCATGACCAGGGTCTGGCCGACCTTGAGGTTCTTGCCGGTCAGCTTGTTCCAGCGCTGCAGATCCTTGACTTCGACCTTGTTGGCCTTGGCGATGGAGCCGAGGTTGTCGCCACGCTTGACCCGATAGGCGCGCTTGAGCTGTGCCACTTCCGACGGATCGGCGCCTTCGAACACCGGTTTCAGCGAGCGCGGGCTGATCAGTTCGTCCGGGCGCATGGTCTGCAGACTCGCGGTCAGCAGTTGCGCCTTGGACGTCGGCACCAGCAGATGCTGCGGGCCGTCGATGGTAGTGCGCTGTTTGAACGCCGGATTGAGCTGGAACAGTTCGTCTTCATCGATGTTCGCCACCGCAGCGACCTTGGACAGGTCCATGCGCTGGTTGATTTCGACGACCTGGAAGTACGGCTCGTTGGCGATTGGATTGAGGTTGACGCCGTAGGCTTCCGGTGCCAGCACCACTTGCGACAGCGCCAGCAACTTCGGCACATAGGCCTGGGTTTCCGCCGGCAGTGGCAGGTTCCAGTAGTCGGTGGGCAGGCCGAGCTTTTCGTTGCGCTCGATCGCGCGGCTGACGGTGCCTTCACCGGCGTTGTAGGCCGCCAGAGCCAGCAGCCAGTCGCCGTTGAACATGTCGTGCAGGCGAGTCAGGTAATCCATCGCTGCGGTGGTCGAAGCGGTGATGTCGCGACGACCGTCGTAGAAACGCGTCTGGCGCAGGTTGAAGTAGCGCCCGGTGGACGGAATGAATTGCCACAGGCCCACCGCATCGGCGCGGGAGTAGGCCATCGGGTTGTACGCGCTCTCGATCACCGGCAGCAGGGCCAGTTCCAACGGCATGTTGCGTTCTTCGAGGCGTTCGACGATGTAATGAATGTAGAGGCTGCCGCGTTCGCCGGCATTCTCGAGAAAAGAGGGATTACTGGCGAACCACAGGCGCTGTTGCTCGATGCGCGGATTGACGCCAAGGCCTTGCTGCAACTGGAAGCCCTGACGCATGCGTTCCCAGATGTCCTGGGGCGCCACGGGAGTGGGCTTCTCGGTCAGCCAGATAGGCTTCTGCTTGGCTCGCGCAGCAATGTTCGGCGTATGCGTCGCTTCAGTCTGCGGAGCGTGGCTGGAGCAACCCGCCAGCGTGGCGGACACAGCCACCGCGATGGCTTGCGCCAGGCGGGTCAAAGCATCTGAATTGACGGACTTACGTATGGATGACGACATTGGCTGGAAGTAAGTTCCGGGCAAAAATGTCGGGCGATTCTAGAAAGCGCACCCCCTGCGGTCAACCATTGAGAATTTTTGTCCCGGCCGGCGCGCTTGTCAGAACTTGTCTTTCCATGCCCGCAGAGCCGCAAATACCTCGCTCGGCTCCCGGTTTTGAGCGCCTTCCCGTTCGTCCACTTTTTGTGTAACCAATGTTTCAGAAGTGCGTAAAAACGGATTGGTGAGCTTTTCCAGGGCTAAAGTCGACGGCAATGTCATCACGCCGTTCTGCCGTTGCTGGGTGACCTTTTCCAGACGGGCGGCGATGTCCGGGTTGCCCGGCTCGACGGCGGCGGCAAATTTCAGATTGCTCAAGGTGTATTCATGGGTGCAGTAAACCAGCGTATCTTCCGGCAAGGCCGCAAGACGGCTGAGCGAGCGGTACATCTGCTCGGGTGTGCCTTCGAACAACCGGCCGCAACCGGCGGCGAACAGGGTGTCGCCGCAGAACAGCAGGCCATGGTGGTAATAGGCGATGTGCCCCAGGGTGTGACCGGGCACCGCATAGACGTCGAAGTCCCAGCCGAGCACGCTGACGCTGTCGTTGTCCTTGAGCGCTACGTCACGCGCCGGAATGCTTTCGCTGGCCGGGCCGTAGACCTTGGCGCCGGTCGCGGCTTTCAGGCGCTCGACGCCGCCGACATGGTCATGGTGATGGTGAGTGATCAGAATATCGCTGAGCACCCAGCCCGGATGGGCGTCAAGCCACGCCTGCACCGGGGCGGCGTCGCCCGGATCGACCACCGCACAGCGCTGGGTCTGATGATCCTGTAACAACCAGATGTAGTTGTCGGTGAACGCGAGCAGGGCACTGATCTGTATCATCGTCGGAATTCGCCAAGCGGAAAACATTGGCGCATCTTAGTAGTTCCTGGCGCGTTGGAGAATGACATGACCGATAAAGCGTTCGCTCAGGCCGATCCCGACTGGCTGGCATTGATCAGCGCCGCCCGCGAATGGCTGTCGGGGCCGCTCGGGCAATTTCTGCTGGATGAAGAGCGGCGCATGCTCGACGACGAGCTCGGCCGGTTCTTCGGCGGTTATCTTGTGCATTACGGCCCGTCCGCCGAAACCCCGCCGACCGCGCCGCAGGTGCAGCGTAACGTGCGTCTTGGCGCGCCGTTGCCCGGGGTCGAGATCGTCTGCGAAGAGCAGGCCTGGCCGTTGAGCGAGCACGCCGCCGACGTGGTGGTGATGCAGCATGGCCTGGATTTCTGCCTGTCGCCCCACGGTTTGCTGCGTGAAGCGGCGAGCAGCGTGCGCCCCGGCGGGCATCTGCTGATCATCGGCATCAACCCCTGGAGCACTTGGGGGCTGCGGCATTTCTTCGCCAATGATGCCCTGCGCAAGGCGCGCTGCATCTCGCCGTCGCGGGTCGCCGACTGGCTCAATCTGCTGGGCTTCGCGCTGGAGAAACGCCGCTTCGGGTGCTATCGTCCGCCGCTCGCGTCGCCCAAGTGGCAGAACCGTCTGGCCGGCTGGGAACGCAAGGCCGGTGACTGGCAATTGTCCGGCGGTGGCTTCTATCTGCTGGTGGCGCGCAAGATCGTGGTGGGGCTGCGGCCATTGCGCCAGGAACGTCGCGAGCCGATGGGCAAGCTGATTCCGCTGCCGATGGCCAAGGTCAACCGCCGCCGCATCGAACCGTAAATCTTCTTTTATTTGTGGCCGGGCTTGTCCCGGCCGCGGTCATTGTCGATCCGTGATTGGCAGGACAGGCATTTTTCTGGAAAGACTGGCATGAGCGAAAGCGTGGAAAGCGTCGACACCGTAGAACTGTTCACCGACGGCGCCTGCAAGGGCAACCCCGGCCCCGGCGGCTGGGGCGCGCTGCTGGTGTGCAAGGGCGTCGAAAAGGAACTGTGGGGCGGCGAGGCCAACACCACCAACAACCGCATGGAGCTGCTCGGCGCGATTCGTGGCCTCGAAGCGCTCAAGCGCCCCTGCGAAGTGCTGCTGGTCACCGACTCGCAATACGTGATGAAAGGCATCAACGAGTGGATGGCCAACTGGAAGAAGCGCGGCTGGAAAACGGCTGCGAAAGAGCCGGTGAAGAATGCCGATCTGTGGAAAGAGCTGGACGAGCAGGTCAATCGCCACAAAGTCACCTGGAAATGGGTGCGCGGGCACATTGGCCATCATGGTAACGAGCGGGCGGACCAACTGGCCAATCGCGGCGTTGACGAAGTGCGTGGTTACAAGCAGAGCTGATTTCGCTTCTAACCGTGGCGTGGCCGTTCGCGAGCAGGCTCGCTCCCACAGGGAAATGTATTCCAGGCCTTGAATTGGAATGCATTCCAATGTGGTAGCGAGCCTGCTCGCGAAGGACCCGCCACGGTCTGACTGAAACACCCCGCCGAGCGTGTTAACATCCGCGCCTTTGCCCGATTGACCCGTTGAGAGCTGAGCACTGATGGCCACCAGATCCGTTGTACTCGATACCGAAACCACCGGCATGCCGGTGACCGATGGTCACCGGATCATTGAAATCGGTTGCGTCGAACTGATCGGTCGGCGCCTGACGGGCCGGCATTTCCACGTTTACCTGCAACCGGATCGCGAGAGCGACGAGGGTGCGATCGGTGTGCACGGCATCACCAACGAATTCCTCGTCGGCAAGCCGCGCTTTGCCGAAGTTGCCGATGAGTTCTTCGAGTTCATCCAGGGCGCACAGCTGATCATCCACAACGCGGCGTTCGACGTTGGCTTCATCAACAACGAATTCGCCTTGATGGGCCAGCACGATCGCGCCGACATCACCCAGCATTGCACGATCCTCGACACCCTGATGATGGCTCGGGAACGTCACCCGGGGCAGCGCAACAGCCTCGATGCGTTGTGCAAGCGTTACGGCGTCGACAACTCCGGCCGTGAACTGCACGGCGCCTTGCTCGACTCGGAGATTCTCGCCGACGTCTATCTGACCATGACCGGCGGCCAGACCAGCCTGTCGCTGGCTGGCAACGCGTCCGACGGCAATGGCACGGGCGAGGGCGCCGACAACTCGGCTACCGAAATCCGCCGCCTGCCGGTCGATCGCCAGCCAGCACGCATCATCCGGGCGACTGAAGAAGAACTGGCGGCGCATCTGGTGCGGCTGGAAATCATCGCCAAATCGGCGGGAGCGCCGGCGTTGTGGACGCAGATTGCCGAGGCTGATGCGCAGGCCTGAAAAACCCGAAGATCAAAAGATCGCAGCCTTCGGCAGTTCTTACCGGGATTGCATTCCATAGTAGGGACCAGGAAGGCAGCGATTTTTTGCGTTTGGCGACATGGAGCCAAGTTGCCACTCTCGCCACATTCGTCGCAACCCTCTACCCTGAGTGCACTGGTCAGGTGCAAATCTGCCGCCTCAGGACACTGAGCCTCATGTACAAAGAGTTGAAATTTGCGCTGGCAATCATCCATCGCGACAGCAAGGTCGACACCGTCGGCTGCGTCAAGGAATGAGGACTTTTCCCAGTATGCAACCGGTCATGAATCCGAAATACCCAGGGTTGTCGGTGCGGGTCGCCGACGAAGGTTTTGCGCCGTATATCTGGGGCAGCGACTTCAGTTTCGAGGTCGCGGCCTACGGCGCTGCCGTGATCGGCAAACCGGTCGAGCAATGGCCGGTGACGCCAATCGTGCCGTACCGCAAGTGCTACGGCATCGATCCGGAAGAATTCAGCGCCTTTCACAACGCGCCCGACAGTGCGATTTTCATGGCGTACCTGGACGACGAGCCGGTCGGTCACCTGGTGATCAGCACCAACTGGAACGGCTTTGCCCACATCGATGAACTGGCGGTGCATGCCCCGGCCCGTCGCCACGGCGTGGCCAAGGCGTTGCTCGATGTCGCGCAGTTCTGGAGTCGCAAGAAGAAGCTGCCGGGCATCATGCTCGAAACCCAGAACAACAATCTCGGCGCCTGTCGGCTGTATGAGCGCTGCGGTTATGTGATCGGCGGCATCGACCAGTTGCGCTATCGCGGCATCGATCCGCATACCGCTGAAGTCGCGTTGTTCTGGTATCGCCTGTTCGATAATCCGCTGGAAAAACCACTCAGCTCGACAACATCGCCTCGGCTTGTTCCGTGACGATGGTCAGCAGTGTCTGAATCGCCGCCGACGGCGTGGCATGTTTGAAGGTCAGGGCGTAGAGGTTGATCGGCACAGCCGGTGAGAGCGGGCAGACGTCAAGCCCACCGGCGCGGGCGCCCACCGCGGTGAAGGGGTCGACGATCGCCAGGCCTTCGCCGGCCTCGACCATGCTGCGCATCATCTGATGGGTCTGCACGCGGGTCTGGATGCTTGGCGCCGGGCGCAGGGCCTGGAGTTTGTTTTCCAGTGCCGGGCTCAGCGGATCCTGACCTTCGAGACCGACCATGGCCTGACCGGCCAGATCCGCGAGGGAAATGTATTTCTGCTTGGGTTGCAGCCAGCCGTGCGGCGCGAGCAATTGCAGCTTGCCCTGGGCCAGCGGCTGGCAGTGGATATCGGGGTGTTCGGGATCGTGCAGGCTCAGGCCCAGATCGCTTTCGCGCAGTAACAGGCTGCGGACGATGTCGCGAGTCGGCGCGCTGAGCAGGCTGCACGGTGCGTCCGGCAAGCGCCGACGCAGAGTCGCAAGGCTTTGTGGCAGCAATTGCTGGGCCAGCGGCGGGGTGCCGATGATGCGCAGGGGTGGTGCGAGGTATTGCTTGAGGCTGCTGGCCAGACGCTGCACCGGCTCAAGCGCCTCGTAAACGTGTGCGATTTCCACCTGCAAAGCGCGCGCTTCGGGGGTCGATTGCAGGCGCCCGCGAACGCTGGCAAACAGCATGAACCCCAGCTGACTCTCGGCTTCGCGCAAGCGCTCTTCGACCTCGGTCACCGGCAATTGCAGCCATTCGGCGGCGGTGCCCAGGTGACCGGTCTGCAAGAGCGCCTGAATCACTTCGATGTGGCGTAAACGCATGCGTGAAGTCCATGTTCAGCAGGTGGGGTCAGACGCTGAATCCTACCCCAAGTCCGCTCGCATGACTTCTGCTCATAACGCTGGGTTATTGAGCGACGGTTGGCTCAGGTTCGCGAATCAGGGTAATGCCTGATTGAACCAGGAGAAACTCGCTGTCACTGACCTTATTGACCCGATCGCCAATAGCCAGTCTGTAAATGGGCTCCGAGCCAGTGGATCCGTCTGCAGACGGGTTCGATTCCTGGAATTCATGCACGGAATAAACGCGGCCTTCCGCATCTCTTGCATGAAACTGACCGACGAGTACTGCTGCCATCTGCTTAGAACCTCTGGAGATAAAACGCTTGATTTGCGGCTTTGTAGACCGTCACCAAGCTCGGTAAGTTTTCCTACAGGAAAAAAATATTCGCCGCGCAGGAAAAACCAATGACCACTGGTGAAAGCGTCACTGGATCATCTATAACTAGCGACTCTTCCCACGGACCATCGAGAGTCATCCATGAGCAATGTCTACAACGTCGCTGTAGTGGTCGGTAGCCTGCGCAAAGCATCGATCAATCGCAAAGTCGCACTGGCCCTCGCCGAACTGGCGCCGGCCAATCTCAAGCTCGAGATTGTCGAAATCGGTGAGCTGCCGCTGTACAACGAAGACATCGACGGCGCTTCTCCGCCGGCAGCCTACAGCACTTTCCGTCAGAAAGTGGCGTCATCCGACGCGGTGCTGTTTGTCACCCCCGAGTACAACCGCTCGATCCCGGCACCGTTGAAGAACGCCATCGACGTCGGTTCGCGCCCTTATGGCCAGAGCGCTTGGAGCGGCAAACCCGGTGCGGTGATCAGCGTATCGCCAGGCGCCATTGGTGGCTTCGGCGCCAACCAGCACCTGCGTCAGACCTTCGTTTTTCTCGATATTCACTGCCTGCAACAGCCGGAAGCGTATCTGGGCGGTGCGGGCAACGCGTTTGATGAAGCGGGCAAGCTGAGCGACTCGGTGAAGCCGTTCCTGCAGAAATTCATCGATGCGTACGGCCAGTTCGTCGAGCAACACAAGAAATAAACTTACCGAAACTCACTGTGGGAGCGAGCCTGCTCGCGAAGGCGGACTGTCAGATAACAATTTCACGTCTGACACACCGCTTTCGCGAGCAGGCTCGCTCCCACATTCGTTCGATTTCCACCCGTTTCGCTATTTGAAGGCTCCTGCGAATGCTCGCTGCGTCACTGATTTTCCTGCTGACCATCACCCTCGTCATCTGGCAACCCAAAGGTCTAGGCGTCGGCTGGAGTGCAACGTTGGGCGCCGTGCTGGCGTTGATTTTCGGCGTCGTCCACCTCACGGATATCCCGCTGGTCTGGCAGATCATCTGGAACGCCACCGGCACCTTCGTGGCGCTGATCATCATCAGCCTGTTGCTCGACGAGGCTGGCTTTTTCAATTGGGCAGCGCTGCACGTGGCGCGTTGGGGGCGGGGCAGTGGGCGCAAACTGTTTGCCTTCATGGTGCTGCTCGGTGCGCTGGTCTCGGCGTTGTTCGCCAATGACGGCGCGGCGCTGATTCTCACGCCGATCGTGATTTCGATGCTGTTGGCGTTGCGCTTTTCACCGGCGGCGACGCTGGCATTCGTCATGGGCGCCGGGTTTATCGCCGATACGGCGAGCCTGCCGCTGGTGGTGTCGAACCTGGTCAACATCGTTTCGGCGGACTTCTTCCACATCGGCTTCAACCGCTATGCCGCGGTGATGGTGCCGGTGAACTTCGTCAGCGTGGCGGCGACGCTGGGCATGTTGCTGTGGTTTTTCCGTCGTGACATCCCGGCGGCGTACGATCCTGCACAACTGGAAAACCCGCAAACCGCGATCCACGACAAGGCGACGTTCTATGCCGGTTGGGCGGTGCTGGTGATCCTGTTGATTGGCTGCTTCGCTCTGGAACCGCTGGGCATTCCAATCAGCGCGATTTCTGCCGTGTGCGCCGCGCTGCTGCTGGGCATCGCTGCGCGCGGTCACAAAATCTCCACGCGCAAGGTTATGAAAGAAGCGCCGTGGCAGATCGTGATTTTCTCGCTGGGCATGTACCTGGTGGTGTACGGCCTGCGCAACGCCGGGCTCACCGGTTACCTCGCCGGATGGCTGGATGTGTTCGCCGGCCACGGCGTGTGGGGCGCGGCCATGGGCACCGGGGTGCTGACGGCGCTGCTGTCGTCGATCATGAACAACTTGCCAACCGTACTGATCGGCTTGCTGTCGATTGACGCCAGTCAGGCCAGCGGCGTGATCAAAGAAGCGATGATCTACGCCAACGTCATCGGTAGCGACCTTGGGCCGAAGATCACTCCGATCGGCAGTCTGGCGACCTTGTTGTGGTTGCATGTGCTGGAGCGCAAGGGCATTCACATCGGCTGGGGCTATTACTTCCGCGTCGGGATTGTGCTGACGGTGCCGGTGTTGCTGGTGACGTTGGCGGCGCTGGCGGTGCGGCTTTCGCTGTAGACCCGGGTGGGCCCGATCGCTGGCAAGCCAGCTCCCACAGGATTTGTATTCACCGCGAAACCTGTGGGAGCTGGCTTGCCAGCGATTGGGCCAGTTCAGGCACCACAAATCTCAGGTTTGCCCCGGCACATTCGGCCAAAGATCCGCCACCAGAAACAACCGCTCCGCCTCTTCCCATTCGCCCAAGGCATTCTCGGTCAGGCGCACCATCAACTGCGCCGGGGCCAGTGCTGGCAGGTCTTCCAGCCACAAGCGCAGATGTTCGTCCGCCCAGACCTGATCCGCCGGGTAATGCGCCGGCGCCAGCCAGGCGTGGCGGGGCAGGGGTTGCCAGCGGCCCGGCGGGCGTTGGGCGACAAACGCCGGCCAGTCCTTCTGATGCAGCCAACTGCCACGCAAATGTTGCGGATGCGCGCCGTGCGGTGACTCGGCCTGCCCGGGCCACGGATACAGCAGATAACCGCCCAGCCACAGCTGCGCGCTGAAGGTTTCGATATCCAGCGCCGCGAGCACTTCGCGGCTTTCCGGGCGCGCCGAGATCGGCAATTGATGCTCGGCCAGATGCGCCAGTTTGCGATCCAGCCGATCATGACAACCCGGCCCCAGCCACTGCGCGGGATCGCGGCCATTGCCATCCTGCGGGCCAAGGTAGAGCTTGATCGCCAGTTCCAGATGATGCACGCCGTCGCGGTCACGCAGCAGCATGTCCAGCTCGCCGAGGGTGTGCCCGGCGCGGCGGATTGGCAGGTTGGCGGCGATCAGTTCGATGCCCGGCGCATGCGAGACGGCGAACTGCCACAGGCGCTCGTAATACAGGCCCAGACGGCGGGTGCGCGCCTGCGCCAGCCATTGCAGCAGGCCGTAACTGTCGTGGTCGAGCTGGCGCAGCCAGTGTTCGAGACGCTGCGGGTCGTGCACCCAGTCGCTGCCGGCGAGCGGATGGCGCTGCGGCCACGGTGTAGCGGCGAGCATCGGCGGCGCGAGGATCACCCACGCCAGGTCCCGCACTTCGGGATGGCGTAACTGATGGGGCAACTGCAACAAGTCGGGAAACAGGATCATCTTGCGAGCATAGCCTTAAACCTGAGCGCACCCTTGAGGCTGAAAGGATTTTGTCTATCTGGCGCTTTCGCCCATAATCGGGTTTTCGCGTTTTCGATTGTCCGCAGAGGTCCCATGGAGCAATTTCGTAATATCGGCATCATCGGTCGCCTGGGCAGCTCCCAGGTGCTGGATACCGTCCGCCGACTGAAACGCTTTCTGCTCGACCGTCACCTGCATGTGATCCTCGAAGACACCATCGCTGAAGTCCTGCCCGGCCACGGCCTGCAAACTTCGTCGCGCAAGATGCTCGGCGAAGTCTGCGACATGGTCATCGTCGTCGGCGGTGACGGCAGCCTGCTCGGCGCCGCGCGGGCGCTGGCCAAACACAATATTCCGGTGCTCGGCATCAACCGTGGCAGCCTCGGCTTCCTCACCGATATTCGCCCGGACGAGTTGGAAATCAAGGTCGCCGAAGTGCTCGACGGCCACTATCTGGTGGAAAACCGCTTCCTGCTGCAAGCCGAAGTGCGTCGCCATGGCGAGGCCATCGGCCAGGGCGATGCGCTCAACGACGTGGTGCTGCACCCGGGCAAATCGACGCGGATGATCGAATTCGAGCTGTACATCGACGGCCAGTTTGTCTGCAGCCAGAAGGCCGACGGCCTGATCGTCGCCACGCCCACCGGCTCCACTGCCTACGCCTTGTCTGCCGGCGGGCCGATCATGCATCCCAAGCTCGACGCTATTGTGATTGTGCCGATGTACCCCCATACCTTGTCGGGACGGCCGATCGTGGTCGATGGCAACAGTGAGCTGAAAATCGTCGTGTCCAAAGATATGCAGATCTACCCGCAGGTCTCCTGCGACGGCCAGAACCACTTCACCTGCGCACCGGGCGACACCATTACCGTGAGCAAAAAGGCACAGAAGCTGCGCCTGATTCATCCGCTCGATCACAATTACTACGAGGTGTGCCGCACCAAGCTTGGCTGGGGCAGCAAGCTGGGGGGCGGAGGCGACTGATGCTCGATCCCGCGCGCAGTTACGACCTGATCGGTGACGTGCACGGATGCGCCATGACCCTCGAACACTTGCTGGACCGTCTCGGTTATCACAAGCAGGGCGGGGTCTGGCGGCATCCGTCACGCATGGCGGTGTTCGTCGGCGACATCATCGACCGTGGCCCGCGCATTCGCGAGGCGCTGCACATCGTCCACGACATGGTCGAAGCAGGGCAGGCGCTGTGCATCATGGGCAACCATGAATTCAATGCGCTCGGCTGGGTCACCCCGGCGCCACCGGGCAGCGGCAAGCAGTTCGTGCGCGAACACACCAAACGCCATGCGCGGCTGTTGCAGGAAACCCTGACTCAATTTGAAGACCATCCCGGCGACTGGCATGACTTCCAGCAATGGTTCTACGAGCTGCCGCTGTTCGTCGATGCCCGGCGCTTCCGCGTCGTCCATGCGTGCTGGGACGCCGGTCTGATCGAGCCGCTGCGGGCGTTGTTCCCCAATGGCTGCGTCGATGAGCATTTCCTCCAGGCCTCGGCGGTGCCCGGCAGCTTCGCCTGCACCGTGTTCGACCGCTTGCTGCGCGGCACCGACATGCGCCTGCCCGGTGGCTTGACCATGACCAGCGGCGACGGTCTGGTGCGTTCGTTCTTCCGCACCAAGTTCTGGGAAGACGATCCGAAAACCTACGGCGACATCGTCTTCCAGCCCGATGCACTGCCGGAACCTGTCGCGCAGACGCCGCTGACTTCAACCGAAAAGAATTCCCTGCTGCGCTATGGCGTCGACGAGCCGTTGCTGTTCGTCGGCCACTACTGGCGCAGCGGCAAACCGGCGCCGATCCGCCCGAACCTCGCGTGCCTGGATTACAGTGCGGTGCTCTACGGCAAACTGGTGGCCTATCGTCTGGACGAGGAAACGCGCCTGGATCCGCAAAAATTCGTCTGGGTCGATGTCGAGCGGCCGGAGGTCCTGCAATGAGTGCGGTAGCGGTATTGCGCCTGCCGTTGGCGGTGGATTTGAGCGGTTTTGTCAAACTGCTGCAACGCATGCAAGTGCCCCATCGGGTCAGCGAAGAGGCGGGCGAACAGGTGTTGTGGGCGCCGGAGGAAATCAGCGAGGACGTGCGTTCCTTGTACGAGCGCTTCCCGGCCGGCGACCCGGATCAGCAACTGGACATTCCCGTGGGCCAGACCTTCAAGCGCCCGAGCTTCGCCGAGCAGCTGAAACACGCCAGGGCCACCGGATTGATTCTGCTGTTGAGCCTGATTGTCGGCGGTCTGACCTTTCTCGGTGAAAATCTCGAGACCCTGCGCTGGCTGACCTTCCTCGATTTTCGCGTGATCGGCGAGTACATCCACTTCACGCCGCTGGCCGACAGTCTGGCGGCGGGGCAGTGGTGGCGGCTGGTCACGCCGATGCTGATCCACTTCGGCATCCTCCATCTGGCCATGAACGGCATGTGGTACTGGGAGCTGGGGCGGCGCATCGAGTCGCGCCAGGGCAGCATCAACCTGATCGGCCTGACGCTGCTGTTCAGTCTGGTGTCCAACTACGCGCAGTTCGTCTGGAGCGGCCCGAGCCTGTTTGGTGGGCTGTCCGGCGTGCTTTACGGCTTGCTCGGGCATTGCTGGATTTTCCAGTTGCTGGCGCCGAACCCGGCCTATCGTTTGCCGCGCGGCGTGCTGGTGATGATGCTGGTGTGGCTGGTGGTGTGCATGTCCGGGCTGATTTCGCTGATCGGTTTCGGCCAGATCGCCAACGCCGCGCACCTGAGCGGGTTACTCATCGGATGCTTCACCGGTTTGTTGGGCGGTTTGTATAACCGCCGTAAACTGGCCGTCTAACATTTTTTGTTTCAGTAAAGAGCACGGAGACCCTGATGTCCTCTTTCAACGACATGATCAGCACCATCACCCCGGACATCTACGAAAGCCTGAAACTGGCCGTGGAAATCGGCAAATGGTCCGACGGCAACAAACTCACTGCCGAACAGCGCGAGCTGTCGTTGCAGGCGATGATTGCCTGGGAAATCCAGAACCTGCCGGAAGACCAGCGTACTGGCTACATGGGCCCGCAAGAGTGTGCGTCGAAGTCGATCGAAGTGCCGAACATCCTGTTCAAGTCGGATGCCATCCATTGATCGAGATTGGCCGCGGTGCAATCAGTAAAATGTCGGCGCGTCTGGACGGGCCGAACGTGCAGTACGCGTTTCGTCTGGATGACGTCGAGGTGCCGGTCAATCCGTTGATCGGCAGCACGTTGCGTCTGGAATTCCTGGGGGCGATCCACTGCACCCATTGCGGGCGCAAGACCAAAACCAGTTTCAGTCAGGGTTATTGCTACCCGTGCATGACCAAACTGGCGCAGTGCGACCTGTGCATCATGAGCCCGGAGCGCTGCCACTTCGACGCCGGCACCTGCCGCGATCCGGTGTGGGGCCAGCAGTTCTGCATGACCGACCATGTGGTCTACCTGGCCAACTCGTCGGGGATCAAGGTCGGCATCACCCGTGCCACGCAGTTGCCGACCCGCTGGCTCGATCAGGGCGCGAGTCAGGCGCTGCCGATCATGCGCGTGTCGACACGGCAGCAATCGGGCTTTGTCGAAGACTTGTTCCGCAGTCAGGTGGCGGACAAGACCAACTGGCGCGCACTGCTCAAGGGCGATGCGGCGGCGGTGGATCTGGCGCAGGTGCGCGATCAGTTGTTCGAAAGCTGCGCTGAGGGCCTGCAAGGGTTGCAGGAGCGATTCGGCCTACAGGCGATTCAGACGATTGCCGATGTCGAACCGCTGGAAATCCGCTATCCCGTCGAGCAATACCCGGCGAAAATCGTCAGCTTCAACCTGGACAAGAACCCGATTGCCGAAGGCACGCTGCTGGGGATCAAGGGTCAGTACCTGATCTTCGACACCGGCGTGATCAACATTCGTAAATACACGGCTTACCAGCTCGCCGTGCATCAATAAGGATTCCAGCATGCGCACCGAACAACCGAAGATGATCTACCTCAAGGACTATCAGGCGCCCGAGTACCTGATCGACGAAACGCACCTGACCTTCGAGTTGTTCGAGGACCACAGCCTGGTTCACGCGCAACTGGTGATGCGCCGTAACCCTGAACGTGGCGCCGGACTGCCGCCGCTGGTGCTCGACGGCCAGCAACTTGAGCTGCTGTCGGTGACGCTGGCGGATCAGGAGCTGACCGCCGCTGACTATCAAGTCTCGGACAGTCACCTGACCCTGCAGCCGACCAGTGAAACCTTCACCCTCGACACCAGCGTGCGCATCCATCCGGAAACCAATACCGCGCTGGAAGGCCTGTACAAGTCCGGCACGATGTTCTGCACCCAGTGCGAAGCCGAAGGCTTTCGCAAGATCACCTATTACCTCGACCGCCCGGACGTGATGAGCAAGTTCACCACCACCGTCGTGGCCGAACAGCACAGCTACCCGGTGTTGCTCTCCAACGGTAACCCGATCGCTTCCGGCCCCGGCGAAGACGGCCGGCACTGGGCGACCTGGGAAGACCCGTTCAAGAAACCGGCGTACCTGTTTGCGCTGGTCGCCGGTGATCTGTGGTGCGTCGAAGACACCTTCACCACCATGAGCCAGCGCACTGTCGCGCTGCGCATTTATGTCGAGCCGGAAAACATCGACAAGTGCCAGCACGCGATGAACAGCCTGAAGAAGTCCATGCGCTGGGACGAAGAGGTCTACGGTCGCGAGTACGATCTGGACATCTTCATGATCGTCGCCGTCAACGATTTCAACATGGGCGCGATGGAGAACAAGGGCCTCAACATCTTCAACTCCAGCGCCGTGCTGGCCCGCGCCGAAACCGCCACCGACGCCGCGCACCAGCGGGTCGAGGCGATCGTCGCCCATGAATACTTCCACAACTGGTCGGGCAACCGCGTGACCTGCCGCGACTGGTTTCAGCTGTCGCTCAAGGAAGGTTTCACGGTGTTCCGCGATGCCGGTTTCTCATCGGACATGAACTCGGCGACGGTCAAGCGCATTCAGGACGTGGCGTACCTGCGTACCCACCAGTTCGCCGAAGATGCCGGGCCGATGGCCCACGCCGTGCGTCCGGACAGCTTCATCGAGATTTCCAACTTCTACACACTGACCGTGTACGAAAAGGGCTCGGAAGTGGTCGGCATGATCCACACCCTGCTGGGCGCAGAAGGCTTCCGCAAGGGCAGCGATCTGTACTTCGAGCGCCACGACGGCCAGGCCGTGACCTGCGACGACTTCGTCAAGGCCATGGAAGATGCCAATGGCGTTGATCTCAGCCAGTTCAAGCGCTGGTACAGCCAGGCCGGCACACCGCGTCTGGCCGTCAGCGAGTCCTACGACGCTGCGGCGAAAACCTACAGCCTGACCTTCCGCCAGAGCTGCCCGCCGACCCCGGACAAGGTAGAAAAACTGCCGTTCGTGATTCCGGTCGAGCTCGGCCTGCTCGACAGCCAGGGCAATGAAATCGCCCTGCGTCTGGCTGGCGAAGCCTCGGCACAAGGTACCACCCGAGTGATCTCGGTGACCGAAGCCGAGCAGACCTTCACTTTCGTCGACATCAACGAACAGCCTTTGCCGTCGCTGCTGCGCGGCTTCTCGGCGCCAGTGAAATTGAGCTTCCCGTACAACCGCGATCAACTGATGTTCCTGATGCAGCACGACAGCGACGGTTTCAATCGCTGGGATGCCGGTCAGCAATTGTCGGTGCAAGTGCTTCAAGAGTTGATCGGCCAACATCAGAAAGGCGAGAGCCTGAAGCTCGATCCGCGTTTGGTGTCGGCGCTGCGCACGGTGCTGTCCGACGAGTCGCTGGATCAGGCGATGGTTGCCGAAATGCTCTCGCTGCCGGGTGAGGCCTATCTCACCGAGATCAGCGAAGTGACTGACGTCGAGGCGATTCATGTCGCTCGCGAGTTCGCCCGCAAGCAACTCGCCGAAGGCTTGTTCGAAGCGCTGTGGCTGCGTTATCAGGCCAATCGCGATCTGTCGAAAAAGACTCCGTACGTCGCCGAGGCAGAGCACTTCGCTCGTCGCGCCTTGCAGAACATTGCCCTGTCGTACCTGATGCTCAGCGGCAAGCCGGAAGTGCTGGCGGCGGCGCTGGAGCAGTTCGAGACCGCCGACAACATGACCGAGCGCCTGACTGCGCTGGCGGTGCTGGTCAACTCGCCGTTCGAAGAACAGAAGGCCCTCGCCCTGGCCAGCTTCGCCGAGCACTTCAAGGACAATCCGCTGGTCATGGATCAGTGGTTCAGCGTGCAGGCCGGCAGCACCTTGCCGGGCGGTTTGGAGCGGGTGAAGGCGTTGATGCAGCACCCGGCGTTCAACATCAAGAACCCGAACAAGGTGCGGGCATTGATCGGCGCGTTCGCCGGGCAGAACCTGATCAACTTCCACGCGGCGGACGGTTCCGGTTATCGCTTCCTTGCCGATCTGGTGATCGAACTGAACGGCTTCAACCCACAGATCGCCTCGCGCCAACTGGCCCCACTGACTCGCTGGCGCAAATACGACAGCGCGCGCCAGGCTCTGATGAAGGCTGAGCTGGAACGCATTCTGGCGTCCGGGTCGCTGTCCAGTGACGTCTATGAAGTGGTGAGCAAGAGCCTGGCTTAACGCCGATTAGATGTTTGGGGCGTTTAATTGATCGTTCCCATGCTCTGCGTGGGAATGACTCTCTCGACGCTCTGCGTCGGCTTTGGGACGCAGAGCGTCCCTTGCTGCATTCCTTTGCTGCGCGTGGGAACGATCAACAAAAAATGCCGCTCAACGAGCGGCATTTTTATTGGTACAACAAACAGCTATTTACGCAGATCAAACCGATCCAGATTCATCACCTTCGTCCATGCCTTGACGAAATCGTTGACGAACTGCGCCTTCGCGTCGGAACTGGCGTACACCTCGGCCAACGCGCGCAATTGCGCATTCGAGCCGAACACCAGATCCACCCGAGTCGCCGTCCACTTTGGCGCCCCGGTCTTGCGGTCACGGCCTTCAAACTCATCGGCATCCCGTGACGTTGGGGTCCACTCAACTCCCATGTCCAGCAGGTGGGTGAAGAAGTCATTGCTCAGCGTTTCGGTTTTATCGGTGAACACGCCATGCCGCGTCTGGCCGACATTGGTGTTCAATACCCGCAAACCACCCAGCAGCACGGTCATTTCCGGTGCCGTGAGCGTCAGCAACTGCGCCTTGTCGATCAGCAGGGTTTCCGCCGCAACCGTGTATTTTCCTTTGCTGTAATTGCGGAAGCCATCGGCAATCGGTTCGAGGAAGCCGAACGATTCGACATCGGTCTGCTCCTGCGAAGCATCGACGCGGCCCGGTGAAAACGGCACCGACACTGAATGCCCGGCGTTCTGCGCGGCTTTTTCCACTCCGGCATTACCGGCCAGGACGATCAGGTCCGCCAGCGAGATCTTCTTGCCATTGGCAGCAGAACCGTTGAACTCGTTCTGAATGCCTTCCAGGGTGCTTAGCACCTTGTCCAATTGCTCGGGCTGGTTGGCCTGCCAGAACTTCTGCGGGGCCAGACGCAAGCGTCCGCCGTTGGCGCCACCGCGTTTGTCCGAGCCGCGGAAGGTCGATGCTGCAGCCCACGCGGTCGAGACAAGTTGCGACACTGACAACCCTGAAGCCAGCACCTTGTTTTTCAGCGCCGTGGCGTCGCTGTCATCGATCAGCGGGTGCGTCACGTCGGGCAGCGGGTCTTGCCAGAGCAATTCCTCTTGTGGAAATTCCGGGCCGAGGTAGCGGGAGAGCGGACCCATGTCGCGATGGATCAGCTTGTACCAGGCGCGGGCGAACGCGTCGGCGAGCTGATCGGGATTGGCCAGAAAGCGCCGCGAGATTTGTTCGTAGGCAGGATCGAAGCGCAACGCCAGATCGGAGGTGAGCATGGTCGGCGAGAGCTTCTTGTTCGGATCGTGAGCGTGGGGAACGGTGCCTGCACCCGCGCCGTTTTTCGGTTGCCACTGATGGGCGCCCGCCGGGCTTTTGGTCAGCTCCCACTCGAAGCCGAACAGGTTTTCCAGATAGTTGTTGCTCCACTGCGTTGGTGTGGTGGTCCAGGTCACTTCCAGACCACTGGTGATGGTGTCGGCGCCTTTACCGGTGCCGAAGGCGTTTTTCCAGCCCAGACCCTGTTGCTCCAGACCGGCCGCTTCCGGCTCTGGGCCGACATTGTCGGCCGGGCCGGCGCCATGGGTCTTGCCGAACGCGTGGCCGCCGGCGATCAGCGCCACGGTTTCTTCGTCGTTCATGGCCATGCGGCCGAAGGTTTCGCGAATGTCCTTGGCCGAGGCCACCGGGTCCGGGTTGCCTTCCGGGCCTTCCGGGTTGACGTAGATCAGGCCCATCTGCACGGCGGCGAGGGGATTTTCCAGATTACGTTCGCCCTGATCGGTACGGCTTTCTTCACGGCCATGCAAATCGGGCTCAGCCACCAGCGTGCCGTCGCCGGGCTCTTGCACCGGGCCATTGCTCTTGCCGTAACGGTTATCGCCACCCAGCCATTCGGTTTCCGAACCCCAGTACACGTCTTCATCCGGTTCCCAGACATCGGCGCGGCCCCCGGAAAAACCGAAGGTCTTGAAGCCCATGGATTCCAGCGCGACGTTGCCGGTAAGCACGATCAAGTCAGCCCAGGAAATATTGCGCCCGTATTTTTGCTTGATCGGCCACAGCAGGCGGCGGGCCTTGTCGAGGCTGACGTTGTCCGGCCAACTGTTGAGCGGGGCGAAGCGTTGCTGTCCGGAGCCGGCGCCCCCACGGCCATCGGCGGTGCGATAGGTCCCGGCGCTGTGCCAGGCCATGCGCACGAACAGCGGGCCGTAGTGGCCAAAGTCGGCTGGCCACCAATCCTGAGAATCAGTCATCAGCGCTCTGATGTCTTGTTTCAGCGCCTGAAAGTCGAGGCTTTTGAAGGCCTTGGCGTAGTCGAAGTCCTGGCCCAGCGGATCGGACTTGGGGGAATGCTGGCTGAGGATTTTCAGATTGAGTTGATTCGGCCACCAGTCACGGTTCGTCGTACCGCCGCCGGCGGCGTGGTTGAACGGGCATTTCGATTCGTTTGCCATGTTCGTATCCCTATCAGGTCTGCGGCCGGCTCGTGCCGACTTCGGACTGGTAAGGCTAGACCCGAGTTGGCAAGTCGGCTAATAGCCCGACTATTGGATACCGATAGGCAAACTCTTTCACCGCACAGGTAGGTGTTGCCGAAGGCTGCGATCTTTTGCCTTTTATTTTTCATTGAACAGCAAGATCAAAAGATCGTCCGACCGCGGCCCGAGCCTCCGGCAGCGCCTACAGGGGTTAGCTGGATTGCGCGGTTTCGTCATCAGGAACGTCATCAAGGATGTCTTCCTGGCCGGGCAATTCGGTGATGACGCTGAAGTCGCTGACTTCAACCGCGCCATTGCCATACCCCAACAGATGAAACGAGAAGGCTTTGCGCGGCTGCGGGTTTTCAAAGCTGAAATCCATCTCCAGCGGCTGGTCCGCCGTGGCGATCATTTCTGCAGGCAGGCCCAGTTGCACGTCCTGTTCAAATTCCTTGGCCTTGAGCTGAATATACGCCGCCTGCTGCGGATCGACCGAGCGCACGGTCAGGCGTACGCGGGTGTGCGAGCCTTTGGGCATCTCCAGGTATTGCGCGCCGATCAGGTTGTCGGCCCAGTCATCCTTGATCTGCGCTTGCAGAGGGATGATGCTGTTGCTGCCGAACTGGTAGCGATGATTGAGTGGTGTGCGCAACAGGGACAAGTCGAGGGCATCGGCGCGCGCGGCGATCTGCCGGGCCGGATGGCCGCTGTAGGTGCCTTTGTAAGTAGCGCTTTCGGCGATGAAGCCGGTGCTTTGGTAGTAGCGGCAGCGGCGCGGCAGGTCGCATTCGGAGAAGATGCCCTGGCCGTCGTGGTAGCGCAGCTTGCCGTTGGTGAACGACATGATTTCTCGCCCGGAATCGTAATCGCGAAACAGCGAGCGGCCGCTCAGCGCAGTCGGCACCGGCAGGTCGAAATAGTCAAGGATCGAGGTGCTCAGATCGACGTGACCATAGACCCCGGCATGCAAGCGCGGCAGTTGCGCCTGCTCCGGTGCCAGCGTCAGGTTGAATCCCCACGAGGAGGCCAGTCGCACACCGTCGATGCCGTGGGATTCATCCGAGGTGATCACCACCAACGTGTCCTTGAGAATGCCTTGGCGCTTCAGCCCCGAAAGAAATTCATCCAGCGCATCGTCGAGATAACCCACAGCAGCCTGCTTCGGCGTTTCATAACGCTGCAGATAATCGTCCGGTGCGGAGTAGGGCTGGTGGGTGCCGACCGTCAGCAGGGTCAACATCCAAGGCTGCTTTTGCTTTTTCAACTGGCCGACATAATCCAGCGCACCTTCGAAAAACGCCTTGTCATCCTTGCCCCAGGGGAATTCCAGGTAGTTGCTGTTGCTGAACCATTCCAGACCGTGGGTCGCATCGAAACCGATGTGCGGCATGATCTTGTCTTTGGCCATGAAGCGCAGGCCGGCGCCTTGCAAGTAATGGGTGCTGAAGCCGTGCTCGCGTAGTTGCGCCGGCAGGCAGGCCTGATTGCGCTCGTTGAGGGTGAGCATTTCCACGCCTTTGGGCGTGCCGTTGTTGAGCTTGTCGTAGTCACCGCAGAGCATGGCATACAGACCGCGAATGGTCTGATGGGTGTGCAGCACGTAATCCGGGGTGTTCATGCCGCGCTCGGCCCAGCGGCTGAGGTTGGGCATCAGGTCTTCCTGATAATGACTGCCGATCGCTTCGCGGTTGGCGCGGATGTAGGCGCCGGGAATGCCTTCCAAAGCGATGATCAATACGTTGCGCGCCTGCCCCGGCGCGGCGAGCAGCTTCTGGCCATTGAGGTCGACGTCGGTGAGCCCGGCCATCGCCGGTGTGGGTTCTTCAACGTCGCCGTCGAGCCATTCCTCGGCCTGGATCTGCAGGTCGGCCACTTCACTGGCGAGCAATTGATGCGGCAGGTTGTACAGGCGCCAGGCGTCGCCGTCATTCGGCCACAGGTTTAGCGCGCCCCATTGCGCGGCGAACAAAGCGATCGGCGCGGCCCACGCAGCGCGCGGCAACGCCGGACGAGCCAGACCGCGCCCCATAAATTGGGCCAGCAGCCAGAAAACCAAAGCACCCAGCAAAGCCATGGCCAGGGCAGGGTGCGCAAGTCCGCCGCCAGTGGAGTTTTCGACGAATTGCGGGTCGATCAGATAGTGAATATCCGAAGGCGTCGGCAGGCGGCCGACGGCGCTGACCAATTCTGCCGTGGCGATCGCCAGCAGCGCCCAAAACACCAGCACCGGCAAGGTCAGCCACCATGCGCGGCGATGCAGCGTTACCACCAGCAAACTGCCCACGGCCAGATCCGACAAAAAGCCCAGCGGTGTCGACCAGCCCAACGCTGCACGCAGGCACACCGGCACGATCAATACCAGAACGATGAGAGAAAAAAGGCGGGCATTCGGCCGCCGCAGCCAGTTGAAAAGAGCGCTCACAAAAAAGGCCTGCTTGTCATCAAAGGGTCAAAAAAGTGTGGGTGATGATACCAAGGGCAGGAAGGCTGATCGGCTATTAAAACCTGCGGCTGGCGATCGCTGAAATTTCGCGCGCCCATAGCGGACGGGGTTTCGAGCCTTAAAGCCGTTTTTCAGAAGGGGCAGTTTTTTGTTTCAGACTGTTGTAGGTCCATCCACTGCTCCTGAGTTTCAGCAGCAGACGCTAAATCGTGGAGTGATATCGATATGCGATAAAGATATTTAATTTCTTTTTTTTATAGCTATAAAGTCAGGCCTTTCAGCCCACCCCCATGCTGCGAGGTTGTCATGGCCACACCGTTCAAACGTTCTGCGCTGACTCTGTTGGCTGCAACTCTGGCAGCGGGCGCGCTGTTCAGCAGCGGCACCCGGGCCGAGGGCAAAATCAGCATCGCCCAGCAATTCGGCATTGGTTACCTGATTCTCGACGTCGTGCGCGATCAACAATTGATCGAGAAACACGGCAAGGCCCAGGGCCTGGAGATCACGGTCGACTGGAACAGCATTTCCGGCGCCACGGCGATGAACGAGGCGCTGCTCACCGGTGCGCTGGACGTCGTCTCGGCCGGCGTGCCGCCGATGCTCACTGTGTGGGATCGCACCAAGGGCAAACAGAACGTCAAAGCCATCGCCGCGCTGGGCTCGATGCCCAATTACCTGCTGACCAACAACCCGAACATCAAAACCCTCAAGGACTTCAGCGACAAGGACCGTATCGCCGTGCCGGCCGCAGGCGTAGGCTTCCAGTCGCGTACCCTGCAGATAGAAACCGCCAGGGAATTCGGTGATGACCAGTTCAAGAAGTTCGACAACATTTCGGTCAGCCTGCCGCACCCGGATGCCACCGCTGCGCTGATTGCCGGCGGCTCGGAAATCAACTCGCATTTCTCCAGCCCACCGTTCCAGTACCAGGCGCTGCAAAACCCCAACGTGCATAAAGTGCTGAGCTCCTACGAAATCCTCGGCGGCCCGGCGACGTTCAACGTGCTCTACACCACGGAAAAATTCCACGACGAAAACCCGAAAACCTACAAGGCGTTCTACGACGCACTGGCCGAAGCCGAGAACATCATCAAAGCCGACAAACCCGCCGCCGCCCAAGCCTACATTCGTGTAGAGCAATCGAAACTGCCGCTGGCCCTGGTCGAGCAAATCGTCAAAGACCCGGAAATCGACTTCACCGTCGTACCGCAACGCACGTTTATCTATGCCGAAAAATTGCAGGAATTGGGCGTGCTGAAGAACAAGGCGGGGAGCTGGAAGGATTACTTCTTTGAAGAGGCGCATGGTGGTGCGGGGAGTTGAGGCGAGTGCAGCAGGATCCTGTGGCCTTACGCTGCCGAGCTTGGTTGACGCTTCATGCTGCTGAGTAATGGCTGTCCGTTGCCGGACAGCCGTCCCGAACCATCATGCAACGACCTTGAATGTGCTCTGGAAAACTTGGTTGTCGGGCCACCAGCGGAACGTACAGGTGACCGAATTGTTTTTGCTGCGCTCCAGACCCCAGCGGGGAACGATTCCGTAAGTTTCTGTCACGTTTGCGCTGGGAACAATATCGGTACTCAGACTGCTGCCGTCGGCAAAAGTGAAATTCAGATTGAGACGGGTCATTTGCTCCGTCGGCGTTATCTGCGCGCCGATGTCGCTGATCCTGGATAGCGAAATCTCGGTTTTCTCGGCATTCAACCCTTGGAACTTAAAAGGAAAGGCTACTGTGCTAGTCATCTTTGCAATGCTCCATCTGATCAATGAGACCCCTGCAATCATTGCCGGGAGTAGGCAGGATAGGGCGCATGGCATCGATGCAACACTGTAAAAGTTGACAGTTTTTAGCATGAATCGAAATCAACTACGGCTGTTTGCCACCCCTCACAGCAGTTTGCGAATCGGATTCTGCTTCCGGATCCTCGAAAATACTTTCAATGGCCAATCCAAACGTTCGCGCGATCTGAAACGCCAGCGGCAGGCTCGGGTCGTAGCGTTCATTTTCGATGGCGTTGATGGTCTGGCGCGAGACGTTCAAGCGCTCCGCCAGATCGACCTGTGACCACTTGCGCTCGGCGCGCAGCGCCTTGAGGTGATTTTTCATTGATAGCGACGTCGGGCGATTTGCAGACCGAGGATCCACATCGCGGCCATCACCGGCCATACGCAGGTCCACGGTATGTGCGGGGCGCCGATATTTTCGAGAAAGCCATAGCTGAACGTCAGTAACGCGGAAGCGGCGAAGGCAAAGCCCAGCGCTTCAAACTGGATGCGCAGGTGCATTTCATCCAGGCGCCGCAGGTTGCGCACGATAGCCCAGCACATCAATCCGGCGGGGATCATCGGCGCCAGCGCGACGGCTGAACGCAACAGCAGATGGGCGTCCAGAAAATGTTGGCTGGCAACCACCGAGGCGATCAGCACGAGCGTGTACAGCGTCAATGCGGCGCCCATTTCGAGGTAATAGCGATTCATGTTCAACTCCCTGTAAAAGACCCTTTACATCCTCATCGAAATCTTCGCTTATGTAAAGCAAGCTTTCCATGCGTCAGAGCATCGTTTTCATAAAAAACGGGGCGGCCTGATCATCGATCAGGCCGCCCCGTTTTTCTGTCAGGCGAACAGTCTTTCAGTCAGCGATCAATGCATCTTGCTGTGATCGTGGCCGCCCATGTTGGTCAGCGCGCGGACCGGTGCCTTGACTTCAATGGTTTCTTTCTCGCCCTTGGCGTTTTCCACGGTCAGGGTCAGCGGCACGTTTTCGCCTTCCTTCAACTGACCGGTCAGGCCCATCAGCATGACGTGGTAGCCGTTCGGATCGAAGCTCACGGCTTTGCCGGCAGGCAACTCAACCGACTTCACCGGGCCCATGGTCATCACATCGTTCTTCATGCTCATTTCATGAATCTGAACGTCCTTGGCCACTGGCGAGGCAACGCTGAGCAGTTTGCTGTCGCTGTCGGCAGTGACGGTCATGAACGCGCCGCTGGCGGACTGGGTCGGCACGGTGGCACGGACCCAAGCATCGTCGACTTTGGTCTGCGCCGACGCCTGAAAGGCCAGGCCGAGCAGGGACAGTGCACATACGGTGCGTTTGAGGTGATTCAGAACGGGATGCATCAGCAGACCTCCATAACAGTAAGCAAATCTTCCGTGCACTCTTGGGCTGTCAGCGAAGTGGACAGGCCCAGGCGCAACTCACCACGCGAGTCGTAGACGTAGCTGGTGGACGTATGGGAGATGGTGTAGGTGTCGCCGGCCGGGACTTTCTCGTAGAACACGTCGAATTCCTTGGCGGTGGCCTTGGTTTCCTCAAGCGTGCCGTACAGCGCGACGAAGCTCGGGTCGAAGGCTTTGACGTAGGCGTCGAGGATCTGCGGCGTGTCGCGTTCCGGGTCGAGGGTGATGAACACCACTTGCAAACGGTCGCCGTCGCGGCCCATCAGTTTTTTGATCTGTGCGGCGCGGGCCAGGGTAGTGGGGCAAACGGCCGGGCACTGGGTGAAGCCGAAGAAGATCATCGGCATCATCCCGCGAAAGCTCGACAGCGACATGGTTTCGCCTTCGGGATTCTTCAGCTTGAAGGTGCGTCCGAGAATCTTGTCGCTCAGATCCTTGCCGTACTTGTACGACAGTTGGCCACGGGTATCGCAACCGGCGAGCAGGCCGAGCCCGAGCACGCCCATTCCCGCAAGTACCTTGCGGCGAGTCAACAAAGCCGTCATCTAATACCGCCTTTTGCAGCCCGCCAGTCGGCAGGACTGGCGAGGGGTTAACCGTAAAAGCGCCGCATGATAGCAAACTGAGGCTGATCGCCGGCTGCCGATCGCCGCGCGGTGCGGGATCGGACGACAAAAGGTGTAAGAAGAAATGACGAATAAGCCATGCGTTCGCCGCGACCAAACTTTGATTTAAATAGTATGACGATTGGAGACGAGCGCAGAAACACGTACTCTTGCCGCTGCGCTGCAAAGACCAAAATAACAACAGGAGTCTGTAATGCAACCGATTCGTCTCGGCCTGGTGGGCTACGGCAAGATCGCCCAGGATCAACACGTTCCCGCCATCCTCGCCAACCCGGCGTTCCAGTTGGTGGCGGTCGCAACCCAGGGCAAACCTTGCGCCGGGGTGGAGAACTTCCAATCGCTGGGCGAACTGCTCGAAAACGGCCCGACTGTCGACGCAATTGCGTTCTGCACGCCGCCACAGGGGCGCTTCGCGCTGGTGCAACAGGCGTTGGCGGCCGGCAAGCACGTGCTCGTGGAAAAACCGCCCTGTGCGACATTGGGCGAGGCCATGGCCCTGGTCGATCAAGTCGCCGAACAAGGCGTCAGCGCTTTGTTCGCCTGGCATTCACGCTACGCACCGGGCATCGCCGCCGCCCGCGACTGGCTGGCCAGCCGCACCCTGCAAAGCGTACAGATTGACTGGAAGGAAGACGTGCGCAAGTGGCATCCGGGCCAGGCATGGATTTGGCAACCGGGCGGCCTCGGTGTGTTCGACCCGGGCATCAACGCCTTGTCGATCGTCACCCACCTGCTGGCGCTGCCGCTGTTTGTCGAAGCCGCCGAATTGCGCGTGCCGAGCAACTGCCAGTCGCCGATTGCCGCCTCGATCAAAATGTCTGACCCGCATCAGTTGGACGTACGCGCCGAGTTCGATTTCGACCATGGCCACGACGAACTGTGGAGCATCGAAATCCGCTGCGTCGAAGGCATCCTGCGCCTGGACAATGGCGGCGCCGTGCTGAGCATCGACGGCGTGCGCCAAAGCGTCTCGGAGGAGGGCGAGTACGCAGCGGTCTACCGCCACTTCCAGCAATTGATCAGCGACAAGGCCAGCGACCTGGATCTGCAACCGTTGCGCCTGGTGGCGGACAGTTTCTTTGTCGGCAGCCGGACGTTGGTTGAGCCGTTCTACGATTGAAGTGGATTGTCCGGTTTGAGTGGACGGTGTAACCCTTTTCAAGCGATTTATCCCTTTGCTGTGCGTCAGTAATCTGTACCCAACTTGAACGCAACAACAAAACTCCAAACTTGAAAAGGGACGCACACCATGACCACTCCAACCTACAACCGCCTGAACAAAGACGACGCTATCGTGCTGCTGGTTGACCACCAGACCGGTCTGATCTCGCTGGTGCAGGACTTCTCGCCGAACGAGTTCAAGAACAACGTGCTGGCGCTGGCGGATCTGGCCAAGTTCTTCGACCTGCCAACCATCCTCACCACCAGCTTCGAACAAGGCCCGAACGGCCCGCTGGTGCCGGAGCTGAAAGAGATGTTCCCGGACGCGCCGTACATCGCTCGTCCAGGCCAGATCAACGCTTGGGACAACGAGGACTTCGTCAAGGCGATCAAGGCCACCGGGCGCAAGCAGATCATCATTGCCGGTGTGGTCACGGATGTGTGTGTAGCGTTCCCGACCCTGTCGGCGCTGGCGGAAGGTTTTGATGTGTTTGTAGTGACTGACGCGTCCGGCACCTTCAACACCACCGTGCAGCAAGCCGCATGGAGCCGCATGACTCAGGCTGGCGCGCAGATGATGAACTGGTTCTCGGTGGCCTGTGAGCTGCACCGCGACTGGCGCAACGACATTGAAGGCCTGGGCAATCTGCTGTCGCAGCGCATCCCCAACTACCGCAACCTGATGAACAGCTACTCGGCGTTGACGCAGCAGAAGTAAGCGTTAAATCCAAAGCAAAAGCCTGCCTCGAAAGCAGGCTTTTTGCGTTTTCTACAGAACGCCGTTCGTCCATTGTCGGGCACTTGTCACGCGAGGGCATTTCACACGTTCAGGTACCTATCGCTGAACACTTCGGAGAACGACATGGACATTGATGAAAACGCACCGGGCAACCAGTCGCAACAAGCCGTGACGCGCACCACCGACAATGAGACCGGGCACGATCCCAAGCGCGAAAACCCCGAGGTGCCTTTGCCGCCGGACGATGAGGCGCCTGTAGAAGAAGACATGTCGGATGTGGATGCGGCCAATTCGGTTTCGACGGAGCATCCGCCGTCACGCTGACCGTGCTGTTTGAAGGGGAACGCTCCCTGTGATGGTCAACCCGGACAGTTCCCTCTCCTCGGGGAGAGGGCTAGGGTGAGGGGCTTTCCCTGGCACCCTGATGCAGTTCAGTCACTGACATCGTGAAAACCAGTTTCGCTCGCCCATGGTTGGCATACCCATGCGCCACATCGGTCCGCGCCACCGCCGAACACCCAGGCCCGACAATCAGCTCGGCATCGCCAACCTGCAAATGCAACGCGCCTTTCTCGACATGAAACAGCTCTGTGGTGCCATTCGGGTGACCGGCTGAAGAAAACGACTCGCCGGGAAACAATTCCCAGCGCCACAACTCGAGCATGTTCGGGCCGCCGGTGCCGGCCAGCAGTCGTGCCGATCCACCCAGCTCACCGGTCCATAGCGTGGGGATGTCATCACTGTCGATCAGATGCGCCGCCGGAGTGTCGGCGACATTGACGAAGTCCGCCACGGACAAGCCCAGCGCTGCGGCAATTTTGCACAATGTCGCGATGCTTGGGTTGGCCGAGCCCTTCTCGATCTCGACCACCATGCCTTTGCTCACGCCGGAGCGCCTGGACAGTTCATCCAGGGTGATGCCCTGTTGTTTGCGCGCCTGTTTGAGCGTGCGCGACACCGCCGCGCTGACGGTCTCGACGTCGGCGCCGGCCTCGGTCGTTATATTGACTTTCTTGGTCATTGATCGCTAGCATCGTTTGAAATTCGGGTATGAGGGGGATTCTGGGATGCTGTCTGTCGTGCCGTCAATCGATCCGGCTGTTGCGCAACTCGCGCCGGGCTTCAGAGCGCTGAGTATTGTCGTGCAAGCGGCGCCGATTACTCAGGCATACGTGGCCGGTGAAGCACTGGCCAAAGCCTGTCAGATCGTCGCCAACGGTGGCCCGTCATGGGGGCCCGCGCACTTGCAGGCCTGGGCGGACGTGTTTCGCCAGTTCGGTGCCAAGCCGCAGCGCACGCCTTGCTCGGCCGAGGCTCTGCGCAAACGGGTGTTGCGCGACGGCGAGTTGCCGAGCATCGATCCGGTGGTTGATCTGTACAACGCCATCAGTCTGGAATACGCGATTCCCGTGGGGGGCGAGAATGCCGAGGCCTACGTCGGCTCACCGCGTCTGGTCGTCGCCGATGGCAGCGAACCGTTCGACACGATGAAAGAAGGTCTGCCCGCGCATGAATTCCCGGACGCCGGCGAAGTGGTCTGGCGCGATGACCAAGGCGTAACCTGCCGGCGCTGGAACTGGCGCCAAGGCGTGCGAACCCGCCTCGATGCGCAGGCGCAGCACATGTGGTTCATCCTCGAAAGCCTGCCGGCGATGCCGCTGGAAGCGCTGACCGAGGCCGGCGACAAGCTCATCGAAGGCCTGCAGCAAATGATGCCCGGCGCCGAGATCGAAAGCATGTTGATCGGGCCGGGAGCGCGTTAGGTTAGATATGAGTGCCAGCCCGTTTCGTCAGCGGCACCGCGATTCCCTGTGGGAGCGAGCCTGCTCGCGAGACGGCGGCATATTCAACCTCTTTGCCCGCTGAACCACCGCTTTCGCGAGCAGGCTCGCTCCCACAATGTTCCGTGTTGACCATTGATTTGGTGGTGCCACAAAAACCCTGTGGGAGCGGGCTTGCCCGCGAAGACGGCGGTACATCCAAAATCTTTGCCGGCTGATCCACCGCTTTCGCGAGCAAGCTCGCTCCCACAATGTGTTGACCAATGATTTGGTGGCGCCACAACCACCCTGTGGGAGCGAGCCTGCTCGCGAAGACGGCGGTACATTCAACATCATGTTCGCCTGACCCAGCGCTTTCGCGAGCAGGCTCGCTCCCACAGATTGACTCCTGGTCTCAATAAGGGCTCGCGGTTGGACGCACGATCAGTTCGCTGACGTCCACGTCCGCCGGTTGTTCGACGGCATACGCAATCGCGCGGGCGATGGCTTCGGCGGGGATGGCGATCTTGCGGAATGACTTCATCTCTTCGCGGCCGCCTTCATCGGAAATGCTCTCGGCCAGTTCCGATTCGGTCACGCCCGGTGCGATGACGGTGACGCGGATATCGCCGCCCACCTCCTGACGCAAGCCTTCGGAAATTGCCCGTACGGCGTATTTGGTCGCGCAGTACACCGCCGCAGTAGGGCTCACCGCGTAAGCACCGATCGAGGCGATGTTGATGATCTGCCCGCCGCGCTGGCGCTGCATCAACGGCAGGCTGGCGGCTATGCCGTGGAGTACGCCACGGATGTTGACGTCGATCATGCGGTTCCACTCATCGACCTTCAGCGCATCCAGCCGTGACAACGGCATCACGCCGGCATTGTTGACCAGCACATCGACGCGGCCGTAATGTTCGACGGCAAAATCGACGAAGCGCTGCACATCCTGCTGATCGGTGACGTCCAGTGCGCGGAACTGCGCGTGGCCACCGGCGCCGTTGATCTCTTCGGCAATCACTGCCAGACGCTCGGTGCGCCGTGCGCCCAACACCACTTTGGCGCCACGTTCGGCGAGCAGGCGTGCGGTCGCTTCGCCGATGCCGCTGCTGGCGCCGGTAATCACGATCACTTTGTCTTGAATGTTCAGCATGATGTCGTCCTCTTCTGTGTGCCCTTGAGTGGGCTTGGAAGAAGATTAAGTGCGGCGGCTCATGGGCTATTAATCGATTCCTCCACGGGATTTGCCCAATTCTGCTGCATCGCTTTTCGACAGGTTTTCAGGCCCCGCGTGGCGCGTCCCGGTAGGCGCTCGGGGTGACGCCGACTTCACGGCGGAAAACCTGGGAAAAATGGCTGGGGCTGGAATAGCCAACCTCCAGGCCAATGTCGATCACGCTGCGTGCGGTCTCCAGCAACAGATGACGCGCGCGGCTCATGCGCAGGCGGATGAAGTATTGCGAGGGCGATAAACCGGTAGCGCGCTTGAAGGTGCGGCTGAAGTGGTAGTCGCTCAGCCCGGCGATGGCGGCCAGATGACTGAGGCTGAAATCCTCCGCCAGATTCGCATTCATGGCTTCGATCACCCGGCGCAGTTTGTAGGCGGGCAGGGCGTTGTCGCGGCGCGGGTTGCTGTCGGGGTCGAGGTAATGACGCAGCAGATGGATCGCCAGCGCCTGAGCCAGGCTGTGTACCAGCAGTGCACTGGGCTGGCGCTGTTCGGTCAGTTCGATGCGCAGTTGCTCAAGGATGAAGCTGACCTGCTCGTCACGCGCACCGGACACATCGACAAACGTCACTGCACCGGCCTGTTCGCCGAACGCTTCGCGCGCCGCTTGTTCGATCAGGCCCAGACCTAGGTAAAGGTGCATGACTTCGAACACCTCGCAACCTTCGGTTTGCCAGCGCATTTCATAGGGTTCGCGGGTGTTGGTCAGGAAGAAGTCGCCCGCCGTGACCTGGCTCGCCTGCCATTCTCCGCCCAACGAACGTTCTTCGACCCGGGCAGTGCCGGCCAATACCAGCACCAGCAGCGGTTCGGCCACGCAGGGCACGCGGATCGGTTCGAGCAGAGTCTGATGGCGGAACAGTTGCACCACTGCATCCTTGATCTGCGGCCGCGGCGTGGTCGTTTCCGCAACACCGGGCAGATGCTCCGGCATGGCTTCGGCAGCGATGCGCGCGGGCTGGCTGATTGTCGGCGTAGCAGGGCTGGCAGGGGGCACAGAACGCTCCATCAAAAGCTTTGGCTGAGAATGATTTTGCAGGTTAGGGCGGGCGAACGAGAAACTCCAGCGCAAAACTCCGACAGTCCCGGCAATCGCCCGAAAGCCCGGCGGCGGCCAGTGCGCGACAGTGAAGCCGTGTTTACGAGCGCGCCATCAGGCGCAACACCGATTCGCTATCGAGGAGTTAAACCATGACTGATTTCAACCACACCCTGCCACAAGAAGTCGCCGGTAAAGTTGCACTGGTCACTGGCGCGGCCAGTGGCATCGGCAAGGCGATTGCGCTGATGCTGCACGCTCGCGGCGCCAAGGTGATTGCCGAAGACCTCAACCCGGCTGTCGAAGAACTGGCTCGTCCCGATCTGGTGCCGCTGGTGGCGGACATCACCGAGGACGGCGCCGCCGAACGCGCAGTCGGCCTTGCCGTCGAGCAGTTCGGGCGCCTGGATATTCTGATCAACAACGCCGGGATCATTATCAACAAAGCAGTGATCGACATGAGTCGCGACGACTGGGAAAAGATCCAGGCAGTCAATGCCACGGCCGCCTTCCTGCACTGCCGCGAAGCGGTCAAGGCGATGATCCCGAACAAGTCCGGTGCAATCGTAAATATCGCTTCCTATGCGTCGTACTTTGCCTTTCCGACCATTGCCGCCTACACCGCTTCCAAAGGTGCGCTGGCACAATTGACCCGCACGCTGGCCCTGGAAGTCATCGAGCACGGCATTCGCGTCAACGCGATCGGCGTCGGCGATGTGGTGACCAATATCCTCAATGACGTGGTCGAGGACGGCCCGGGCTTCCTCGCGCAGCACGGCGAAGCGGCGCCAATCGGTCGGGCGGCGCAGCCGGAAGAAATCGCCGAAATCGTCACCTTCCTCGCCTCCGACCGCGCCAGCTTCATGGTCGGCTCGGTGGTCATGGCCGATGGCGGCATGACGGTAACGGCGGGTTGATAGTGGTGTGAGAAGCCATGGGCGCGTGTGATAACGCGCCCATGGCTTTGCTACGATCACGAGCACGCAGAATCAGGCAAATCTGCAGCATCTTTGATCTAGTCGCCGCTGGATAAAACTGGCTAATCTTCCTCCGCAGTTGACCCACCTTCGTCTGCTTTCGAGGCCATTTGCATGGATAACCACGACGCTTCCATCCTCCACGACACGGCGGTGTACCGCGCCGAACTGGTGCGCTTGCTGACTCAACGCTTTGACGCGCCGGGCACCTACGAAACCGCGATTGCGCCACTGCACGTGATCCGTCTCGATGGGCCGTCCGAGCTGATTCACGTTGTGCACCGGCCCGCGCTGTGCCTGATCGTGCAGGGGCGCAAGGAAGTCGGGCTGGGTGATGAGCGCTTCCTCTACGACCCGCTGAATTATCTGGTGGTGTCAGTGACGTTGCCGGTGTCGGGACGGGTGATCGAAGCCTCGCCCGAGGCGCCGTATTTTTGCGTACGGCTGGATTTCGATCCGGCACAACTGACGCAACTGATTGCCGAGTCGCCGCTGACCGGCATGCCACAGGACGCCGGGCGCGGGATGTTCCTCGACAAGATCGACGTGACCTTGCTCGATACCATGCTGCGTCTGGTGCGCCTGCTGGATAATCCACGCGACATCGGCATGCTCGCGCCGATGGTGTTGCGTGAGCTGTATTACCGCCTGCTGCGCGGCCAGCACGGGCATCTGCTGTATGAAATCGCCGTCAACGATTCGCAGACCCACCGGGTCACGCGCGCTATCGACTGGCTGAACAAGAATTTCACCGAGCCGCTGCGTATCGACGCGCTGGCGCAGGTGGCCAACCTGAGCAACTCGGCGCTGCATCACCGCTTCAAAGCCGTCACCGCCATGAGCCCGCTGCAATATCAAAAACAGCTGCGCCTGCAAGAGGCGCGGCGGCTGATCATCAATGAAGGGCTGGACGTCTCGAGCGCCTGTTACCGCGTCGGCTACGAAAGCGCTTCGCAGTTCAGCCGCGAATACAACCGCCAGTTCGGCTGCCCGCCGTCCAAGGAACTCAGCCGCCTGCGTCAGACCGGTTGATTACCGCGCGGGTCCTGTCCATTGCTCACGAAACCCCAGCAGAAAATCCACAAACGCCCGCACCCGCTGCGGCACATAGCGGCCGTGCGGGTAGAGCAGGGTGTAGGGGCGCGAACGTCCGGCGTACGGTTGCAGCACCTCAATCAGGCGGCCATCGGCGAGTTCCTGCTCGACGATGAAACGGTAAGTCTGAAACAGCCCGGCGCCGTGCTTGGCCAGCGTCACACCGCCGAGCACATCGTCGGAACAGGAATAGCCACCGTCGGAAATCACTTCCAGGTCCCGGCCGTTTTCCTGAAACAGCCAGGAAATCCGCCGCCCGCTGCTGGGCAATTCGAACTGGATGCACTCATGCGCGATGAGATCGTCCAGCGTCTGCGGCGTACCGGCTCTATGCAGATATTCGGGGGCGGCGACCACCACCAGGGCGGCGTCTTCCAGCAAGCGCGCGATCAGCGTCGAGTCCGGTTGTGCGCGCACGCGTATCGCCAGGTCGTAGCCCTCTTCGACGAAGTCGATATTGCGATTGCCCAAGTGCACGTCGACCGTGACCTCGGGGTACAACGCGCGAAATTTCGGTAGCAGCGGCAGGATGCGGTGATGCCCGTAGGTGGTCGGCAGGCTGATGCGCAGTCGCCCCGACGGCGAAGTCTGCGCGCCCATGACTTCCTGCTGCGCTTCAACCAGTTGCGTCAGCGCCTGGCTGCATTGTTCGAAGAAGCTCCGTCCGGCGTCGGTGAGGCGGATGCTGCGCGTGGTGCGCGCGAACAGTCGCGAACCCAGGCGTTGCTCCAGACGCAGAATCGACCGGCTCACCGCAGCGGGCGTGACTCCGGCCAGTTGCGCGGCGGCGGTGAAGCTGCCGGCTTCGGCGGCCAGGCAGAACAGTTCGATACTGCCTAACTGCAAATCTTCAAAATGGCGTTTCATTGTGGCTCGCACCGAGGATCGACGGACGTTCATCCTCTGTGTACCACAACCAACGACGCCGCCGGTATCCACCGGCGGCGTTGCAGGGTTTCGATCAATGGCCGGCGCTCTGGCCACCGTCGACATGCAGGATCTCGCCAGTGACGAAATTTGCACCGTCGAGGTAGAGGATCGCTTGCACGATGTCGTCGATTTCCCCCATGTGACCGACCGGGTGCAGGCTGCCCAGCGCCTGATGGGTTTCCTCGGCGTGCATCGGCGTTTTGATGATGCCCGGCGACACGGCGTTGACCCGAATCCCGCGCTTGGCGTACTCGATCGCCAGGGATTTGGTCGCGGCGTTGATGCCGCCCTTGGTCAGCGACGCCAATACCGAAGGTACGCCGTCGATTGCATGATCGACCAGGCTGGTGGTCACGCTGACGACGTGGCCGCTGCCGTGTTTTTCCATCTCGGCGATGGCCAGTTGCGAGATGTAGAAGAAGCCGCTCATGTTGGTCGCCACGACCTGGGCATAGTCCGCCTGGCTGTAAGCGGTGAACGGCTTTGCCAGAAAGATCCCGGCATTGTTGACCAGCGTATCGACGCGACCGAAGCGGGCGACAGCGGCGCGAATCACGCGCTCGGCGGTTTGCGGATCGGCAATGTCGCCGGCGACGGTCAGGACATTCGGGTCGCTCGACTCTTTGATCGAGCGCGAGGTAGCGACCACTTGATGGCCAAGGGCGCGAAAGCCTTCGACCAGACCTGCACCAATGCCTTGCGAAGCGCCGGTGATGACAACTACTTTTTTCGATGTGCTCATGATGATTTCCTCTGTCGCTGGCCCGTCAGGATGGCGGGTGGCTGTTGGAGGAGACTTTAGGAAGTTGAGCGAAGTTGATAAATGGGGGCTGAGGTACATCATTTGTACTGTGGTGTATCTAATCAGAGCGGACCTCGAATGATTGTCCCGTTTGAGTGGACGGTGAAACGCTTTTCAGCCGATTTATCCCTTTGCTGTGCGTCAGTAATCTGTACCCAACTTGAACGCAACAACAAAACTCCAAACTTGAAAAGGGACGCACACCATGACCACTCCAACCTACAACCGCCTGAACAAAGACGACGCTATCGTGCTGCTGGTTGACCACCAGACCGGTCTGATCTCGCTGGTGCAGGACTTCTCGCCGAACGAGTTCAAGAACAACGTGCTGGCGCTGGCGGATCTGGCCAAGTTCTTCGACCTGCCAACCATCCTCACCACCAGCTTCGAACAAGGCCCGAACGGCCCGCTGGTGCCGGAGCTGAAAGAGATGTTCCCGGACGCGCCGTACATCGCTCGTCCAGGCCAGATCAACGCTTGGGACAACGAGGACTTCGTCAAGGCGATCAAGGCCACCGGGCGCAAGCAGATCATCATTGCCGGTGTGGTCACGGATGTGTGTGTAGCGTTCCCGACCCTGTCGGCGCTGGCGGAAGGTTTTGATGTGTTTGTAGTGACTGACGCGTCCGGCACCTTCAACACCACCGTGCAGCAAGCCGCATGGAGCCGCATGACTCAGGCTGGCGCGCAGATGATGAACTGGTTCTCGGTGGCCTGTGAGCTGCACCGCGACTGGCGCAACGACATTGAAGGCCTGGGCAATCTGCTGTCGCAGCGCATCCCCAACTACCGCAACCTGATGAACAGCTACTCGGCGCTGGCGCAGCAGAAGTAAGTTCACGACCCACGAAAAAGCCTGCTTTTAACAGCAGGCTTTTTGTTTTTCCGACGGCTGCGGCCAACTTGGTTGCTGTGTAGCTTGACCCTCCGCTTTCGCGAGCAGGCTCGCTCCCACAGTTGGCCGTGTTTCCTCAGGAGAAATGCAATTTCCTGTGGGAGCGAGCCTGCTCGCGAAGGCGGCGGCACAGTCACCCGAGCAATTCACTGATCCACTGCATCTCTTGCTTCAGCGCAAGAATTTTGTCCTCCGGCAACGCCTGTTGCGCTCGCGTAAACTGCCCCAACGTCTTCTGCCGCTGCTTCAGCCTGCGTTGCCATTTGTGCAGAAATGCCGGGCAGCGTGCCTGCAGGTGCAGGGGGCCGAAAAACAGTTCCTTGGCGTCGTATGTCACCGGATCTGAATCGCGCTCGGCAACGATGATTTCATAGTCGAAACGGTTTTCGTGCAGGACTTCTTCGCAAACGATCCGGTAACTGTTATCCATCAACCACTGGCGCAGCGCTTGCTCGCCGCCGTTGGGCTGCAGGATCAATCGTTCGTGGCCGCTGAGATGGGCTTTGCCACTGTCGAAAATATCGCGAATGGTTTCGCCGCCCATGCCGCACAGGGTGATGGCGCTGATGCCGTCGTCAGGCCTGATCGCCGCCAGGCCATCGGCCAGACGCACGCTGATCTGGCCGTGCAGGTCGTTTTCATTGACGGTGCGTTGCGCTGCGTGGAACGGCGTGCGCGCGACCTCGCCAGCCACCGCCGCTGTAATCAGGCCTCGGCGCATCAGGGCAACCGGCAAATAGGCGTGATCCGAGCCGATATCCGCCAGCCGCGTGCCGACCGGTACGTGGGCAGCGACGCGCTCCAGGCGCATGGACAATGTCTGTTGGTTCAATGGCGACCCCGTTCACCCAACGGTGGAAAAAGGGGTGCGACTCTGGCGAGCAACGCTGGCGCTGTCAATTACGGGATTGAATTACTCGAGCCATCGGCAGCATCGCGCTGCCGATGGGCGCTTGTGCTTAGCCGGCGAGCGTTGCGTTGTCGATGACGAAGCGGTATTTCACGTCGCCCTTGAGCATGCGCTCATAGGACTCGTTGATCTGGTCGGCGCGGATCAATTCGATGTCGGAAACGATGCCGTGCTCGGCGCAGAAATCCAGCATTTCCTGAGTTTCGGGAATGCCGCCGATCATTGAACCGGCAATGGTGCGCCGCTTGGTGATCAGGTTGAACACGTTCGGCGACGGATGCGGCGATGCGGGCGCTCCGACCAGGGTCAACGCGCCGTCGCGCTTGAGCAGAACAAGGAACGCGTCGAGATCGTGCGGCGCTGCGACGGTATTGAGGATGAAGTCGAAGCTCTTGGTGTGTGCCGCCATTTCCTCGGCATTGCGTGACACCACCACTTCGTCCGCGCCCAGTGCCTTGGCCGCTTCACGCTTGGATTCGGAAGTGGTGAATGCGACGACATGGGCGCCCATGGCGTGGGCCAGTTTGATGCCCATGTGGCCCAGGCCACCGATGCCGACCACGCCGACTTTCTTGCCAGGGCCAGCGCGCCACTGACGCAGCGGCGAGTAGGTGGTAATGCCGGCGCAGAGCAGCGGCGCGACGGCGGCCAGTTGCGCCTCGGGATGACGGATGCGCAACACATAGCGCTCGTGCACGACGATGTTTTGCGAGTAACCACCGAGAGTCCAGCCCGGTGCGTCCGGGGTCGGGAAGTTGTAGGTGCCGATCATGCCGTCACAGTAGTTTTCCAAACCGGACTCGCAGTCATCGCAGTGCTGGCAGCTGTCGACGATGCAGCCGACACCGACCAGATCGCCGACCTTGTAGTTTTTGACGTGATCGCCGACCGCCGAGACGCGGCCGACGATTTCATGGCCGGGCACGCAAGGGAATTGCGTGCCAGCCCATTCGGCGCGCACCTGATGCAAGTCGGAATGGCAGATGCCGCAGAAGGCGATATCGATCTGCACGTCGTGCGCCGCCGGGGCACGGCGGTTGATCTGCATCGGTTCAAGAGGTTTGTCGCCAGCGTGGGCGCCGTAGGCTTGTACGAGCATGTGAGCATCCTCCATGGGGTTGTCGGACGCCCATTGTTGCGCCTGGGTCGGAGCGCGAGGTAGTGCATTTCTGTGAAATGCTTGCCTGATTCTGCTGTTGATTGCGCAACCGAAAGGCAGCCGTATGGCTGCCGTTTCAGGCTCAACGCGGATTGGGCTGGTCGTCCATCTCGGCGTTATCGGTTTCCTGACGTACGCGCTCCGGATCCAGGCCGGTACTGTCATCATCCAGCGGGATTTCGCCTTCGTTGTCGGGTAGCTCGTCGATGCCGCGTTCCTTCATCGGATCGACCTCGGTACGCCCCGGACTCAGCGGGTCGGGCGTGGTTGGGAGCGGATCGTCACCTTGCTTGCCTTGATCGTTATTCATCTCACACCTCGTCATGGCCGTTTTCTACGGCTTGTGCAGGTTGGAGGTGCGGGCGATTTTCGCCGTTCGATTTTTTTGCCTGCCTTCGGTCGCCTCGCAAAAAAGCGGAATTTCTCCGACGCGCGCGGCTCCATAAATCAACAGCCAGAGGCGAGGACGCAATGATGAGCAGTTCATTCAAGGTCGGCGAAGCGGTGCGCTGGAATTCCGAGGCCGGCGAGATCCACGGCAAAGTGGTCAAGGTGCACACTCGCGATACCGAGTTCATGGGCCGCCACCGGCCGGCTTCGAAAGACGCGCCGCAGTACGAGGTCAAGAGCGACAAGACCGGCCACCTGGCCATGCATCACGGCGACGCGCTGAAGCACGCTTAGAAACGTGCCAGTCGGTAGGCGTCGACACTCGGCAGCGCGAGAGCCGCGCCTGAGACCATCTGCCCGATCAATTCCGCCGTCAGCGCCGCTTGAGTCAGGCCCAGATGCTGATGACCGAAGGCAAGCAAGACCTTGCCGGCGCAAACCTGATCGATCACTGGCAGGGAATCCGGCAGCGACGGGCGAAAGCCCATCCACGGTGTGGCGCCATCAGCGTTCAGATCCTTGCGAAACAGGCCTTGGCTCAGGCGCTGCAACTGCCAGGCGCGTGCCATGTTCGCCGGCCGCTCCAGCCCGGCGAATTCGACCGTGCCGGCCAGGCGCAGGCCTTCGCGCATCGGCGTCATGATGAATTTGCGTTCCAGCGAGGTGACGGGGAAGGGCAGGCGATCATGCTCGTGCGGCAGCATCAGGTGATAGCCACGTTCGGTGTCCAACGGTACCTGCTTGCCAGTCAGCGCGGCAGTCAGTTTCGCCGAATGCGCACCGCAGGCCAGTAACACGCGTCTGGCCGTTACCCCGCCATTACCGGTCACTAATAAAACACCGTTCTCCTGCACGCAGCCGCCCTGAACCTGCTGCTGGAGAAAACTCACGCCGCTGCTGCGAGCCGCTTCGACCAGTGCGCAGACCACCCGATAGGGATCAAGGAAATGCCCGGTGCGCGGGAAAAACAGTCCGCCCTGAATCTGTTCGCTGAGCTGCGGCGCCGTTTCGCGGATCGCCCCCGCCTGCCAATAGTCCACCGGCACCTGCTGCTGATTCAGGCGTGCCTGCAAGGCTTCGAGGGATTGCCGCGATTCAGGTTTTTCGAAGACCAGTAACGAGCCGTCAACCTTGAGCAGATCCGGGCGCTGGATATCGCTGAGCAAGCGCTGCCACGCGTCGAGACTGCTTTCATTGAGCGCGCGCAGGCCGGCGACGGTTTTCTGAAAAGGTTCAGACCGCAGATTCAGCAGCAAGCGGGTGAACCACGGCAGGGCGCGCGGCAGATATTTCCAGTCCAGGCGTAGCGGCCCCATCGGGTCCATCAGCATGGCTGGCAAGCGCTTGAGGATCGACACGTCTGCAATCGGAAATACCTGCTCGGTGGCCAGATGCCCGGCATTACCGAACGAAGCGCCATGTCCCGGTTCCTGCTGATCGATGACCACCACGCGCAAACCCTGGCGGGCCAGGCGCAGTGCGCAAGCCACGCCAATGATCCCGGCGCCGACCACGGCGATGTCGTGCGAAGGGTTATTCGCCATGGCGTGTCGCTTCCCATTGGCCATCGAGCAAGCGCCGAAGGTTGAGCGGATTGGTCTGTTGCAGCGCCGTCGGCAGCAAGCTGTCGGGGAAATCCTGATAGCACACCGGCCGCAGGAAACGCAGGATCGCCGCAGTGCCGACCGAGGTGCTGCGCGCATCTGAGGTCGCCGGATAAGGCCCGCCATGCACCATCGCATCGCAGACTTCCACGCCGGTCGGCCAGCCATTGACCAGCAGGCGCCCGGCCTTGCGCTCGAGGGTTGGCAGCAACGTACGCGCCAAAGCAAGGTCTGCGTCATCCATGTGCAGGGTCGCGGTCAGTTGACCTTCGAGATGGGCGCAGACCTGACGGATTTCTTCGTCACTGCTGCATTGCACGATCAGCGATGTCGCGCCGAACACCTCAGCCTGCAAACGCTGATCGTCGAGAAAATCCGCTGCATCGGTGCTGAAGACATGCGTCTGACACTGATTCGGGCCGCTGCCGACTTGGCCAACCGCTATCGCGCGTGCACGGGGGTTGTCTTGCAGAGCGGTCACGCCTGCTTGATAGGCGCCGAAGATGCCGGGCGTGAGCATGGTTTGCGCCGCGCTGCGCGGGATCAGTTCAGCCACCGCGCTGAGGAACCCGTCGAGCGCCGGGCCTTTGCGGGCAATCAGCAATCCCGGGTTGGTGCAGAACTGCCCGGCGCCCAGTGTCAGCGACGCGACAAACCCTTCGGCCAGCGCCTGCGCGCGATTTTCCAGCGCGGCGGGTAACAGCAAAACCGGGTTGATCGAGCTCATTTCCGCATACACCGGAATCGGCTCGGGCCGCGCTTGCGCAGCTTTCATCAAGGCCAGACCGCCAGTGCGCGAGCCGGTGAAACCAGCGGCTTTGATGCGCCAGTCGCTGACCAATGCGATGCCGACTTCGTAGCCAGAATCGAACAACAAGGAAAACACACCCTCGGGCAGAGCGCAGGCTTTGACCGCTTGCGCGACTGCGCGGCCGACCAGTTCGCTGGTGCCCGGATGGGCGCTGTGCGCCTTGACGATTACCGGGCAACCGGCCGCCAGTGCTGCGGCGGTGTCGCCACCGGCCACGGAAAATGCCAGCGGAAAGTTGCTCGCGCCGAACACCGCGACCGGCCCCAAGGCAATCTGCCGCTGGCGCAGGTCGGAGCGCGGCAGTGGATGACGTTGCGGTTGCGCACTGTCGACGCGCACGTCCAGCCATTCACCCGCGCGTACGGAACGGGCGAACAGGCGTAATTGCTGGCAAGTGCGGCCACGTTCGCCCTGGAGGCGTGCACGCGGCAGACCGGTTTCGGCGTGGGCGCGTTCGATCAGTTCATCGCCAAGGTTTTCGATGTGCTCGGCAATGCTTTCGAGAAATGCCGCACGGGTGCTCAGGCTGGTTTCGCGGTACGCATCTTGCGCCGCCCAGGCCAGGGCGCAGGCCTGTTCCACCTGTTCGGCTGACGCCCCGGCGTACTGCGGTTCAAGTGTCTGGTTGGTCGCCGGATCGATCCCGCGAAAGGCCGGACGCGTACCCGTCACGGATTGTTGGCCGATCAGCATGTTGCCCGTCAGAGTCATGGTGTCTTCCTGTGAAATGAGCGAGGCCTGCCGCGAATCGTTTTGACTCGCGGCAGGTAGTAGTCAGGCGAAATTCTGCTCGGCGGACCAGTTTTCGTACCAGTGACGGAACAGCGAATACTGCTTCTCGGCATAGCGTCTTTGCGAATCGCTCAGCACGTCGCTTTCGTTGAAGTGCAGGGTGTATTCCTTGTCGCCGTTGAGCACCATCAGATGCTTGTAATACAGCACCAGATCGCAACCTTCGTCGAACGAGGACAGCACCGCCAGCGCCGACTCCAGCTCCCGCGCCTGGCGCCGGGCCTTGGCATCGCCTTGCGCGGCCTGCTTGCTCAGCGCCACCAGTTGCAGCACTTCGCGAGGAAGGGCGTTGCCGATGCCGGTAATGGCGCCGGTAGCGTTGCAGTTGACGAAGCCGTGCACCACTTGCGTGTCGACGCCGACCATCAGCGTCACGTCGTCATCCTTGGAGGTGATGTTCTCGGCCGCGTAGCGCAGGTCCGCGCCGCCGCCGAATTCCTTGAAACCGATCAGGTTCGGGTACTCGCGGCGCAGTTCGAAAAACAGATCGGCGCGGGTGGCGAAGCCGTAATAAGGGCTGTTGTAGATCACCGCCGGCAAGTTCGGTGCGGCTTGCAGGATCGCGGCGAAGTGGGCCTTTTGCGCCGTCGCCGAAGCGCCACGGGACAGCACGCGCGGGATGACCATCAAGCCTTGCGCGCCGACTTTCGCCGCATGCGCTGCGTGGGAAACCGCTTCACGGGTATTCACCGCGCCGGTGCCGACGATGGTCGGCACCCCGGCAGCGACCAGCCGCGCCACGCCTTCCTGACGCTCGGCTTCAGTCAGCAACGGCCAGTCGCCCATCGAGCCGCAGTAGACCACGGCGCTCATGCCGACATCGATCAGCTCGCGTCCCTTGGCCACCAGCGCATCGAAGTCCGGTTTGCGCTCGGCGGTGCACGGGGTCATCAGGGCCGGCATGCAACCAGTGAAGATGTTGTCGCTCATGATTCAACTCCTTGGCATTTCGTTTTATTCGAGGGAAAAAATCGGCGTGGCGGCTCAGATGCCCCACGCGAACGGGTCGGTTTCGTCGATCAGCAAGGTGCTGTCGGCGGTCATGTAGGCGCGGCCGGTGATGAACGGGCGAATGCGTTCGCCCTCCCATTCGAAGCGCCCTTCGAACTGGCTGCCGGTAATGCTCGCCTGGATCCACGGTGCGCCCGCTTGCAGCTTGTCGTCGGCGGCCAGGCAGGCAAGTTTGGCGCTGGTGCCGGTGCCGCATGGTGAGCGGTCATAGGCTTTGCCGGGGCACATGACGAAGTTGCGGCTGTCAGCCTGATCGTCATCGGCGAACAGTTCGATGTGGTCGATGACCGCGCCGTCTTCGCCACAAATGCCTTGGTCTTCCAGCGCCTTGAGCATCGCCCAGGTGTACGCGGTCAGGTGTTCGACGTTGTCCATGGTCAATGTCTGGCCATGCTCGGAGACGAGGTAAAACCAGTTGCCGCCATAGGCGATATCGCCGACCACGCGGCCATAACCCGGCACCTCCACCGGTACCTGTTTGCCATAGCGGTAGGCGGGCACGTTGCCCAGGGTGACCGAGCCATCGTCATGCAAAGTCGCGCTGACTTGCCCCACCGGCGTGTCGATCTTGTGCACGCCCGGCTGGATTTTCCCCAGATGCTGCAACGAATTGATCAGGCCGATGGTGCCGTGGCCGCACATGCCCAGGTAGCCGGCGTTGTTGAAGAAGATCACCCCGCAGGTGGCATCAGGCGACACCGGTTGGCAATAGAGCGCGCCGACCAGCACATCGTTGCCGCGTGGCTCGAGCAGACAGGCGCGGCGCCACTGATCGTGCTGGCTGCGCAGGGCATCGCGTTTCTCGACCATGCTGTTGCCGGACAGCTCGGGGAAGCCGCTCATCACCAGCCGTGTCGGCTCGCCGCCGGTGTGGGAATCAATGACGTGTACTCGTTTCATGAAGAGATCCCGTTGGATGATTTCAGTAGGCGCCGGCAGGCCGGGCGCTGACGGTGGACGAGGGCGCAGGGCTGTCGCTTTCTTCGTCCTCGTCGTCCAAGCGCAGCAGATGGGCAGGCACGCCGGTCGCGGCGCCCCAGTAGTAAATGCCGGTGGCGCAAGCGGCGACGACGATCGTATCGAACGGATGGGCGAGGATACCCAGGCCACCGAAGGTGCCGAGTTTCGACAGCACGATGGTCACCGCGTAGAAGGCGATCAGCCACGCCGATGAACGCACCTGACGCGCCAGGCTCAGGTGAGCGGTGGGCACAAAGCGGCCACAGAACAGATAGATGACAAACATCAGAATCTGCAGGCCAAGCAGCCACGACACGGTGTTCCAGCCTGACCAGTAGACGATCAGCGCGGCGATGATGAACGACACCGGCCCGAGCAGGCCCATGCTCTTGACCCGGAACGGGCGCGGCATGTCCGGCGCATTGCGCCGCAGCGCCGCAACCGATACGGGCGCCACCGCATAGCTCAACACCAGCGCGGCGGAGACCACGTTGATCAGCGCTTCCCACGACGGGAATGGCAGGGTCCAGAACACCGACAGGGCGAAAGTCAGCCACAGCGCCGGACGCGGGATGCCGGACTTTTCATCGATGTGGGTGAAGACCTTGAAGAAGGTGCCGGTCTGCGCCCAGCCGTAGATCACTCGCGGCGTGGCATTCATGTAGATGTTGCCGCAGCCGCTCGGCGAAATGACCGCATCGGCAACCACCAGATACGCCAGCCAGCCGACACCGAGCGCCAGAGCGATGTCGCGATAGGGCAGGGCGAATTCCTTGCTGATGCCAGCCCAGCCGTTGGCGAGCATTTCCGTCGGGATGCTGCCGAGAAAGGCCATTTGCAGCAGCACGTAAATCAGGGTCGACAGCAGCACCGAAAGAATCAGCGCAATGGGAATGGTGCGCTGCGGATTTTTCACTTCGCTGGCCACGGAAATGATCGGCGTCAGGCCCAGGTAGGCAAAGATGATTCCGCCGGCGGAGACCGCCATCTCGACGCCCGACAAGCCGAACGGGGCGAATCCCTGAACCTGAAAGTTCTCCGGTTTGAAGAAAGTGAACAGCACGCCGATGACCAGCAACGGCACGATGAATTTGAACACGCTGACCAGATTGTTGGCCTTGGCGAAGGTCTTCACGCTGCGGTAGTTGAGCAGGAAAAACACGCAGAGCAGGCCGAACTGCACCAGCCAGCCGAGGATCGTCGGATCGCCACTGCCAGCCTTGGTCAGGCCGGGAAACCACGCCGCCGCGTATTGGCGCGAGGCGACCACTTCGATCGCCACCAGACTGGAAAACGCAATCAGCGTAATGAAGCCCATCAGGTAGCCGAGCAGCGGGCCGTGGGAATAAACCGGGTAGCGCACCACGCCGCCGGCACGGGGCAATGCGGCGCCCAGTTCGCAGTAGACGATACCCAGCAGCAACACGGCGAAACCGCCCAGTAACCAGGAAAAAATCCCCGCCGGACCGGCAATCGCCGAGACATGGCTGGCGGCGAACAACCAGCCGGAGCCGAAGATCGCGCCGAGTCCGATAAAGGTGAGGTCGATCAATGAAAGCTGTTTTTTGAACTTGCCTTGGCCTGACATGGCATCGCCTTCTTGTGAGTTATTGGATAGGCAGTTGTGTCACGTGGACGAGCAGACTTTGCACTGGTCGGCAGTGGCGGCGATTGATGTTTTATGCCGGGATCGATGACGAATTCAGCACAATGGCGCCGATGAATGCGCGGCCTCGACAGGGCCGCGACGTTGCTGCAATCTGCTGGCGAGTGACATTTGCGGTGGTTCAGCTCAAGGGGAAGTCTTTGATGCAGTCAGCGTTTTCGATCCTGTGCCAGGGCACTGACGGCTTGCGTCCGCAGACCCTCGAAGCGATGGTCGCCGGTGCCGCGCAGCTGTTGCCGATACTCGATGTGATCCCGAATGCGGCGATCTTCATCAAGGATCTGCACGCGCGCTATGTGCTGGCCAACCGCACGCTGGTGCAGCGTTGTGGCTTGAAGGACCTACGCCCGTTGCTGGGGAAGACCAGCGCGCAAGTGTTCCCGGCGCAGTTGGGCCCGGGTTACACCGAGCAGGATCGCAAGGTGCTGGAGGAAGGATTTGTGCTGGAGGATCAGCTCGAACTGCACCTATATGGCAGTCGCGAGCCGGGCTGGTGCCTGACCCACAAGCGGCCGATCTACAACCGTGACGGGACGATCATCGGCCTGGTGGGGATTTCGGTGGATCTTCAATCAGCCAGCGAAACCCACCCGGCGTTCGAGCGCCTGGCGGCGGTCGATGAATACATTCGCGGCAATTTCAACCGGCGGGTGACGCTGGGTGAACTGACGCGGATCGCCGGGATATCCGTGGCGCAACTGGAGCGCTATTGCAAACGCGTTTTCCACCTGACACCACGGCAGATGATTCAGAAAGTCCGCCTGGAACACGCGCATCGATTGCTGCACAGCGACTTGCCGATTACCGAGGTTGCGCTGCAATGCGGCTACACCGATCACAGCGCTTTCACCCGTCAGTTCAAGGCCTCGACCGGGTTTACACCACGCGAATACCGGCAAGCCACCGGGCATTAGACCAACACGGCCAGCCAGGCCGAGAGCAGCAGAAGAAGGGCCAGTGCCGCGTTCATTCGCTTGAACGCTTGCGGTGAGCTGAGCAACCGCGCGCTGCCAACGCCGAGCAGCGCCCAGAGCGTCATGCACGGCAGCGACACCAGCAGAAATGCCAGCGACAACACCAGCAGGCGCAGGGTCTTGTCGCCGCCGCCAACGAATACGCTGACCACGGCCACAGCCATCATCCACACCTTCGGATTGACCAGTTGCAGCAGCGCCGCGCCGAAGACGCTCAAGCCTTGTTCCTGTGCAGCATTTGGGTCCAGCGATGGCGGCGGGCTGCGAAAGATCTGCCACGCCAGCCAGCTCAACCAGAGCACGCCAGCCCAGGCCATGGCTTGCTGCACGCGCGGAAAGCGCAACAGGGTTTCGCCAGCACCGAGCCCGACCACCAGCACAATCAGCGCCGCCGCCGCACAGGCGCCAAAAATGATCGGCAACGTGGCGATCAACCCGCGCCGCGAACTGTGGCTCAGCACCAGAATATTGGTCGGCCCCGGCGTGATCGAGGCGACGAAAGCAAACAGCAGAAAGGGCAGTAAAGAAGCCATGGTGCAGATTCCTGAAAGTCGAAACAGGACACCATGATCGTCAGTGGGCAGGCCTCAGTCTGGAAGATTTGAGCAGCGTTTGCGGTAGTCCGCCGGGGTCAATTGATAGGCGCGGCGGAACCAGCGCCCCAGATGACTCTGATCGGCAAAACCAAGCACGCTGGCCACCTGCGCTGGCGTCTCGCCGCGCGCGAGCAATTGCCGCGCCTTGGCCAGGCGCAGTTGGATCAGGTAAGCGTGGGGTGCCAGACCGAAAGCGGCCTTGAACGCGCGGGTCAAGCGAAAACGATCGACACCACAGGCTTGCGCTAGGTCGTCGAGGCCGATGTCTTCGTAGGTATGGGCATGCAGATAGTCGCGCGCAACCTGCGCAACCAGTGGCAGGCGCGGATCGAAGTCCTGACGCTTGCGCCAGTCGAGATGGCGGGTGAGGGACGCCAGCAGGCCATCCAGTGCAGTCTGCCGGACGATGCGCAGATCGCCGTCATGCAAAGCATGGAAGGCTTGCACGATCGCCGTCGACAGGCGCGGATCGTGGCTCAGGGTGTCGGCAAATCCTGGCTGACTGTCAGCGGGCGCTTCTTCGAACAGCGCGTGCAATTCGCGCTCCAGCCAGTGCGGATCGAGGTACAGCATCGAGTAGGTAAAGCCATCCTCGGTCGGCGCATGGCCATCGTGGATTTCTCCCGGCTCAAGCAGAAACACATGCCCCGGCGTACTGCGATGACGCACCCGGCGACAATTGAACTGCTGGACCCCTTGCTCGGTAACGCCGACGAGAAAGCTGTCATGCCAGTGCGGATCGTAAGCATGGCCACGGAAATGCGCACGAATCGACTCGATCCCGGTATCGACATCCTGGGAGAGAGAGATCCAGTTGCGTTTGTCCATGGGAGGACTCCATAGGGCGGTTGAGCAGGGGCGTTTCTAAAGTACCGCGTGGAGGAGGAGAGTGTTTAGAAGATTTGTGCAGGTGCGCAGGGGGATCGAGTCAGGCAATGTGTCCTGGATGGGGTGGGACCACAAAACGCAGACGAAAAAAAACCGCCTTCGCGGGGCGGTTTTTCAATCCTCGGTTTGGAGCCGAGGCCATGTGCTTCACTAGCCACACCAACATGTCCGCGCATGGTATTGAGTTTCTCCCGTCAGTGCAACGAAGGTTTAGCGTGATGTGCGAGGTTTTTTCGGAACGTCCAACGCATGTAACTGAATTCAGGTCTGTCAATAAACATTGTCAGAAATACGGTTTTACAAAGGTTCAGGCGTAGCCGCAGAATAACCTTGGCTACTCGGGTTTTCTCTTCTGATTTCTGCGTTAAGATGCCTGCGCTCATCTTGTTGGTAGAGCTGTGAGGTTTGGCTGGGGGCGCAAAAGGTTTCACGCCCTCTGACGCGGATTCGCACCCGCGCCGGAATGATGTCTCGGAGGGATTTCAACCGGCCGCCTCACTAGCTACACCAACATGTAGGCTGAAGGCACGCATGGTCCGGTAAGTTTGCTGGAGGTTTGGCCGCCAGCCCTGGAGGCCAAAACGTATGAAGCTTCTGCTGCGTACGCTGAGCCTTGTATGGAGATTGTTGAAAGCCTTGCGCTTTTACGAGTTCCTGCGAGACCACTTTGACGACTTGAAATAAGGTCGTCTAAGTGGGGAAAGACCCGTTTCGGTTTCGACTGATACGGGTCTTTTTTTGTGTGCAAAAAACTGTCAAAAACGAGATTGTCGGTTTTATGCTTTCGACTTTGTAGGGCGTTTCGCTTAATGACGTAAGCAACAGCATGAAGATCGATCCAATAGCGGCTCATGCTCGATCAACCATTGATTGCGTCAATAACAACCATTAAGTCAATGAAGTTCTCATATTCATAGCGCGGCGTAAGATCGGCTCCGTACCCAACCACTGCAATTCGGAGCACATCATCATGAAACGCCAGACTATCCTCGGTATCGCTTTCTCGGTTTTTGCACTGAATGCCTTCGCCGCCACCGAAACCGACCCACTGTTCAGCGACGCGGTCGCCTCCACTCAAACGGACCGCTTGTTCAGCGACGCAGTAGCCGCAACCGAAACTGACCCGCTGTTCAGCGATGCAGTAGCCGCAACCGAAACCGATCCACTGTTCAGCGATGCAGTAGCCTCTGATGGCTCCGATCATCTGCAAGGCAATCGGGTCGCCGAAGGTGGCGCTGACCGTCTGCTCGAACGTCGCACCGCTTGAGCGCAACGATGAGCATCGATAACGAATGCCGCCTCCACCACAGGCGGCATTCGTTCTATTCACGCTTTACAAGTCTGCTCTAAACCGCACTCGGCAGCACGGCCTTGTCGCGATCGCGGCTCTTGAATGTCGCCCAGAAACACAGCAATACCGCCACGGAAAAACCGGCGGGGAACAGCCAGATGCTTCTCCAGTCATGCCCCGCGCTTGATGTGAAGTGGTCGGTAATCCGTCCCGCGATCCAGAAACCAATCAACATGCCCAATCCGTACGTAGCCAAGGTGATCAAACCTTGCGCCGAGCTGCGGAAGCGTTCCGGCGCCTTGGCATCGGTGTAGATCTGCCCGGACACGAAGAAGAAGTCATAGCACACGCCGTGCAGGGCAATGCCGATCAGCAGCATGTATGCCTGATCGTCGTTATTGCCGAAGGCAAACAGTACGTAACGCAACGCCCAGGCAGCCATGCCGACCAGCAGGGCGATCTTGATGCCGAAGCGATGGATGAACAGCGGCAACAGCAACATGAACAGCACTTCCGACACCTGACCGATGGCCATCTTCGCTGTCGGGTTGGTCACGCCTATCTCGGCCAGAAACGGGTTGGCATTCTGGTAATAGAAGGCCAGCGGAATGCAGATCAGGATCGAGGCGAGGAAGAACACCAGATAGCTGCGATCCTTGAGCAAACCCCACGCATCGACGCCGAGCATCTGCTTGAGGCTTGATGAGCCGGCTGCGGTTTTCAGCGGCGCGGTGCTCGGCAGGCTGAAGCTGTAAAGCCCCAACAGCAGCGATGCGAGGGCGGACATCAGGAACGTATTGCGCAAGCCTCCGGCCGCGATGCTTTGCTGCGAGTCCCAGGCGAACACGAAGCTGATCACCACGCCGGCGACGATCCAGCCCACCGTGCCCCACACGCGAATGCGCGAGAACTCCAGCGCCGGGTCTTTGATCTGGCGGAACGCCACGGCGTTCACCAGTGCCAATGTCGGCATGTAGACCATCATGTAGGCGAGCACATAGGGATAAAACACGCTGAAGTCTGCCGCGCGATAGAGCTGATAAAGCAACACTGCGCCAAGCAGATGCAGCACTGCCAGAATGCGTTCGGCGTTGAAGAAACGGTCGGCAATCAGGCCAATGACAAATGGCGCCAGAATCGCGCCCCAGGATTGCGTGGCGAAGGCCATGCCGACCTGGCCGCCGCTGGCAGCCAGCGTTGTCGCCAGAAAAGTGCCGAGGGTGACGAACCAGCCGCCCCAGATAAAGAACTGCAAAAACATCATCACGCTGAGTCGCGCATTCATTACGTTCATTTCAGATCACCGTATTGTTTTTATGTCGGTAACGCGGATGAATCAGTCGTCGGTCAGGCCGAGCAGGCGTCGGTTGGAAGCAGCGTCAGCGTTGACTCCGGCGAAGTCGTCGAAGGCCTTGGCGGTCTTGCGGATCATGTGTCGCTCGATGAACGCCGCGCCTTCCGCCGCGCCCTGTGCGGAGTCTTTCAGGCAGCACTCCCACTCCAGCACGGCCCAGCCGTTGAAGTCGTATTGGCACAATTTGCTGAAGATCGATTTGAAATCGATCTGGCCATCGCCCAGCGAGCGAAAGCGCCCGGGACGCTCGACCCAACCCTGATACCCGCCGTAGACGCCGGAGCGCGCATCGGGGCGAAACTCGGCATCCTTGACGTGAAACATGCGGATGCGTTGGTGATAGCGATCGATGAAGCCGAGGTAGTCCATTTGCTGCAGCAGCAGGTGGCTCGGGTCATACAGAATCGCGGCGCGAGGGTGATGATTCACCGCTTCGAGAAACTGCTCGAACGACGCGCCGTCATGCAAGTCTTCGCCGGGATGGATTTCGTAGCACAGATCAACGCCGGCCTCTTCGAAGCAGTCGAGGATCGGCAGCCAGCGCTTGCCCAGTTCGGCGAAACCTTGCTCGACCAAACCGGCCGGACGTTGCGGCCATGGATAGACGTAGGGCCAGAGCAGGGCACCGGAAAAGGTTGCATGGGCTGTAAGTCCCAAACGCTTGCTGGCACGGGCGGCCAGTTTCAACTGCTCAATGGCCCACTCGGTGCGCTCCTGAGGTTTGCCGCGCAGCGCGGGCGGGGCGAAGTCGTCGAACAGGCTGTCGAACGCCGGATGCACCGCGACCAATTGCCCTTGCAGGTGCGTCGACAACTCGCTGATCACCACACCGGCGCGGGCGCACACGGCGATGAGTTCGTCGCAGTAATCCTGGCTCTCAGCGGCGCGCTGCAAATCGATGAACCGTTTGCCGAGGGTCGGTACCTGGATGGCTTTGTAGCCTTGCGAGGCCGCCCACTCGGCAATGTTGGCGAGGGAGTCGAAAGGCGCTTCGTCGGCGATGAATTGCGCGAGGAAAATCCCCGGACCTTTCAGGCCAGTCGAATTTTGCTGATCACTGTGCATTGTGCTGGGCTCCTGTCAGTGGGCCGGGGATCTCGCTCCACTTTTCATTGCCGAGGTGGTTGGCGATCGCGGTTTCAATGAAGGCCATGCCGCGCAAGCCGGTCTCGATGCCCGGTACGCCCGGTGCCTGATGGCCCTCGGCGCCATGCACAATCGCTTCGGCGAGATCGCCGTACAGGTTGGCCATGGCTTCCAGATAACCTTCGGGATGCCCCGCAGGCAGGCGCATGCGTCGGGTTGCGGCGGCACACAGCCACGGCTGACCGACCCCGGAGCGCAGAACGCGCATCGGCTCGTTCAACGGTCGATGAATCAGGCTGGCCGGGTCCTCTTGGCGCCACTCCAGCCCACCCTTGTCACCGTAGACGCGGATCTTCAGCGGGTTTTCTTCACCGGCGCAGACCTGGCTGGCGAGCAATACGCCACTGGCGCCGTCGCGCATTTTGAACAGCATCGCCACATCGTCATCCAGTTGCCGCCCCTCGACATGGGCGCCAAGCATCGCGCTGATGAACTGGATCGACTGGCCGGTGACGAACTCGGCGAGGGAAAACGCATGGGTGCCGATGTCGCCGATGCAGCCGCCGATCCCGGATTGCGTCGGGTCGTCGCGCCAGCCGGCCTGCTTGTTGCCTTGCCCGGCGACATCGGTGCTGAGCCAGCCTTGCGGGTACTCGACGAAGACTTTGCGCACGCGCCCGAGCACGCCGCTGGCGACCATTTCGCGGGCCTGCCAGACCATCGCGTAACCGAGGTAGGTGTGCGCCAGCCCGTAAATTCGCTGGCTGTTGATGACCACCGAGCGCAGCGCCTGCACCTCGGCGAGGTTCAGCGCCGCGGGTTTCTCGCTGAACACATGAAAACCGGCGCTCAACGCCTCACGGGCAATCGGTGCGTGCAGATGATTGGGAGTGACGATGACCAGCAGTTGCATGCGCTGCTCGGCGGGCAGGGCGGCCTCGCGGGCGAGCAGGGTTTGCCAATCGTCGTAACAACGCTCGACCGCGACACCCAAGGCCGCAGCGGTGCGCTGATTATTCTCCGAGTCGCGGCTGAATGCGCCGCAGACCAGTTCGAAGCGTCCGTCGAGGCCGGCGGCTTGCCGGTGGGCACGGGCAATGAATGAACCTTCACCGCCTCCAACAGAACCCATTCTTATTTTTGCGGCAGCGTACATGGCAGTCGTCTCGGTAGCTGGATGCAATGTTGATATGTGATGTAACCGGTTACATCGTGGGCAAAATCTAGGCTTGAATTAGCCGAGTGTCAAATGCCAGCGGATGATCGACAGCGTTTCGATCGCTCGTCGTCTGCGGTAAGCTCCGCGCCTGATCGACATGAAACAACGAGGTGGTTTTGTCCAATATTCGCGAAGTGGCTCGGCTGGCCGGGGTTTCCGTGGCGACGGTTTCGAGGACTTTGAAATCGCCCGAGCGCGTGCTCGCGCCAACCCGTGAGCGCGTGATGGCTGCGGTGGAGCAGGCCGGCTATCGGCCGAACCTGATGGCCGTGCAGTTTCGTTCGCGGCGCACCGGCAATCTGGTGATTCTGGTGCCGACCATCGCCAATACCTTCTTCGCCCGCGTCATCAGCGGCGCGCAGCAAGCGGCGCAGGCGGCCGGTTATCGCCTGCTGCTGTGCGACACCCAGGGCCGGGAAGAACTGGAGCGACAATTCGCCGAGCTGGTTTACGCTTATCAGGCTGACGGGGTGATCCAGTTGCGCGCCTACGATCCTTTCGAAAACGCCCCGGCCGACGCCGATGTGCCGCCGATCGTTAACGCCTGCGAAGTGATCAAGGCCGGGCGTTATCCAACCATCAGCCTGGACAACGTCGCCGCCGCCAAAGCCATGACCGACCACCTGATCGCCTTGGGACACCGACGCATCGGCCTGATCAAAGGCTCGAAAAACAGCCCGCTGACTTTGGATCGATTGGCGGGTTACGAAGCGGCATTGCGCGAAGCCGGGATTGCCTTCGATGAAGCACTGATCTGCCATGGCAATTTCAGCCTCGAGGCCGGTTTTGCCGGCGCGCAAAAGATGCTCGCATTGGCCGAGCGGGCGAGCGCGCTGTTCTGCGAAAACGATGAAATGGCCATTGGTGCGCTCAAGCGCATCCGGCAGGCCGGGCTGCGTGTGCCCGAGGATATTTCAGTGGTGGGTTTCGATGACATTCCCATGGCTGCGTACTGCGATCCGCCGCTGACCACCATCTCGCAACCAGCCGAGGCCTTCGGGGCCAGGGCGGTCGAAATGTTGATTGCCCTGATCGAAAAACAGCCGCTGACAGAGCGGCATGTCGTCTTGCCGTTCGAGCTGACGCCACGCAGCAGCACGGCCCGCATCGACAACACGGGCAAGCGCTAACCGAATCACGCCGCTGGCGGTTTCGCCAGCGCAATCCCCGCCGCGCCCAACCGCTTCAACACTTCGAACAACAAATCGCTCTTGGTCAGCCCGACAATCCTCGGGCTGCCGACATAGCCGGTGACCGTGAGGGTTATGCCGTCCGGCGACAATTTGCTGAAACGCACGAACGGCGCCGGTTTATCGAGGATAGTTTCGTTCTCGTGATAAGCATCCAGCAGCAGTTGTTTGACCTGCTCAGGATCGATATCCAGCGGGAACACCAGCTCCAGCGATGCCACGCCCTGAGCACTGCCGCCGAGGGTAACGTTGCGCAGATTCTGCGAGATCAGCTGCGAGTTGGGCACGATCACGATCGAGCGGTCGCTGAGCTGGATTTCCGTGGCACGCACGTTGATCCGGCGGATGTCGCCCTCGACGCCGCTGATGCTGATCAGGTCGCCGACTTTCACCGGGCGCTCGGTGAGCAGGATCAGGCCGGAGACGAAGTTCTTGACGATCTCCTGCAAGCCAAAGCCGATGCCCACTGACAGCGCACTGACGATCCACGCCAGATTGGTCCACTGCACGCCCAGCGACGACAGCGTCAGCAGAATCACAAAGGCGTAGCCGATGTTGGAAAACAGCGTGCTCAGCGATGCGCACATGCCCGGGTCCATGTCGGTCTTGGGCAGGAATTCGTTGTCGAGCCAGCGGCTTAATGCACGGATCAGCCAGATGCCAATCAGCAGTGCCAGTAGCGCGTTGAGCAGATGCGCCGGGACAATATTCAGCTTGCGCAAACCGGCGCCGCCAAGAATCGACATGATGTTGGTGACCAGTTGGCCGAGCGTGGTGCCGATGCCGCCGACAAACAACGAAATCAGCGCCATCAGCATCAGGCCGGCGCGGCTGACGCCGGACAACAGGATCGACGTCTGCTCGAGGCGCCGGTCGCTGACACCGAGCAACTGCTTGAGCGCCTGGCCGCTCGCGTGTTTCGGCGAAAACAGGTGCTCACAGGCGTCTTTGACCAGCTGAATCAGCAAGTAGAAGCCCGACAGCACGACATAGCCCCACACCAGCTCATAACAGATGAACCGTGCCAGCGAAACATAGCCGGCCAGCAGGGCGATGGCCGTCACCAACATCGAGAGACTGGCGACGCTGTAGATCAGCCCGGCGAACACGCTGTTCGTAGCCGACGCGTCATTGGCTGCGACCAAGGCCTTGCGCACTTTACCGACACGCAACAGCATCGTGCCGATGATCGCCAGCACCACCATGGAAATCACGCCGCGCCCGGCCATCACGATGTGGCTGCTCATGCCTGTGGCATTGGCGACTTGCACCAGCGTCACCAACACCAGCAACGAGCAGGCGAGGATTCGCGGATAAGGCTTGAGGGCCAGCGCCACCGGATCGGCAATCGACGGCAGGCGCCAGGACGGGTGCGCGGTGGAGAGCAATGCGCGGCTGAGGCCGGTGATCAGCACGCAGGCATAGACGACTTTCTCGAACTCTTCGGAGAAGGTTTCCAGCACCGGAGGCAGTGCGTCGTGGCGGGTGCAGGCGTAGAACAACAGCTTCAGGGCGATGGCGGTAGTGACGAAGGTCGCTATGGCTGAGGCGAAGGCCAAGGCACTGCGGCGCAGTCGGCCCTCCGCCACGCGATGGATGCAGAACCAGGTCAGCCCGCGCTCAGCCAGACGTCGGCCGAAGGTCCAGATCAGCAGCGCCAACAGCACCAGTACGCAGGTGTAAAACCGCTCGCCCGGCGCCCAGACCGTGGCCCATACGTCAGCCACCTGCTCGACGAACAGTCGCAGGCGCTGGCGGTCGTCTTCGCTTGGATTGACCAGCGGTGCCCAGAAATACGGGCTCAATACGCTGCGGGTGCTCAGGGTCAGTTCGCTTTCCAGCAGGGTGCGGCGGATGCCGGCGATTTGCGTGATCAGGTCGGCGGCGTTCTGTTTCAGTGCGGCTAGGCTTTTCAGCGTGCCATCGACCTTGCTTTTCTGCTCCGCCAGCGCCGCCCGCTGCGCGACGATATCGGCTTGCTCGGCGGCCACCTCGGCGTCGGGCGCCGTGCCGAGCACGCCCAGTTGCACCGCCAGTTGCGCCTGTTGCGGCAACAGCGCTGCCGACAACCGATCGACATCGAGAATGAACGCCTGCACCCGATCCTGCGGGCCTTCGAGCTGGTTGTAATTGTTTGCCGCCGAAATCTGCTGCTTGAGCCCGTCGAGGCGTTGTTGCAGGGCTTGCAGATCGCTTTGCGAAATCACTGGTAGCGGCGCTGCGCCTGTGTTTGCCGGTGCGCCAAGGTCCGCCGCCCACAGTGCAGCGCTGCCCGGCATGAGCAGTAGGAACAAAATGAAAAACAACGACTTGAATGAACAGCGCATGGGGGCGGCGGGCTCGAGTGGATCACACAGTCTATGAGGGTAGGTGATCGCGCCGAACGGGGCGGAAAACTTTCACTGCAAGAGGCGCTTACACGCTCATCCAATCCGGCGGAATGATCCGCGCAGCGAGCGGTCAACCGGCAATAACAGCTTCGAGAGCGTGCCATGTCCATCGCCAAGGAAACGATTGAATACCTGCGCCAACATTCACTGATCATCACCACCGCCGAATCCTGCACGGCCGGGGAGATCGTCATGTTGCTGTCGGAAGTACCCGGCAGCGGCGAGCTGATCGAGTGCGGCTATGTGGTCTATTCGCCGCAAGCCAAGCAGCGCCTGCTGCACGTCAGCCCGGCGACCATGGACACCTTCAATCTGACCAGCGTGGAAGTGGCCAGTGAAATGGCCATCGGTGCGTTGCGCGACAGCACCGCCAACGTTGCCGTCGCCACCACCGGCATTCTCGGACCCGATGATATGGATGGCATCAAGGCCGGTACGGTGTGTTTCGCCTGGGCATTCCAGTTCGATGACAAACATTTTCTGTTCAGCACCCAGCAATGGTTTGCCGGATCGCGCAGTGAAGTGCAGACCCTCGCTTCTGAATTCGCCCTGCAGCAGTTGCCGGACTATCACCGTCGCGCCTTGCGCGGCGAAGGAGGGTGGCGCCGATGAAGCACGACGCTGAGCATCCCGATCTGCGCAGTCGGCAGTTCCCGGTGCAGGAGGACATGGCCTATCAGTTGAAGGTCTGGCGCTTCGAGCACATTGGTTGGTATCTGCTGGTGCTGTGCATGCTGCTGGGTCTGTTGGGGCTGTTTTCCCGTGGCGTGCTCAGTTCGCAGGACGCCCGCAGCGCCGATGGCAAAGTCCAGGTCGAGTACGAGATGTTCCACCGCAACGGCTCGACCAACCCGCTGAAACTCAGCGTGCACACGGCGCCTGAAGCCACTGTCGAACTCGACATCGGTGGCGAGATGCTCGATGGCTTCAGCGTCGAAACCATGCAACCGGCCCCGGTGCGTATGCGCAGCTCAAAACAGGGCATGCGCTTGTGGTTGCAGGCGGATGCCCAGGGCCAGGCGACGCTCTATGTGACGCTGCGCGGTGACGGATTGGGCCTGTTTCGCAGCCAAATCCGCGTGCCGGGCTCGAGCGAAGTGAAGCTCACTCAATTCATTTATCCATAGGTGACCCATGGACTCGGTGTTGCGCGCACTCGCGATGTATCTGGCACTGATGGTGCTGTTCAAAATTGCCGGCCGGCGTTCGCTGGCCGAGTTGACGACGTTTGATTTCGTCCTGCTGATGATCATCGGTGAAGCCACCCAGCAGGCGCTGCTCGGTGATGATTTTTCTCTGACCAATGCGTTTCTGGTGATCATTACGCTGATCGCTGTGGATGTCGGTTTCTCCCTGCTCAAACAGCGTTCCAGTTGGGTGTCGCGGCTGATCGATGGCGAGCCGACGATCATTGTCGAGAACGGCAAGCTGTTGCACCGGCGCCTGCGCCATGCGCGGCTGGTCGAGGCGGATGTCATGGAGGCGGCGCGCTCCAGTCAGGGCATAGAAACCATCGACCAGATCAAATTCGCAATCATCGAGCGCAACGGCAAGATTTCCGTGATCCGCCAGGATCCGGAAGGCGGCTGAACCTTTGACGCCGCACGGCCGCAATTTTTTTGAACGCTGAAAACGCCTCACAGCCCAATGCTTACAAGTCATCGGAGGATTGCGAAATGAACGAGGCAGCCAGTTATTTTTCCATCGCCGTGGCGGTGATCATTCTGCTGGTCGACCTGTGGGCGATCGTCAGTGTGTTTCGCAGCAACAAAAGCGTCGGCGTCAAAGCCGCCTGGGCGATCGGTCTGATCGTATTCCCGGTGCTCGGCCTGATCGTGTGGGGCATCGCCGGCCCGCGCGGTGTCAAGGAAGGGCCTTCGTCGCCGGAGCACAGTAAGGGTTAAGAACCCTGATTTGCGCACATCCGGAAAATTGGAGGTGAACGATGAAAGCTGTTGTATTTCATGGCGTCGGGGACATCCGCCTGGACGATGTTCCCGATCCAACCATTCAAGCGCCGACCGATGCCATTGTCAGGCTGACCGCGTCGGCCATTTGTGGCACCGATCTGCATTTCATTCGCGGCAGTGCGCCGGACATGCAGCCCGGCACGATCCTTGGGCACGAGGGCGTGGGGATTGTCGAAGCGCTCGGTGAAGATGTGCGCAACCTCAAGGTTGGCGATCGCGTGCTCATTCCCTCGACCATTGCCTGCGGCAACTGCTCGTACTGCCGCGCCGGCTATTTCGCCCAGTGCGACGTGGCCAATCCCAACGGTAAAACCGCTGGCACGTCATTCTTTGGTGGGCCGAAAACCACCGGGCCATTCGATGGCCTGCAAGCCGAGAAAGCGCGAATCCCTTTCGCCAACATCGGCCTGATCAAGCTGCCCGACGCCATTACCGACGATCAGGCGATTGCCATGTCGGATATCTTTCCCACTGCCTGGTTCGGTGCCGACATGGCCCGGATCAAGGACGGCGACACGGTGGCGGTGTTCGGCTGCGGGCCGGTCGGACTGTTTGCGATTATCAGCGCGAAACTGATGGGCGCTGGCCGGGTGTTCGCCATTGATGGCCTGGAAGATCGCCTCGCTCGCGCGCAGGCATTGGGTGCCGAGTGCATCAATTTCGAGAAAGAAGATCCGGTTGAAACCATTGCGCGCCTGACTGCGGAAATTGGCGTGGATCGGGTGATCGAGGCCGTGGGCATCGACGCCAACCATTCCCATCACGGCCATCACCATCCTGCGCAGTGGCAACCGGGCGATGCGCCTTCGCAAGCGCTGGAATGGGCGGTCAAGGCTGTGGCCAAGGCCGGCACGATTTCCATCATCGGTGTATATCCCGCCGGGTTCGACAGCTTCCCGATCGGCGAGGCGATGAACAAGAACGTGCATATCAACATGGGCAACTGTCATCACCGCAAATACATTCCCAAGCTGATCGAAATGACCCTCGCCGGGCGCGTCGACCCAGCAAAAGTGCTGACGCAGGACGAGCCTTTGACTGACGCGATTTCGGCGTTCAAGGCGTTTGATCAACATCAATCCGGCTGGATCAAGGTCAAGCTGGAACCGGGTAGCGATACCACTGCTGGCAGGAGATCGTCATGAAAAAAATCTGTGTATGTCTGGGGTTCTGCTCGATGTTTCTGTTGAGCGGCTGCTTCGATTCCAACGATGCACCCAACAAGGACGGTGACAAAAGCAAACCGTCGGTGCAGATGCAGACCGAGAAGCCTGAGGAGGGCAAGTAACTGCTGGCAAATAATCCCTGTGGGAGCGAGCCTGCTCGCGAAGGCGTCAGGTCGGACAACTCTGTGCTGACTGATGCTCCGTCTTCGCGAGCAGGCTCGCTCCCGCATTGGTTCAGTTCGAGTAGCGGTATTCCAGCCATGCCCAATACAGTAAAGCCACAGCACTGATCCCGCCTCCGAGAAAACACACCGCCACCCAGCCATATTGCGCATAGGTATACGTCGCCGCGATCGCGCCCAAACCACTGCCCACCGAGTAAAAGCACATATACGCACCGACCAGTCGACTCTGCGCATCGGGCCGTGCGGCGAAGATCAGGCTTTGATTGGTCACGTGCACTGCTTGCACGGCGAAGTCGAGCAGGATCACTCCGACAGCCATGGCCAGCAGCGAACTGTCGACAAATGCGATGGGTAGCCAGGACAGCGTCAGCAGCGCCAGGGCGATGCCGATGGTGCGATTGCCCAAGCCGCGATCGGCCAGGCGCCCAGCCCGTGCGGCGGCGAGCGCGCCCGCCACTCCGGCCAGACCAAACAGGCCGATCTGCGTATGCGACAGCGACAATGGCGGCGCGCTGAGCGGCAGCACCAGCGACGTCCACAACACACTGAAGGCGGCGAAGATCAGCAGGGCGAAGATGCCGCGCACGCGCAGTACCCGCTCAGTCAAAAACAATTCCAATACCGAGCGCAGCAGTCGCCAGTAACTGCCCTGTGCGGGCGGTTTTGCCGAGGCGGGCAGGGTGCGCCATAACAGCAGAGCCATGCCGACCATCATGATTGCCGAGACAAAATACACGCCGCGCCAGCCGGCCAGATCAGCCACTACGCCGGAAACGAAACGCGCCAGCAAAATGCCCAGTACCACGCCACTGGTGACGGTGCCTACGGCGGCGCCGCGCTGCTGCGGGCGAGCAAGGCTGGCGGTGCAGGCGACCACCACTTGCACCACCACCGCCAGCAGACCCACCAGCATCATGGCGCCGAGCAGCACTCCCCAGCTCTCGGACAGGCCCACGGCACATAGCGCCGTTGCAGACAACAGCAGTTGGCTGACGATGAGTTTCTTTCGATCGAGCAGATCACCCAGCGGCACAATGAACAGCAGCCCGACCGCATACCCGGCTTGCGTGGCCGTGACCACTACGCCGATTGCACCGGATGAAACCCCGAGGCTGGCGGCCATCGATTCCAGCAATGGCTGTGCGAAGTAAACGTTGGCCACCGCCATCGCGCAGGTGATTGCAAAAAGCAAAGTCTGCAAACGACTCAGCCCGGTCGTTGCGCTGTCAGTTGCGGCTTGCGCATTGACCAGGGTTCGCGTCTGGCAGGGCATCCGTGCTTCCTCGTAGTGTGGTTTTGAATTGAAACCGAGGCGTTGATCTTTATTCATTCGGGTTGTTAAATGCAACCACATTCAATAGCCGATCCATCAGGAACCACATGGCCCGACAACAAACATTGGCGCAGAGCGAATGCCCGGTGGCCCGAACCCTCGAAGCCATTGGCGATCGCTGGGCCTTGATGATCATTCGCGATGCGTTCGATGACGTGCGCCGGTTCAGCGAATTCCAGAAACGTCTGGGCCTGGCCAAGAACATCCTCACGGTCAAACTGAAAATGCTCGTCGAGCTCGGCGTGTTGCAGATTCAGCCCGCGTCCGATGGCAGCGCCTACAAGGAATACGTGCTCACCGACATGGGCCGCGCGGTGTTCCCAATCGTCGTCAGCCTGCGGCAGTGGGGCGAGCGCTTCCTGTTCGCGGAAGGCGAGGAGCATTCGGTGCTGCTCGACAACGAGGGGGCCGAGCCCGTTGAAACCATTGTCGTACGCTCCAGAGCCGGTGCCGTGCTGAGCCCGGAGGATTGTCACCGACAGGTTGTCAGGCGCGGGCAGTGAAACTGGGCGGATAGCCGTGGCGCGTATCGATAGCCGCGCCTTCTCGTGACATGTCGGGTCGGCGTCCGCCGGGTTTTTGATCTAGGCTGTTTTCGATCCTCGATCAGCAGCGGTGCGCCGTTGCCATATTTCCAGCAACGCGATTACCGGAGTGCCTGATGAGCCTTTCACCTTTCCACCTCGCCATCCCGGTCTACGATCTTGCCGCTTGCCGGCGTTTTTACGGTGAAGTGTTCGGCCTGGAGGAGGGCCGGTCCAGCGCGCAATGGGTCGATTTCAACTTCTACGGCCACCAATTGGTGATCCACGAACAGCCGAAAACGGCTGCCCAGCAAAGCATTAATAGCAACCCGGTAGACGGTCACGACGTACCGGTCCCGCACTTCGGCATCATTTTGCAGTGGGAGCAATGGGAGGCACTGGCCGAGCGACTGAAGTCATTCGGCACGCAATTCGTGATCAAGCCCTACATTCGATTCAAGGGTCAGGTCGGCGAACAGGCGACCATGTTTCTACTCGACCCCTGCGGCAATGCGTTGGAATTCAAGGCGTTCAAGGACATGAGTCAGGTGTTTGCCAAATGATCAGAGCGTAGTGGTCTGGCCGTTGCGATCGCGCTCATAAACCTTGTTGGCCTGCAGCTTTTCCTTGAGCCAGCGCTCGGCCGTGCCCAGCGGCCGTTGGCGTGCCCATAACAGGTCGACGCCGATTTGCCAGTCGGTATGCGGGTACGCCGACAGCTGCAACTCGACCAGTTCGCCATTGCCCAGTTCACGCTGGATCAGTTGGCGCGGCAAGGTCGCCCAGCCGAGGCCGGCGCGGACCATTTCCAGCAGGGCCAGATAGCTTTCCGCTTGCCACAGTTGCGTCGAACGCAGGTATTCACTGCTCGGCAGTTTGCTGGCGTGCGCACTGAACGCCAGGCGCCGGTGCACATGCAAATCGTCGAAGGTGACGTTGTCCAGTTGCGCCAGCGGATGATCGGGATGGCAGACGTGCAGCATGATCAGTTTGCCCAGTTGCTGGAACGCCAGTTCCCGGGGATAGCCCGGCTGCGAAAACGCCACCCCCAGCACCGCCTCGCCACTGCTGACCAGTTCGCTGACATCGCCGTAGACCGGGTGGCGAATGATCAGATCGACAAACGGGAAGGCCTGCTCGAACGCTTGCAGCACCGGCATGATCGGGCCGTACGGCGTTTCAATCGCCAAGGTCAGGCTCGGTTCGACGCTATCGGAAAGGCAATCGGCGTGGGCCTCGAAGGTCATGCAGCGCTCCAGTACCGCTTCTGCCTGCACCAGCAATTTGTGCCCGCTGGCGGTGAGGGCAGGGCTGCGGTTGCTGCGGTCGAACAGCTCTACGCCAAGGTCGGTTTCCAGATTGGCAATAGCCGCGCTGATGGTCGACTGCGTCTTGCCCAGCTTGCGCCCGGCGGCGGAGAACGAGCCGCTTTTCACCACCTGGACGAACATCAGCAACTGATCGAGTGAGAAGCGCACGCGGTGTACTCCGAGGTTGAGCGAGACGGCGATTGTGCCGCGTCTTCGCCATCGAAAAAAGCGATGGTTGCCAATTTGTTTCATCGTTAAAAACATTCAAGGATGACCTCGCGTCTTCGAACGCCGGGGCCGATTCTCTCTGTGCATCTGTACCTGAGCGCCCGCGATTACAACCAACGCTGCCCCTTCAGGAGCTTGTGCCATGACTACACAACGCGTTCACCCGGTCGACGAGGTGTTGCCCCTGCGGCAGCTGGTCACCTTCGGTCTGCAGCATGTTCTGGTGATGTATGCGGGAGCGGTGGCGGTGCCGCTGATTCTCGGCAGCGCGATGGGGCTGACGTCGGCTCAGGTGGTTTTACTGATCAACGCCAACCTGCTGACCTCTGGTGTGGCGACGCTGATTCAGACCCTCGGCTTCTGGAAGTTCGGCGCGCGTTTACCGTTGATTCAGGGCTGCTCGTTCATTGCGCTGGCGCCGATGATCATGATCGGCAAGGAGTTCGGCCTCAGCCAGATCTTTGGCGCGGTGATCGCCGCCGGCTTCCTGACCATCGCACTGGCGCCGGTGTTCAGCCGCTTGCTGCGATTCTTTCCACCCGTGGTGATTGGTAGCCTGATCACCATCATCGGTATTTCACTGATGCCGGCGGCGGCAATCTGGCTGGGTGGCGGTAATCCCGATTCGCCTGACTTCGGTCGCCCGGCCAATCTGCTGCTGGGCCTGGCCACGGTCAGTGTGACGCTGGTGGTTTATGCGAAATTCAGCGGTTTCATCGGCAATCTCAGTGTGCTCATCGGCTTGTTTGTCGGCAGCCTGATCGCTGCCGCCTGCGGCATGACGCACTTCAATCGGGTCAGCGAGGCGGCGTGGTTCGAGTTGAGCGCGCCAATGGCGTTTGGTCCGCCGGAATTTTCTCTGGTACCGATTCTGATCATGACCCTGGCGATGCTGGTGATCATGGCCGAGACCACTGGCAACTGCCTGGCCATCGGCAAACTGGTCGGCAAACCGACTACGCAGCAGACCCTCGGCAACGCCTTCCGCGCCGACGGCTTGTCGACCATGCTCGGTGGTCTGTTCAACAGCTTTCCCTATAACGCCTTCACGCAAAACACCGGCCTGATTGCGCTTTCGAGCATCAAGAGCCGCTTCGTCGTCGCCGCCGCTGGCGCGATCATGGTGTTGATGGGCTTGTTCCCCAAGCTCGGCGCGCTGATTGCGGCGGTGCCGACGCCGGTGCTGGGCGGCTGCGCGATCGTCATGTTCGGCATGACCACAGTGGCGGGCATTCAGGAACTGTCACGGGTGCAGTTCGAGGGCACACGCAACGCCATCATTGTTGCGGTGTCGGTCAGCGTCGGCGTCTTGCCAATGTCGTTTCCGGCCCTGTTCGAACATGTCGGCCCGACGCTGAAACTGGTGCTCGATAGCGGCATTTTTCTCGGTGCGATCACCGCCATTCTGCTCAATGTGCTGCTCAACAAACAAAAACCATCGACCGACGCCGTCGGCGCTTCCACGGCCGAACTTGCCGACTGACTTTTGTCTTTTCTCACTGCCCAGGAGTTACCCATGAATCAATTCACTCAGCTTGTTCCGGCCGGCGTCAGCGATCTGGACCTGGCATTGCTGCGCCAGACCATCGCCCTGTCGCAGGCGTCGAAACAACGTGGCCGGCACCCGTTTGCGGCGCTGGTGGCGGACCGCGACGGCAGAGTCATTGCCGAAGCGGGCAACAATTCGATGCCGCCGGAGGGTGATCCCACCCAGCATGCCGAACTGGTCGCGGTCGCTGCGGCGGCGAAGCGGTTGTCACCCCCGGAGTTGGAGGCGTGCACGCTGTACACCAGCGCCGAACCTTGCTGCATGTGCGCAGGCGCGGTGTATTGGACCGGTGTCGGGCGAGTGGTGTATGCGTTGTCGGAACATGCTTTGCTCGGGCTGACTGGCGATCATCCGGAGAACCCGACGTTCTCGTTGCCGTGTCGCGAAGTGTTTGCCAGAGGGCAACGCACGGTCAGTGTCTTCGGGCCGATGCTGGAGGCAGAGGCGGCTGAACCGCATAAAGGGTTCTGGTCTTAGTCGATATGGATCGTTCCCACGCTCCTGCGTGGGGACGCATCCGCTGACGCTCTGCGTCACTTTTACTTCGCCGGGATGACATCCACACATTCCCCAGCGGAATGCCCCCCATGAAATCATTGAATTTTTCTTCTCCACGCTCACCGCGTAGCGTGTCGCAAAGACAAGGAGAATCGCCATGACCCAACCCGCCACTGACGCCGCCGGCAAATTCGACACCTCCCGCGCCAACGAATATGCCCGGCAAAGCCGCATTGCCCTGGCTGGCTACGATGCCTGTCACGATCTGTCGGCCTGCATGCTCGCCGCCAGCCTTGGGCAGTCGCGTTCGGCAAACGTGCTGGTGGTGGGCGCGGGGGGCACCGCGCAGGAAATCATCGCCATGGCCGCGCTGGAGCCGGAGTGGCACTTCACTGCGGTCGATCCTTCCGGGCCGATGCTGGATGCTGCGACCGAACATCTGCGCGCCAATGATCTATTGCACAGAGTCCAGATACATCTCGGTCATGTCGAAGACTTGCCGGCCGACGCATCTTTCGACGCCGCCACCCTGATCGGTGTACTCCATCACCTGGGCGGTGATGAGGCCAAGCAACAAATACTGTGCTTCATTCAGGCCCGCCTCAAACCCGGCGCGCCATTGATCGTGGCCGGCAATCATTACGCTTACGCCAGTCAGCCATTGCTGCTGCAAGCCTGGAGCCAGCGCTGGCGACAGCAGGGCGCAACCGCTGACGAGGTGCAGGCGAAGCTCGGGAAGATCTTGCAGGGCGCTGATCCGCCGCACTCGGAGGCGGCGGTTCAAACATTGCTGCATGACGCCGGATTCGGCGATGCAACACGGTTTTTCAGCAGTCTGTTCTGGGGCGCCTGGCTGACGTGCAAGCTCAGCCAGGCGACCCGACTTGCCTAAGCCTCCGTCCAGTCCAGCGCTGCCGTCTCGCGCCACTTCACGTCGGTGATCCCATAGCGCTCGGCCTGGGGTTTGGAAACCACTTTCAACGGTGGTTTACCCGGTTTCGGAATCGGCGCAATACCGGCGTCACAGCTCGCCCAATGCCAAGCGTCGGCGTTGCGCATACTCTTGGCGCGGATGACGAATGATTTTGGCTGGTCGTGATGTTTGTATTCGATGACGAAAATATCGGTGCTACGCATGAGTTCCTCCTTACGCTCATACGTAAATGATTTTGTCCGACAAGAAAAATTCAAAGGATTTTCTGGCCGGATGATCAGCGTCATTCAGCGCTCTAAAACGCGGTTCTTCATGAAACCGCGCAGGTTCATCAGGAACAGGCAAAGCTGCAGAACGATCAGCGCGTAAGCCCCGGCATGGACGCCCCAGATCACCCACAGCAAATTGCTCAGACTGAAACAAACGAAACCGCTCATGCGCCGTTGCGGTCGTTGCGAACCGATCAGCCAGGCGGCCAGAACGGTGACCAGCATCGCCGGCCATTGCACCCAATCCAGATATGCCAACGCTCTGTCCTCTGCACAGATTTGTTTGATGCAGAAAGGGTACACAGCAACCGAAGGATGGTCACCGCCCGCACGGCTCTGCGTAGCAATGGCGGTGAAAAAGGTTTCGCCCGGCAGAAGCCGGGCGAAGATTTCAGGCGCGCAATCAGTAATCCCAAATCGCAGGTATCCAACGGAAAGCAGCACCATTGATCGCGACCCTACCCACCGAAGGGAAGGCCAGATGCGTGGCGACGAACAGCTCGCCGCTGGCGGCGGCTTCCTTGAGCATGCGCACGCGCACTTCCACCGATTTGGCCGGATCGTGTTCGAAACCGTTGTGCCAGTCGGGGTGATCGAACGCCACCGGGAACAATGCGTCACCGGCAAAGGTCAGGCGCTCGCCACCGGAGTTGACGTAGACCACGCAGTGCCCTGGCGTATGACCACCGGTGAGTTTTGCAACTACGCCAGGTGCAACCTGACATTCGTCTTCGAAGATGTGCAACTTGCTTTCATAGTGGTCGATGAACGCGTTGGCGGTGCTGCGCAGGACGTCTGGTACTGGTGCGGGCATGTCGGTGCTGGTGAAGTCTGGCGTGGACCAGAAATTCACTTCGGCCGCGGTGACGTGGATGCGCACGTCGTGACGCAGACGGCTCTTCACCGAGTCGACCAGCAGGCCGCCGATATGGTCCATGTGCATGTGCGTGATGACGATATCAGTGATGTCGGCGAGATCCACCCCGGCAGCGGCCAGGCGCTTGGGGAACTGCCCGGCACGCGGGAAACCGGGGAATTGGCCACCGAGGCCGGCGTCGACGAGGATGACTTGTTCGCCGCTACGCACCACCAGCACGTTGAGCGCCCAGTCGAAGGCGTCAGGGCCCAGATACATTTCCTTGAACCAGGCGGCACGGTCGGCGGGGTCGGCATTGGTTGACATGGTCTGGGTCGGCAACGGCAACACGCCGTCGCTGATCACCATCACGTCAATGTCGCCCAGGCGCAGGGCGTAGCGCGACGGCACCAGTTCTTCGCTTTGCGTTTGCAGGGCCACCGCGCGGTTGGCGGTGAAGGAATCCAGATGCAGGGTCATGGTGTTCTCCTTGTTTTCAGGGCTAAAGCGGAGGTGAAATCAGGCTACAGGGATCAGCGGATCGGCGGCCGCGAGGGCAGCGCGACGATCGGCGGCGGGCGGGTAGATCCACACCGTGTTGATCTGCGTCTTCAGCTCTTTGGCTTCGGCCTTCACCAGTTTCAGCTGACGATCCCAGCCTTCCGTGTACACCGCGCCCCAGGCGCCCAGATCCAGGCAAGTCACGTACTTGGGCTGGCGATACATTGTCGGAGCGACGCCGAGGAGATCGGCGGCGGCGTTGTTGCCGGCGTAGCGACCCAAGCTGATCGCGTGCTGGCAAGACATCGCGGCATAGTTGCCGAGGTCGTCTGTGGCGGCGCGAGCGACATCACCAGCGGCAAAGACGTGATCGATTCCGTGCACCTTGAGGTTGCCATCGACGTGCAGGCGGCCCTGGCCATCGCGTTCGGCGTCGAGTTGTTCGGTGAGCGGGCTGGCGCGGAAACCTACGGTCCAGATCACGGTCTGGCTTTCGATGTGGCGGCCATCGGCGAGGGTGACGCCATTGGCATCCACAGCGGCAACGCTGGCATCGACGATCCATTCGATACCCAGGTCATTTGACGCCTCGATGATCGACGGGCGAATGCCATCACCCATGGTCGCGGCGATGTCCTTGCTGCGATCGACAATGATCACGCGCAGGTCTTGATCCTCACCGATGATCGCACGCAGGCGCGCCGGCATTTCCGTCGCAGTTTCAATCCCGGTGAAACCGCCACCGGCGACCACCACGGTGTTGCGCGCAACACTGGGCGGTTGGTTGCCGAGGGCGATGAGATGGCGTTCCAGACGCGCCGAGGATTCGATCTGATCGACATCGAACGCATGCTCCTTGAGGCCAGGCACCGGAGGCCGAGCGAGCTGGCTGCCGCTGGCGAGAACCAGCCGATCGTAGGCCAGTTCACCCGGACGCCCGGCCTCGTCGCGGTAACCGATTCGGCGCGCCCGGGCGTCGATGCTTTCAGCGGTGCCTTTGACGAAGCGCACACCCACCGCATCGAACAGCGCGTCGAGCGGCGCGTACATGCTGTGCACGTCCGGCTCGTAGAAGCGCGGGCGAATACGCAATTCGGCTTGCGGGGCGAGCAGCGTGATCTCGACATCCTGACGGGCATGCATATCCAGCAAACGCGCAGCGCTCAGCGCACTCCACAGCCCGCCGAACCCTGCACCGATCACCAATAATTGCTGTTTCATAATGTGCTCCCTGACGCTGATGGATGGATGACACCCGAGTCCGATGCGGACTCTGGCGTGACGATCAGTGGCCGCCGCAACTGCTTGCCGTACTACCTGGCGCTCAATCGTTCGCCGTCGAGAGTCATGCTAGGGCGGGGAGGATGCGGGCGCAGTTGTCCATCGGTGTGCGTGGGGTACGCATGGGTGGAAGAGGGGTATACGAAGGTATGGGGGGGGCGAGGTGGGAATACCGGGCGAGGTGTTGTTCGAAACGAACATCGCCGCGCAGGGTGCCAGCACGCCTGCACGGCCGATGCCGTTGTTCAGTCGGTGGGCACTACGTTATCCAACGCTTTGTTGACGGCCAATTCCCCCAGCATGACCACCTGTGCAATGCCTAACAGCGTATTGCGCCGTGAGCCTTCCAGCATCCCGGCGAAATCACCGAGCATCACCGTGGCGGACGCCAGGGATTCGCACGCATTGACCAGCAAGGATTCGGTGTCGGATTCCGGGTTGACCATAAACAGCGTGTTGGGACTGTAAGGCGTGGCGTTGACCTTGGCCGGCGCGAGGTAATGGTCGAGCGCGCGCTCGGCGGCGTCGTGAAGTTTTTTTGAATGGAAGGATTCATAAGGCGATACCGATTCGGTGACCGGCGGATGGGACGGTGTCTGTGACATCAGCTGAAACTCCGATGAGCGCCGCTTGAGCGTCTGGGTATGAGGACGACGCGCCACGGCTGTGGCGCGTCCGCTGGCAGTGAGGGGAGCACGCCCCCTCATGCCTCGATGGCCGGCTAGTTCGACACGCGTCGGCTGTCGAGCACGCGATTGACGATGAGCTCACTCAACATGGTCACCTGCTGCAACATCAGCAGCGATCGACGCTGTGGATGGTCAATCACGCCGCCGATTTCGCGGGCCATGTCATTGGCGGCTGCCAGCGATTCACAGGCTTCGACGAGCAACGTTTCCTCATCCACCGTCGGGTCAATGAGAAAGATCCTGCCTGGCTGGCGCTTGGGAATGGTGGTTTTGAGCGTCTGAGGGTCGAGGTAAAAGTTGATGGCGCGAGCAGCCGCATCTTTTATCCGCTGAGGTTCCAGAGCAGGGTCGTACGGGATTGAATCCGCTTCCGGCGGGTTTGGGGTTACTTTGAACATTGATGAAGCTCCTAACACATTTAAGGGAGGCTTCACCCTTTCGCTACCAAACGAAGGGTGGCGGCCATGCACAGGTTGGTAGACCGGGTGTTAGGATCCGGCGCGTCCTAGGACGCCCTATACATGGCCACCGCAAATCCGAGACAGAAATCTCGACGGCAGATCTGTATATCTAACACTGCGGGCTACCAAACCCGATCACCTATTTCGGTGACCGACAAACGATAGGACCCGCAGCCTAGACGCACAAGCCGGCGGATTCTGAAGTACCCGTAGGCAGCGGCGCAAGGCGTTGTAGGCTTTTTGGAGGAGAAATCGGTGTAATTTAAACGTGCTTGCCAAGTCGTGTTTATGCGCTGTACGTACCTGCTCATCTCACCTTTTCAGAATATCGGAGACCCGAATCTGTTTAGGCCGATCTCAAGGCCGTTGCGCCGTGGGGCGGAGAGTTTCAAGCAAGTCGCGTCGTAGACGGGCTTTTTAGCTCTTCCACTGTTGGCCGTAGATCAGCAGAAAAACGCCTCGGCTGGCAGGTGAAAAAATTACTTGTCAACACTGGGATCACAAATGACATAGCGCTTAGTCTGCTTTGAAAACGAACTCAAAACCGATTCCCATTTTTCTCAGGAGCTCGGCCACGCGCTCGAAGAACAATTCCCCCTGCTCCGAAACCTCGTACTTGCCGTAAACACGGATTACAAGTGACTTGCCGAGTGCAGCGGGAATCTTGTTATAGATCTCACCGCTTTCGATGAAAGCGATGTAGCCGTTTATCTTCCGTTGTAGCGCGAGCAGGTGCTCGGCTTGTAGGGTCTTATTGCCCCATTCTAGGTGGCCAGCGATGCCCAGGATGATGGTGCCACTGTCCGATTTGGGGATTCCCCACATATCGATAATGTTCGGGTCTGTTAAGGACACAGCGGATCCTTGGCCTCCAGCCGATTTGTTCAATCCCTCTGAGGGAACCGAGCTACAGCTCTGTGGCTTGCCGCCCTTTGCTTTGCTTTGCTTTGCTTTGCTTCAGCTCTACTAGCTCACACGCCTAGTGTCGAACAGCAAAGTCGTCCTTAAGCACAAATTCCATTCCGATGCCTACGCCTTTGAGTACCTCGGTCACGCGGTCGACAAAGGTTTCACCTTGCTCAGGTAGCTCATATAAACCATTGATGCGAATTTTCGGATTCTTGCCCTTGGCTGGCGGATAGCTTTCCAGCAGTTCGCCGCTCTCGATGAAGGCGATGTAGGTATTGATCTTCTCCTGTAGCAACAACAGGTGTTCACCCTGTTGGGCTTTGTCGCCCCATTCCAAGTGATCAGTGATGACGAGTACGACATTGTCGGGTTCCCACTCGGGCACTGCGATGATGTCGACGACTTTTGTTTCGGTGATGGACATGTCTGCTCCCTCAGAGGGTCGGGTCAGGTCGAATGATGTCGACTCTGGTAGGTGGGATTCGGGTGCCTCCGGTGAAGCCGGGTTTACCTTTGCCGACGACGGTTGCGCCGGTCTTTTCTATTTCTGGAAAGCCCAATTTCTGATTGCGCGTCAGTGGCGCTGTTTCCGAAGATTTGCATTCGACGCAGGAGATGTTGCCGTCCGCATCGCGGCCCATCATATCAATGCGCGTGCGTACACCGCTGTCGGTTTTGACGGTGACCTCACGAGCGGCTTCAGGTTTGATCTTACTGAATTCGTCAAAGGACGCTTCTTCGAACGCTTTGCCCTTTTGCTTATTCTTCTCTAGCTGCGTGCTGAGCACGACGTAGATGGGCTCAAGCCCCGCATCCTCCGGGAACCAGATGATCGCATCCTGAAACTCAGGTGGGTGCGCGGGGTTGGCCAGCAGCGTGTCCGACTGTGCTGTCGGCGGATAGACCCAGACGGGAGATAGCTGAGGGGCACCTTCCAGCGCTGGGATCCCCAGCACTCCATCCGGGCTTGCTCCGGGTGTCCAGGTCAGACCGATGCCGTTGCCGATGTCGGCGATGAATTTTTCGCCGTCTTTCTGCGCTTTGATGACCGGTACATTTTCCCAGTCCTTCTTGCCGCCGGTGTAAAAGCCGTAGGCGTTGACGGAGCCGTCCGGCAACGTTTTTACGTTGACACGGACACGCGTTCGGCCGGTTTCAAGCGTGGCGTATTGCTCGTCCTTTATAGAAGGCACTGTCCGGAGCAATGCTGGTGTTGGGCATCAATAGCGCGACGGTGCCCACGGCAGCGCCTGCTGCCACGGCGCCTGCGCCGTCGAGTAGGCCTAGCGCGAGTGAGCCACCCAGCCGTTGGGCAACGGCACTGCCAGTTGCGGAGCCGCCGACAAACTGAAGGGACGTGCCTTCGGCGGTAATCGCTGCGCCAGTGGCCAAAACGGCCCATAGCCCATAGTCGGCCAGCTTTTCGACGGGAACGAAGCCTGTCGGGTTGCTGTGGTTAATTTCACCGTCGGGCAGGTTGCAGCTTTTGGCGAAGACGCAGCCCTTGAGGTCGGGTTTCGCGTCTGGCGCTGGCGGGAGTTCTTTGTATTGCGCCCAGTGCTGGGCGTTTAGGTCGACGGGTTCGACGCCGGCGTTGCGGTAACCCTTGGGTGGGTTTGGGACGTAGCCGCTCAATCCTTGGTTCCTTGTTCTGGTCCTTTTGAACGGGGTGAAGGGTGACAGGCGGAGTTTGCAGTGGCAATTAGTGGCGCTTTGATTCTAGATTCTGAGGCGCCTCTCATTTCCATGTGATCAAGTCAGCGCTTAAGGAAATGGGGTAGCTCAACTACCTCCGTAATCTCTGGAGCTTCCCCTCGCTCCCAGCCCTCTCCTCGAGGAGAGGGAGCCGACCGTGTTGTCTTCTGTCAGAAATCGGCCTGATCGACCGAGTCGATAGGAGGCGATAAATCCAGGCGACACGCAATTCAATGCGATGAGGGCCTTATCAAGTGTTTTCAGATTTACGCGGTGCAAACTCAACCCAGGCAAGTAGCTCGTCCGCCGCAAAGGGTTTACGCAGGCAGGCAACGACATCGGCTTCCCGAAACTTGGCGCAAAGCAAACCACTCTGATCCGCCGACACAAAAATCACCGGCATCCGCCAGCCTTGCGCCCGCAGTGCATCCAGCATCTGCAAACCACTCATGCCCGGCATCTGAATATCGGAGATCACACAATCAGTCTGCGCCGGCCCGTCCGAGTCAAGGTAGTCCGCTGGCGCCGCATAGCAGAACACCTGATACCCCGACGCCCGCAGCAGGCTGCTCAGCGATGTGCGCATTGCCTCGTCGTCGTCCACTACCGCAATGACATGCGTCTTGTGCATAACGCTCCCGGGCCGGGCGGCCGAGCTGGTGACTCCTGTCGTTCTTGCACCATACGCTGATGGCCAGCGGGCAAAACTATACGTAGGTATAGCGGTTCAGCCATCGCGGCTGAAGCGACTGCGGTAGTCGCGCGGGGAGATCGACAGGTGGCGCTGGAAGCAGGCGCGCAGGCGTTCTTCATCGTTGAAGCCGCAGATGCGGGCGATTCGTTCGATTTTGTGCGGGGAGTTTTCCAGTAGGCGTTTGGCCGCTTCGAGTCGGAACAGCTCGAGCGCTTTCGACGGTGTGCGCCCGGTGCGCGCTTTATAGACCCGCGTGAAGTTGCGCAGGCTCATTGCGGCTTGCTCGGCGAGGCGCTCCACCGTCAGATTCGGATCGCCGAGGCGCTCCATGAGCCAAAGGTGCAGATCATCGAACATTGCAGCGTCCTGCGCCTGCGATTGCAGCAGCGTGCTGTATTGCGCCTGGCCGCCGGGGCGTTTGATGTACACCACCAATTCCCGCGCGACTTGCAACGTCACTTCACGGCCGCAATCGGCCTCGACCAGCGCCAGCGCCAGATCGATCCCGGCGGTGACTCCGGCCGAGGTCCAGACCTTGCCTTGCTGAATGAAGATCGCGTCGGCATCTACCTCGACCGCTGGAAAGCGATCGCGCAAAGCGTCGCACATCGCCCAGTGAGTGGCAGCGCGGCGGGCGTCGAGCAATCCGGCCTGAGCCAGCAGAAACGCACCACTGCACACCGAGACCACGCGGCGGGCGAGGTGAGCATGGTCCTGCAGCCAGTCGCTCAGTTCGCGGTGCTCCTCGAGGGTCTGGCAGATGTCAGGGGCGCCGGGCACGACCAGCGTGTCCAGCGCGGCGGTGTCGAGCGTGGTTAGCGCTTGGGTGTCGATGGCCAGCCCTTCGACGGTCTGGATCAAGCCGCCGCTGAGGCTGGCGGTGTGCAGTTGATAACCGGGCTGCCCGCGCTCGGCCATGGCTTTGCTCGCGGCCCAGAACACGGTCTGCGCACCGCTGAGATCAAGCAGGCTCAGGCGTGGGTAGGCGATAAACACCACGTCGCGCGGGACCGATGGAAAAGAGGAATGGTTGGACATCGCGGGCCTGCCTGTTTGCATCGCTAAAGGCGGGACTGCCTCGGCCTGGCCGATTTTCAGGGGTTTCTGGCCGGCCGGCAATGGCGCTGACTGTTAGCCTGATCGCTGAACGTCCGGCCGGCCGGTTGCTGGATGCGGTGGCCATCCTGAACTAGATTTATTGACCAGCCCAATGCGTGCTGCGATCTCGCCGAGGAGACACAATGACCTTGTGGTCGCATTCCAGCCCTGCGCAAAGTCCCGGCGTGCTCGGCGAGCCAGTGGTGTACGTGGTCGATGACGATGCCTCGATGCGCCAGGCGCTCGACAGCTTGCTGCGCTCGATCGGCCTCCAGGTGCAAACCTTCGACAGCGCCGGAGATTTTCTCGCGCAAGCGCAACGTGAGGTACCCGGTTGCCTGGTGCTCGACGTGCGCCTGCGCGGCGAAAGTGGCCTGACGTTTCAGGAACAGATGGAAAAAAACGGCTTGCGCATCCCCGTGGTGTTCATGACCGGCCACGGCGACATCGCCATGAGCGTCAAGGCGATGAAGGCCGGCGCGGTGGATTTTCTGGCCAAGCCGTTCCGTGATCAGGACATGCTCGACGCCGTGGCCAGTGCGTTGGCTCGCGACCGTGCGCGGCTGGCAGCCGAACACTCCGGCGCCGTTTTGTGTCGGGCTTACCAAACCCTGACCGCACGTGAGCGCGAAGTGCTCGGCTTCGTCATTGCCGGGCTGATGAACAAACAGATTGCCGGACAGCTCAACCTCAGCGAGGTCACGGTCAAGGTCCACCGTGGCCAGGTCATGCGCAAAATGGCCGCACGTTCAGTGGCCGATCTGGTGCGTATCGCAGAAGCGCTGGGCATCGAGCCTGTCCAGCGCAACCCCTGAGCGCTGGCGACGTGCAACTCACCGTGCGGCAAAAAACCTGAGCAGTGTTGACGCAGATGGCCAGCAGAAAACAGATTTTGTGGGACGACGGCGAGCGGGTGCTGTCCCGTGAGCGCGGTTCGAATGATGGCAGCCTACTGGCGGTGCGTCCGGCGATGGGCCAGCCATTGCCGAGCACCCTGGAGCGTCTGGCGCATGAATACAGCCTCAGGGACGACCTCAATCCTGCCTGGGCGCTGCAGCCGACAGCTTTCGAGCGTACGGGCACCCGAGTTCGTCTGCTGTTCGACGATCCGGGCGGCGAGCCGTTGTCGCGGTTGCTGGTCGCCCCGCTGGATATCGAAACCTGTCTGGAATTGGCCACGAACATCGCCAAGGCACTGGGCCATATGCATCAGCGTGGTCTGGTGCACAAAGACCTGAAACCGCAGCATGTTTTTGTCCATTGTCATGATGGGCAGGCGCGGCTGACCGGCTTCGGCCTGGCCACGCGCTTGCCACGGGAGCGGCAAGCGCCCACGCCACCGGAATCTATCGCCGGGACGCTGGCCTACATGGCGCCGGAACAAACCGGGCGGATGAATCGTTCGATTGATTCGCGTAGTGATCTGTATGCCTTTGGCGTGACGCTTTACCAGATGCTCACCGGCTCGCTGCCGTTCAGTGCAAATGACCCGACGGAGTGGGTGCATTGCCATATCGCGCGGCTGCCAATGCCCGTGTGTGAACGGGTGGCGACGGTGCCGCCGATGTTCTCGCGACTGGTCATGAAACTGCTGGCGAAAACGGCCGAGGAACGCTATCAGAGCGCAGCCGGTGTCGAGCATGACTTGCGCCGTTGCCTCGATGACTGGCGCCGTATGCGGCAGATCGAGACGTTCACGTTGAACGAGCAGGGCGCCTGCGAGCGCTTGCTGATTCCGGAAAAACTCTACGGCCGCGAACACGAAGTGCAAACGTTGATCGATGCCTTCGCCAATGTGGTGCAGACAGGCGCGCCGACACTGGTGCTGGTATCCGGCTATTCCGGCATCGGCAAATCGTCGGTGGTCAGTGAACTGCACAAGGTGCTGGTGCCGTCGCGTGGCTTGTTCGCCGCCGGCAAGTTCGACCAGTACCAGCGCGACGTGCCTTATTCGACCCTGGTTCAGGCCTTTCAGGGGCTGGTGCGGACGCTATTGGGCAAGCGCACCGACGTACTGGCGGGCTGGCGCGAAGCACTGTTGCGGGCACTGGAAGCGAATGCGCGGTTGATCACCGATCTGATCCCCGAACTCAAGCTGATCATCGGCGAGCCGCCGCCCGTGCCTGAGTTGGAGCCGCAACAGGCGCAGCAGCGGTTCCTTCAGGTCTTGCAGCGTTTTATCGGCGTGTTCGCTCAGGCCGAGCATCCGTTGGCGCTGTTCCTTGACGACCTGCAATGGCTCGACGCGGCCACCCTTGATCTGCTCGAAGATATGCTCAGTCGCGCAGAGACCCCTCATCTGCTGCTGGTCGGTGCTTATCGCGACAACGAGGTAGATGGCGATCACCCACTCAGCCGCACACTCAAGACCCTGCATCACGCCGACGTACACATTGACGAAATTCGTCTGGCGCCACTGGCTGGCGCGCACATCGAACAACTGATCAGCGAGTCACTGCGCTGCCCGCCGGCGAGCATTGTCGCGCTGGCGCGGCTGGTACTGGACAAGACCGCTGGCAATCCGTTCTTCGTCATCCAGTTTCTGCACGCCCTGGCCGAGGAGAAGCTGCTGACATACGAGCCTGCGCGCCAGCGCTGGCGGTGGGATGTGCACCTGATCAACGGCAAGGACTACACCGACAATGTCGTCGATTTGATGGTCGGCAAACTGGCGCGGCTGCCCCAGGAAACCCGCCAGGCGCTGCAACAACTGGCCTGCCTGGGCAACGTCGCGCGTCTCGACACGCTGGCCACAGTCCTTGATGTGCCGGTGCCTCACGCTCACTCCGCATTGTGGCCGGCGGTGCGGCTGGAGTTGGTCGAGCGTCAGGACGGTGCCTACAGGTTTGTGCATGATCGCATCCATGAGGCGGCGTATTCGCTGATCACTGAAACCGAACGGGCGCAAATGCACCTGCGCATCGGCCGGCTGCTGGCACTGCAAACCCAGGGGGAGCGGCGCGAGGAGGCGATCTTCGAGATTGTCGGCCAGCTCAATCGCGGTGCGCATCTGATCAGCCTGCGTGCCGAGCGCGAGCAGCTGGCCGAGTTCAACCTGCTCGCCGGCCAGCGAGCGAAGGCCTCGACCGCTTATACCTCAGCACTGACCTATCTGGGCGCCGGCGCAGAACTGTTGGGCGAGCAGGGTTATGACAGTCGGCATGAACTGGGTTTCGCTCTGGAGCTGAACCGTGCCGAGTGCGAATTTCTCACCGGCCAACTGCAGCTTGCCGACTCGCGCCTGGCGACATTGGCCGAGCGCGCCGTGACCACCGTCGAGCGCGCGGCGGTGGCGTGCATGCAGATGGATGTCTACTTGCTGCTCGATCGCAGTGACCGGGCGGTGACGGTGTGTCTGGCCTTTCTGCGTCAGGTCGGCATCGATTGGCCAGCGCGTCCGGACGATATTCAGGTGCGCGACGAATATCAGCAGGTCTGGACCAGGCTGCGCGGGCGCAGTATCGAGCAGATGATCGACTTGCCGCTGATGGAGGATCCTGCCGCGCGGGCCACCCTCGATGCGCTGGGCAAACTCTTCGCGCCGGCGGTGCAGTCGGATCTGAACCTCGCCAGCCTGACCATTTGCAAAGCGATCAGCCTGAGCCTGCAATATGGCAACTGCGACGCCTCCTGCCTGCTCTATGCCAACTTCGGGCGAGTGTCGGGGCCGCGTTTTGGCGACTATGCCGCTGGTTATCGATTTGGCCGTCTGGGCTGCGATCTGGTTGATCGGCGCGGGCTCACGCGTTATGAAGCGAGCACTTGGTTGTGCTTCTCGATCTTCGTGGTGCGCTGGATGCGGCCAGTGCGCGAGTGCCGCGAACTGTTGCGCCGTGCGCTCAACGCGGCCCATCGCAGCGGCGATCTGCCGTATGCAGCGTTCGCTGGAAACAGCCTGATTTCCGATCTGTTGTTTATCGGCGAGCCGCTGGCCGAGGTGCAGGCGCAAGCGGAATCAGGGCTGGTCTATGCACAAAAGGTCGGTTTCGGTCTGGTGGCGGATTTCATGCGCTGCCAGTTGACGCTGATCCGCATGCTGCGCGGGCAGACGCCGACGTTCGGCTGTTTCGACGATGAGGGGTTCGATGAAACAGCTGTCGAAGCGCATCTGGCCGGTTCGGCGGATCTGGCGCTGGCGCGCGGCAAGTACTGGGTACGCAAGTTGCAGGCGCGCTATCTGGCCGGGGATTACGCGGCGGCCGCTGAGTGCGCGGTCAAGGCGCAGGGACTTTTGTGGGTGGTTTCGGCGTTTTTCGAGGAGGCCGAATACCATTTCTACGCGGCTTTGACCTTGGCGGCCCACGGCGAAACTGACGCCGGTGCTTTGCAGCGTCTGGGTCAACATCATGAACAGTTGCAGACGTGGGCGCGCTTGTGTGCAGAGACCTTCGCCAGTCAGGTGGCGCTGGTCGGCGCGGAAATGGCGCGCGTCACCGGGCAGTTGCTCGAAGCCGAATTGCAGTACGAGCAAGCCATTCAATTGGCTCAGGACAATGGTTTGCTCCATATCCAAGCGCTGGCCAACGAACTGGCCGCACGGTTCTACAGCGCTCGCGGTCTGGCCAGGATATCCCGCGTCTACCTGCGCGACGCACGTTATGCCTATCTGCGTTGGGGGGCTGCTGGCAAGGTGCGGGAGCTGGAGCGACGTCATCGTTTTCTGCGTGCCGAAGAGGCGCAACCGAATCCGGTCACCACGCTCATTACGCCAGTTGAACATCTCGACCTGGCAACGGTGCTCAAGGTCTCTCAAGCAGTCTCCGGCGAGATCGTCCTGGACCGTTTGATCGAAACGGTGATGCGCACCGCGATCGAACAGGCCGGGGCCGAGCATGGCCTGCTTATTTTGTTGAACGCCGACGTTCCCTATGTCGCTGCGCGAACCCGTATCGGCGACGGTGCCACGCAGTTGTGCAACGCGCCGCTGCACACGGTGGCGCTGGCAGAGTCGGTGCTCTACCAGACGCTGCGCACCGGCGAAAACCTGTGCCTGGACGACGCGGTTGCCGATCCGCTGTTCGCCGCTGATCCATACGTTCAGCAACGAGGCGCGCGCTCGATCCTTTGCCTGGCATTGATGAATCAGGCGCGGGTCGCCGGGGCGCTGTATCTGGAAAACAACCTGTCCGCCGGGGTGTTCAGCCCGACGCGTCTCGCCGTGTTGCGCCTGGTGGCGTCGCAGGCAGCAATCTCGCTGGACAACGCGCGTCTGTACCGCGACCTCGCCGAGCGAGAAGCGAAGATCCGTCGGCTGGTCGACGCCAACATCATCGGCATCATCGTCTGGGGCGTGGAAGGGGAAATCATCGAGGCCAACGACGCGTTCCTGCGCATGGTCGGTTACACCCGTGATGAGTTGCTTTCGGGCAATGTCCATTGGCGTGACATGACCCCGCCGGCGATGCGCGCTAACAGCGATATCGCACTGGCAACGGCGATCCACACCGGCCGGGCCCAGCCATTCGAAAAGGAGTACATCCGCAAGGACGGCAGTCGGCTGCCGGTGATTGTCGGTCTGGCCGCCTTCGAAGCGAGTCAGCAACAGGGCCTTGCCTTTGTGCTGGATATCAGCGAACGCAAGCTGGCTGAAGAGCAAGTGCGCGACGGCGAGCGTCGTTATCGTCAGGTGCAAACGGAACTGGCCCACGCCAATCGTGTGGCAACCATGGGTCAGTTGGCCGCATCGATTGCCCACGAAGTCAATCAGCCGATCGCCGCCACGGTGACCCATGCCAATGCCGCGTTGCGCTGGCTCGGTGCAAAGCCACCAAATATCAACGAAGTCGAGCAGGGCCTGCGGCATATCATTCTCGACGGCAACCGCGCCGCCGACGTACTCGGGCGCATTCGCGCGCTGATTCACAAAACGCCACCGCAGCGTCAGCCTGTCAGCCTCAATTTGCTGATTGAAGAAATGGTCGGTTTCAGCCGTGGCGAAGCGCTCAAGCACGGCGCCGAAGTCAGCGTTGAGCTGGCGGCAGATTTGCCTTTCGTAGTGGCGGACCGGGTCGAACTGCAACAGGTGCTGCTTAACCTGATCATCAACAGCCTCGAAGCCATGACGATCATGGCAGAGGGGCAGCGACGTCTGCTGATTCACAGTGAGGCGCTGGGTGATAACGTGCACATCAGTGTCAGCGATTCGGGGCCGGGCTTTGCCTGCGAGCGGGCGGAGCAAGTGTTCACGGCGTTCTACACGACCAAATCCACCGGGCTGGGCATGGGCCTGTCGATTTGCCGCACGATCATTGAAGGACACGGCGGCAAATTGTGGGCCGAGCGCAATGAGCCGAGCGGGGCGCGGGTGGTGTTTGGCTTGCCGCGTTGTGAATGAACATGATCAACAGCCAGGCTGCCCGGGCATTGAGCCCGGGTGTTTCTGTCGGTGAGTTCAGGCCACCGGAATAGGATTTTCCAGCAGCGACAGGTTGAACTGCTCGATCAACCCATGCTCGTTCGCGCCCTGGTTGGCTCGCAGCGGCAAGACTCGGTCAACCAGCACTTCGGTAGTGGCGGTTTCCAGCTTGATCAGGGTTTCCTCGATAAACTCGCCCAGCGGCATGGCGCGCTCGTCGCCGCTCTTGTGAATCAGGTCGGTATCAACCCAAGGCGGCGCGATTTCCAGGACCTTGACGCTGGTGTCGCGCAGCATGAAACGCTGCGACAGCGAGTAGGAATGGATCGCCGCTTTGGTCGCCGAATATAGCGCCGTGGTCGCCAGCGGCAGGTAGGCCAGTACCGAGCTGTTGTTGATGATGTAGGCCTCGGGCTGACGCTTGAGGTGTTCGACGAACGCCGCGCTGACGCGCACCGGACCGAGCAGGTTGGTCTGCAACAGACCGACAGCCTGCGCATCGTCGTAGTCGCCTGAACCCGCGTTGTCGAAGGGCATGATTCCGGCGTTGTTGATGATTACGTTCAACGACGGATGGCGGCGGATGACTTCGGCGGCGACGTCCTTGATCTGCTGCGCATCGTTGATGTCCAGCTGCACGGTGTCGATGCCCGGATTCGCTTGGGCAATCTCTGCCAGGAGGGTCTGGCGACGACCAGCGATGATGACCTTGTTGCCGCGCTGATGCAGGGCCTCGGCCAGTGCGCGGCCGATGCCGGAAGTGCCGCCGGTGATGAAGATCGTGTTGGCTTCAAGTTTCATGAGCTGCGTCCCGCGAGTGGATTGATTGGTATGCAAGCCATGATGGAGAAAACCTGCTCCGACCTGAATGACGTATGTGGTAGTGTTTCAGGACATTCAACAACGGAGCGCGACCATGCATCGAGTCGGCTATCTGCTCACGGAAGGTTTTCAGGTCATGGCGCTGGCGACCCAGTCGGTGTTCGAGTTCGCCAACATCGTCACGGGCAAAGCCGTGTACAAGGTGCAGAACTTTTCCCAGGCCGGCGGCATCGTCAGCTCCTCGCTGGGCTTGCACGTCGATACGTTGCCACTGACGCAGGCGGGGCTGGCCGACAGTTGGCTGGTGGCTGGCACGCTGACTCCGCTGACGCCGCCCGATGCTGACGTGCTGCAAAGCGTGCGCGGGCTCGCCGACGGCGCACGCCGCGTGGCCGGCATCTGCACCGGCTCGTTCGTACTGGCGCAGGCCGGAGTGCTGGATAACCGCCGCGTGACCACGCACTGGGCGTTCGCCCCGGCGCTGCGCAGGATGCATCCGTCGGTGAATGTCGAGGACGACCGCATCTTCATCATCGACGGCCCGGTGTGGACATCGGCGGGCATGACCGCTGGTGTCGACATGGCGCTGGGTATGGTCGAGAAGGATCTGGGCAGCGAAATCGCCCGCTCGGTCGCCCATCGACTGGTGATGCATCAGCGTAGGTCCGGAGGCCAGTCGCAGCATTCGGAACTGCTCTCGCTGTCGCCCAAATCCGACCGCATTCAGAGTGCGCTGGATTACGCGCGCAAGCACCTCAATCGCCCGCTGAGCGTCGAAGAACTGGCCGAAGTGGTGCACCTGAGTCCGCGGCAATTCACCCGCGTGTTCACCGCCGAAACCGGCCAGTCTCCAGCCAAGGCGATAGAGAGCCTGCGCCTGGAAGCGGCGCGGTTGCTGATCGAGCAAAGCAGTCACAGTCTGGATGTGGTCGCCAGGGAAACCGGGTTTCGTGACCGCCGGCACATGCGCGAGGTGTTCATGCGCGGCTTTGGCGTGCCGCCGCAGGCGGTACGGCGGGATTCGCGGCGGATGGTGTGAGGCTCGTGTTGGTTAATCAACGTCCCAATACCAAGGAGCGAGCCTGCTCGAGATGACGTCAGCTCATTCACCACTACATAAACAGAAAACCCTCAGCCCGTTTAAACAGTAACTCCAGCCTTAAGCAAACGGCTACAACGCCTTGCGCCATTCCCTACGACTACGCCAGAATCCGCCGGCTTGTGCGTCTGCCGTTCCCTCCGTAACTTGATTCCTGTCACTGCTCATCAGTGATCGGGTCTGCAAGCCCGTCGGAAATCAGTCGCATAGCCCTGCCAAGGACACTCGTTCGTGTCCGCTCAATGGCGGCTTTGTGCGGGAGACCTTCGGGTCTGCCGGGTTCCTGATTTCCCGGTCTTGCAGACCCGCACACAGCTGCCACCCATCATCTGCAAGTGATGTTGGCAGCTCCAGACGAATAATCAGGAGTTCCACCATGTTCAAAGTCACACCCAATCCCCCAACCACCGACCCCGCATCGCCCTACGAATCCTGCGGCTCGAAAAAGCTCCACGAAGCCGCCGAACGCGCCCTCGATCACTACCTCGGCCCGGCAGACATCCTGGTCAGCACCAACACCCCGGAACAGATGTTCCTCGCCAACCCGAAATACGACACCGAGTCCCTGCTGGCCAATGCCAGCGAATCCCTCGGCTCGGCCACCACCATGCTCTACGACTTCGCCGCGCTGCTCGACAACCCGCGCCGCAAAACCCTGCTAGGCATCGCTCAGGTCGTCATGCTTGGCGAGATCGCGGTAAATCAGGCTTTGGATAAAGTCGAAATAGCCAAATGACCCGCAATGCGACGAGCGCAAAACCTCGTCGCAATCCCCGGGCGCGCCATGGCTGGCACACGGCCACGGCTTGCACCACCCGGGCTCGACTGTCACCCTTCGGGCCGTTCTTCAAGGATCAGAACAAGGAATCAAGGATTGAGTGGTTACGTTCCAAACCCGCCGAAAAACTACCGCTACGAACAAGCCAAACCCGTCGACCTACACGCCCAGCATTGGGCCGAGTATGAGAAACACGGTAAAGAGCCCGCGCGCGAGCCTGAGAAGATAGGCATTGCGTTGAGGATCGGGGTTTTCTTTGATGGCACAGGCAACAATGCGAACAACTCTGCTGCGGGGTTGTTGTGCGGTGCTCAGCATCCGATTGCGCCTGAGGATATACCAGCTAGCTGTATGCCTTACATGAGTGACCCGGATAGTAGTTATGGCGCCGGGCCTACGAATATCAGGAAATTGTTTTCTCTGTATAAAAAGACCCAGAAAGCCGAAGGCGATGGCTTTCTTAAGTACGTCTCAAGCCCAATATATGTCGAAGGTATAGGCACTGAAAGCAATCAGATGGATAGTGCTGTAGGTGCTGGAACGGGGCGAGGTGAGACTGGTGTTACGAGTCGCGTACAAGCGTCCTTCACGCAGATAAAACAAGCTATCGAAGAGGCACTGCAAGAGAACCCCGACAGTGAAATTGCGTCCCTGACGTTCGATACATTTGGCTTCAGTCGTGGGGCTGCTGCTGCACGGCACTTCGCAAATGAAGTGGTGCGGGGTAAGCAAGGAGCTTTAGGAGATCTCCTAAACCGGAACGCCGCAGATTTCAGTCGCACCTTTGATAATAAATACGGAAACGGCATCAAAATGGGTTTCATCGGGCTCTTTGACACGGTGCCCTCAATTGCCGGCTTCACCAATCTTGGCCGGGTGAAAAGTCCTATAGCTCCCGGTGTGAGGCTTTACCTGGACCGTCAATACTTCACGGATGTCGTACATCTCGTAGCGCGTGATGAGTGTCGCGCTAATTTTGCGCTCAGCCGAGTGAAGCCCGCGCACCCTGAGTACACTCTTCCCGGGGTTCATTCGGATGTTGGCGGCAGCTATCTTGATCAAGTAGAGGAACGCGTGCTTGTCAGTCCGATGCAAACTCTCGATGTACCTCGGTACGTAGACGTTTCAACGACGTCGATTTATCACGACGCCGCGCGCGTAAAAAGCGAGTGGCTTGCTAAAGGATGGCCTGCGCATCTGCTGGATATTGTCACCCCGGCTTCCTTCGAAATTCCGCAGGAGCATCAAGACAGGCTTTCACCGGGGCAGAAGCGCGTATATGCCGCTCTACAATTGACACGTCCGGTGAGTGGTAAACTTTCGAGAGTTTATTTAAGAGTCATGTATCAGCTGGCAAAAGAAAAGGGTGTTCAATTCATTGATATACCGGAAGATGACGAATATTCCGTGCCGGCAGAGCTGCAACCTCTTTGTGACCGATTTCTCACCGGAAACTACAGAACAACTGCTGAAGAAGAGGCTTTGCTCAAGCTGAAGTACATTCATACCTCTGCAAACTGGAATCATCCCCTTGGAAGAAGAGACGGGAGCGGTATTGATGCTGTTTACATCAACGCCCCGACGGAAGACGCGATCCGTGTACAACATCCTCACGTAGCTGATTGGAAGCTCTGGTAATGAAGTCTGTAATCGCTCTGCTTGTCGCCTTATTGTTAATGGGCTGCCAGAAAGGAGGTTTCGAGAGTGGAGAAAATGACCCCAAGTCTCCTTGGTGGCAAATAGGGTTCGTTGAGCCGAATTACATGAGGATCTGGGTTGAGGACAGCTCGGTGCTGGATATCAATAACAGAATGTTTTTCAGAGTCGGTGGAAAATCCGCTCCCGGAGGCGAACCAGAAGATGGGACGGAGTCTGCCCGTGGTTGGGGAACAGTCGGTGGTTCTGGAGTTATGGTTACTGGTGCTGACCTTCCTCGAATGATTTTTGTCCGTTGGCAGTCGATATCGGAGCAGAAAACCTATAAAGGCTTCATAGAGATTCCAGAGGAAGCGAGGCAACTGATGGTGCAGTCCACACATCAGCGGTGCCCGAAGACTCCCGAAAGAACCGCACGTTACTCCGCAACGCTGCTTGTGGGGCTCGCCCCGGGGGGAGTGCTTCAAGCGTGGGTCAGGGACTCCTGCCACCGCCCGATAAAAGTCTCCCATGCTCAAGGCGAACTCGAACCTCTCGGCCCGGAGCAGGGCAAGCATGGCGGGCGCTATGCCTATCCCGTGAGTGAGAAGGCTAAGCGTTACATTGATAAGTTCGGCATCCCGTACGGTAGTTGGTAAATGACGTTGATGGAGCGCCATCTACTTTTCAGGCGCCAGACCGTTTCAATTTCGCTGAGTCGAATTAGCGGGGCGGCGTCTTGAGAATAGAAAAGGCCGACCGTTTCGATGATGTCGACTACGACGCAGACTATGAGTATCGAGGGTTCAATTACCTGATTCTGGATGGTGTCGATCAGTTTCTCGTCAGAACTTACGATGACCAACCCGGTAGCGCGACGGTTGTACGCCCTGCCATGACCACAAGCACCAGACTCAGAACGCTGGCGGAATTCTTACGAACGGAGCTGGAGGTAACTGCGATTTATCTCTACAGGGGTGAAATAGGAAGCTATGCCCAGGTAGACCTCGAGAGCCTGCAATTCTGCTGATCCGGTATCGAGCCGGGGGCGATAAGCAGGACTCGCCAACCAAGAGTCCCGCCACCACATCCCCTCAAACCTCAGCCTTCACCCCAACCTTCACCGGCGCTTTGCGATACGTCAGCAAAACAATCCCGCTCACTACAATTACTCCACCTACGATCTGCCCTCTGCTGAGCATTTGATCCAGCACAATCCAGCCCATCAGCAATGTCGCCAGTGGTTCGATATTCATCACCGGGGCGTTGCGTGGCATGTCCAGTCGGGGCACGGAAATGAACAACACAATGAAGCCGGTCCCATAGAGCACGACAAGCGTGGCAAGGGCCAGCCAGCCGGTTGAAGTGGCGGGGAGGTTGAGTCCGCCGGGGAGGGCGCCGGTCAAGCCGGCCAGGTTGACGCTGCTGAAGACGATGAAGATGGTCAGCAGGCTGCGCACCGAGCCGCGCACTTGCGACAGTTTGTGGTCGGTGATCCACAGCGCGCAGGCGAAGACGCTGGCGGCGCAGAAGGCGAGTGCGACGCCCAGTAGCCATTCCGGGCCGACGCTCGCGCTGTCTGATAGACGTCCGGGAACGTCCAGCACGAACACCAGCCCGACGAGAATCAAGCCCATCAACATCGCGGTGCGCGCGCTTGGTCGTGGGCCGCCCAGCGCCCAGGTCAGCAGGGCGAGCAGGATCGGAAATACGTTGGCCACCAGCAGCGCCAGAGCGACCGGCACCCGTGCTACGGCGGAATACAGACACAGACTCTGCGCAGTGATCAACAGCCCCAACAGTAATTGCCAACGCCACGCGCCCGCCGGCAGACGCAGGCTTTGCCGCTGCCACAGGACGAGAATGGCCAGCACCAGCAAGGTCCCGCCGGAGCGCATCAGAATCGCCAGCAACACGCCCGCGCCATCATCAAAAGCGACCCGTGCCGCGACGTGGTTGCCGGCGAACGCACAGCCCATGCACAACAGAATGATCACGGCGAGATAACGAGGGAAGGGTGGCGGTACGGTTGGCGCAAACTCAGGACGGGACATGGCAGATCTCAAAAATGATAGCCACTCGGGGTGGCTCAGGTTTTTATTATGTTGTCGTACAACTTCCCGATTTGTACCGTAATCGAGCAGACGCGGCAAGCTAGAAAGGCTTGAAAGAACGCGTAGGCGTGATGCTGGTTGAGTTTCAGAGGTCGTATAACTTGCTTTTAAGCCCGAGCATCGAGGAGAGCGGCCCAACCATCCTCCCGAGCTTGGCCGACCAGAAAATCAACAAACGCCCGGGTTTTGGCCGGCAACAGTTTCTGGCTGGAAAAGTACAAATAGATCTGCCCCGCATCGACATGCCAACCCGGCAAAACCCTTTCCAGCGTGCCGTCCTGCAGATAAGGCAGCACATCCGGAACCGCCAACAGCGCAACCCCCAATCCCAAGCGCACGCACTGACACAGCGCTTGCGGATCGTTGACCAACAGGCGCGGCGCCAACTCCAGCGGTGCTCGTTGCCCGTCGGGGCCTTGCAGCATCCAGCTGCGCACCTTGCCGGTCTGCACCGAGCGCATGGCCAGATGATCCAGCGCCGCCAGCTCTTCGATGTGTCGGATGCGCTTGTGTGCCGAGAGGTATTCCTTCGATGCCACCAGAATCAGATGCGCCGGGGCGATGGCCCTGGCCACCACACCTTGCGCCAGCTCGATGCCGCCACCGATGGCCGCATCAAACCCGTCCGCGATGAGATCGACCTGGCGATTGTCGACGTGCCATTCAGGGGTCACGGCGGGGTATTGCTTGAGAAACTCGGGCATCAGCGGCAACAGAAAATCCCTGGCGAAACCGGGTGCTGCGCTCAGACGCAAAAGCCCTGAAGGCTCTCCGGCATTGCCGGCCACATCGGCAATCGCCGCTTGAACACTTTCCAGTCCCGAACCGACGTTGGCCAGAAAGCGTTCTCCCGCTTCGGTCAGCGTGAGTTTGCGCGTGCTGCGCTGAAACAAGCGTACGCCGAGGTTGGCCTCCAGTTGCGCGACATTGCGACTGACCGCCGCGGGAGTCAGGCCCAGGCGCCGCGCCGCCGCAGAGAAGCTTCCCGCCTCGGCGCTGCGCACGAATGAGAGCAAATTGCCTAAGGTTTCCATCTGCGCACCTTCAACGAATAATTGAAAGTGATTCTAGTGGGCTTCCACTACTGGTGGAAGATAAAAAGGCGTTTCATAGCCTCATCAACTCCAACCACCCAGAGGCTCGACCATGAACACTTCCACGCTTCCACTGACCGGCAAAATCGCCATCGTGACCGGTGGCTCACGCAGCATCGGCGCAGCAATCGCCAAGCGACTCGCGGCAGATGGCGCCACCGTCGCTATCACCTACAACGCATCGCCAGATCGCGCCGAAGCGGTGGTGCAGGAAATCGTTGCGGCGGGCGGCCAGGCTGTGGCGCTGGCGGCCGATGCGGGCAATCCCGAGGCTGTACGTGCAGCGATTGCCGAGGTTGCACAGCGTTTTGGCAAGATCGACATTCTGGTGAACAACGCTGGTATCAGCCTGCTCGGTGCCCCGGAGGACATCGCCTTTGAGGACTTTCAACGCATCCTTGCGGTGAACGTGACCGGCGTCTTCGTCGCCACTCAGCAAGCGCTCAAACACATGGGGCAGGGCGGTCGCATCATTCACATCGGCAGCTCGATGGTGCAATACGCTGCGTTCGCTACGGCCTCCGTCTACACCCTGAGCAAAGGTGCGCTGACCGGTTTCAGTCGTGGACTGGTGCGGGATCTGGGGCCGCGCGGCATCACTGTGAACACCGTCCATCCCGGCCCGACCGACAGCGACATGAACCCGGCCGACGGACCTATTGCGGACTTCCTACGCCCGAACATCGCCATGGGGCGGTACGGCGAGGGCAAGGATGTCGCCAGTGCGGTGGCGTACCTGGCCAGTGCGGACGCCGGGTTTGTCACCGGTGCAGAATTAATCGTCGACGGCGGCTTCACAGCGTAAGGAGAGCATCATGACTATCAGCATCATTGGTACAGGCTCCATCGGCACCGCCATCGCTCGGTTGCTCGTCAACGCAGGCCTGCCGGTCAGTCTGGCCAACAGCCGTGGGCCGCAGAGCCTTGCCGGTTTGGTCGACGAATTGGGTCCACTCGCACAAGCGGTGACGGCTCAGCAAGCCAGTCAGGCGGACATTGTTTTTCTGGCGGTGAACTGGTCGAAGATCCCCGACGCGGTACGCGATCTCGGGCCTTGGGATGGACGTATCGTGATCGACGCCAACAACCCGATCGAGGCACCACTGTTCAAGCCGTTCGATCTGGGCGGCCAGCCGTCTTCGCAAGTGGTGGCGCAGATGCTGCCCGGTGCGCACGTGGTCAAGGCCTTCAACCATTTGCTCGCGGCTCTGCTGAGCGATCCCTCCGCCGAGGGCGGCAAGCGGGTGCTGTTTTATTCCGGTGAAGATGCCACGAGCAAAACCAAGGTTGCAGAGCTGATTACTCAACTGGGTTTTTACGGCATCGATCTGGGCGGTGTGCAGCAAGGAATGCTTGCGCAGTTCCCGGGCGGACCGCTGCCAGCCTTGAACCTGGTCAAACATGGCTAACCGCTGAGCCCGGGCAACCGGGCTTCACACACCATTCTAGGTATCACAATGTCTTCGCGACACACTGAAACGTAGCAGGCGATTCGCTGCAGTAACACAAGCCCGCTCAGGCGTGTCACGCACAAGCGCATATACTCGCTGAGGCGCTTTCGCTGCGAACTCCCAAAGAGACCTGTCAGGGCAGACGATGATCGACAGAACGGACCCCCCAAATGAATCGGCCAGCGACGAGGCGCTGGGTGCCACGCAGCCCGTAACTGCGCTGAATTTGCGTTGGCTGATTCTCTCCCTGGTACTGCTGTCGGTTCTGGCGACGTTGGGCAACAGCCTTGTCACGGCCTACCGCGTGCAGCGCGATGCCTTGGTTGATCATGCGCTGCAATCGAACAGTGCTTATGCAGCTAAGGTCGCCTCGAGCCTCGCTGAATTCATTCATTCAGCACAGAACCATCTGCGGTACAGCGCCAGTGAATTGGGCAAGGCCTGGGGTGACCCCAGCGTCATGCGCGCCGAAGCGCTGCGCCTGCAAAAACAGGATGCCGATTTCAACTCGATTGCCATAATCGATAGCACTGCCAAGGTGCTGGAGGCGTATCCGGATACTCTGCAAATCAACGGTTCAACGCTGCGTTCGGATGCCATTCTCAAAGCCATCGATGCGAAGCGGCCCTTCATCAGCTCCGCGTATACGTCTGCCGCCGGCAATCTCGTCGTATTCATCTCCGAACCCGTTTACGACTCTGCTGAGCGTTACGTGGGCATCATCGGCGGCTCGGTTTATCTGCGCGAAGACAACGCGCTGCACACCCTGATCAGCCGCCATTTTCACCACGAAGGCACCTTTGCTTTTGTAGCGGATCAGGATCGCCAACTGCTTTTTCACCCTGAGGCGGCGCGCATTGGCGACACCCTGGGCTGGAGCAAAACCGTCGATGCGGCGTTGCGTGGCGAGAGCGGCTCGATGAGCGTGCGTAATTACAAAGGCGTACCCATGCTCGCCGGGTACGCTCAGGTGCCGGGCGCTGGCTGGGCGGTGGTCGCGCAGCAGCCGCGCGAGGTCAGCCTGGCGCCGCTGAACACCTTGATGCGCGATGTGCTGCTGGGAATGCTGCCTGCCGCCCTGATCGGCTTCGTACTGATCTGGTTCGGCACCTTGCTGATCTGTCGCCCGCTCAACCAGCTGTCGCGTATTGCCCGGCAGTTGTCAGCGCCGCAGGCCAGCGAGCAACTTCGCCACGTCAAGGCTTGGTATCACGAGGCATTTTCCATCCGCCAGGCGATGCTTGCCGGCGTGCAGTTGTTGCAAGCGAAGCTGGGCCACCTTAACCAGCAGGTGCTGACTGACCCCATGACCGGACTGGCCAATCGCAGAGCCATGGATCAGGAGTTGCGCCGCCTTGAGCGCAGCGGGCAGACATATTCGGTGTTATCGCTGGACATCGACAATTTCAAAAAGGTTAACGACACCTTTGGCCACGACAAGGGCGATCTGGCGATCAAACAGGTCGCGCATACACTGCAAACCTATTCCCGCGTCGGCGACCTGGCGTGCCGAGCCGGGGGAGAGGAGTTCTTGCTGATTTTGCCGCAAACCGATGTCGAGTCAGCCAGTGCCATCGCTGAGCGGATTCGTCAGGCCATTGCGACCAGTGATATTCCGACCGTGGGGCGCATTACCGCTTCGATCGGAGTGGCAACGTGTGAACACTTGCCGACTACTGCAGAAATCGTCCTCAAGAAAGCCGATGAGTGCCTCTACCGCGCCAAACAGGGTGGACGCAATCGAGTGGAATCGTACCTGTCGATGGCCTCGAGCGATTCCGAATGAGGCTACAAATTGATGCATGTCACGGGGCTTTCAACTAATCGGCAGAGTTGTTGATTCTGCCTCGATTCCACGCTAAAAGCAGCGGTAGGTGCCGCGCAAACGGCGCGTCCAGCAGTCGCGAAGACGCGTCACGGGCCAAATCATTCGGGCGGTGAAATGAAGCGTTCCAAGATCATGCGGCGGGGAATATTGCTGACGGCCCTTGCGGTGATCGTCCCGTTGGGCATGACCCTCGCGGCTGGCTGGATGCTGTCGATCTACGCGGCTCATGACCGCCTGCAAACGCTCGCCGCGATTGCCAACGATCGCGCCAGTCAGACATTTGCGCAGGCCTCCCAGGCGCTGAAAAGCATTGCTGTCACTGACCTCGAACCCTGCTCGCCACAGGGCATCGAGCAGATGCGCATGATTGCCATCAATACGTTTTCGGTCGAGACGGTCGGCTACGAAGAAGATGTATTTGCCTGCACGTCATGGGGCGCCACGCCGCCGCGGTCGAAGCAATGGGCGGAGGATTTCGTCACCGACGACGGGGTGAAGGTGTCCATCGATGCGCAGGATGACAACGAGCTGATCAAACCGATGCTGGCTTTGCAGTTTGCTGCGTTCAACGTGCTGGTCGACCCGGAACAATTTCGCGAAGTCGTACTGGATGAAGGCGTCAGGCTGGCCGTCGGCACACGTCAGGGCCGCTTGCTCGGCCCGGCGCACCCGAACATGGCGAGTTTCCTTGCCTTGGTGCATGAGGGGCCTACGCATGGCCTCAAGGACGGCTTTCTCTACACACTGGTGGCCCAGGGCAACTTCACCGTAATTGCCGCAATCCCGCGACAGGAACTGCTGCGCAGCCTCGGGCAACACGTGCTTTATCTGCTGCCGATCGGTCTTGTCATCAGCGTAGGCCTGGTCATTGCGAGCCTGCGCTGGTGGCGTCGCAAGCTGTCCCCGCTGGCGGCACTGGAGCGCGCGGTGCAGCGACAGGAGTTCGTGGTTCATTATCAGCCGATCATCGAAATTGAGACCCGGCGCTGCATCGGCGCCGAAGCCTTGATCCGCTGGCGCAAACCCAACGGCACGCTGGTCTACCCAGACGTGTTCATCCCGCTGGCCGAATCCAGTGGCTTGATCGAAGCGATCACTGACCAAGTGGTTCACCGCGTATTCGCAGACCTTGGCGGCATGCTCGCCAGTGACCGTTCGTTGCACGTGGCCTTGAACCTGGCCGCTGCCGATGTGAGCTCCGGACGACTGATACCGACTTTATTGAATGAAAGCCGTCGCCTCGACGTGCAGCCCGCGCAGATATGGCTTGAGGTGACAGAGCGCAGCCTCGTCGATCTGGCGTCAGCGAAAATAACACTGGAGCGCGCGCGAAGCGCCGGGTTTGTTGTCGCGCTGGATGACTTCGGCACCGGCTATTCGAGTCTGCAATACCTGCAGCAATTACCGCTGGACGTGCTCAAGATCGACCGATCCTTTGTTGAGCAGATCAGCGAAGCAGAGGAGCAGACCTTACTGGTCACTCACGTCATTCAGATGGGCCACGCGTTGCGCCTGACACTTGTCGCTGAGGGCGTCGAGACCCCGGCACAGCTAAACTTCCTGGGCGCCAACCAGGTGCGCTATGCACAGGGATGGCTGTTTGCGAAAGCCATGGAGTGCGCACAGTTCCAACAGCTCTATCTGGACGGTCGGCCTTGCACCGACGCGCGCATTCTTCAGGACCCGATTGTTTCCTGAAAGAAACGAGTCGAAAAAACCACATTGACATATCGAAAAATCTCGATATCCTCGGCGCATGGAACTGATCGAAATCTTCAAAGCCCTCTCGAACCCGACGCGCCTCAAGATCCTTGAAGGCCTGAAGGATCCCGTCAAGAATTTCCCCCCGCAGGATGAGGGTGACGTTCTCGTCGAGGGTGTCTGCGTCAGCAGCATCCAGGAAGGTATCGGCCTGTCGCAGTCGACGGTGTCGAGTTATCTGGCCACGTTGCAGCGGGTGGGGCTGGTGGAAGTGCGACGCATCGGTCAATGGACCTACTACAAACGCAATGAGGCTGCTATCAGCGCGCTTGCAGAGATCATAGGGAAAGAGCTGTAAATTTTTTTACTCTAAGATATCGAGAATTCTCGATATCCCTCTTTATCGATACGAGGTTTTGCCATGAAAGCGATGATTTTGAAATCCTTCGGCGGTCCTGATTCGTTCGAACTCAGCGACGTTCCAAAACCGGTTCCGCAAGCGGGCCAAGTGCTGGTCCGAGTGCACGCTACTTCCATCAATCCGCTGGATTATCAGGTTCGGCGCGGTGACTATCCCGATCTGGTGCCGCTGCCGGCCATTACCGGTCACGACGTGTCGGGCGTGGTTGAAGCCATCGGGCCGGGCGTCAGCGCTTTCGCGCCGGGCGACGAAGTCTGGTACACCCCGCAGATATTCGACGGGCAGGGCAGCTATGCCGAGTACCACGTGGCTGCTGAAAGCATCATCGCCAGAAAGCCTGCATCGCTGAGCCACCTTGAGGCGGCTAGTCTGAGTCTGGTCGGCGGTACGGTTTGGGAAGCGCTGACCGTGCGCGCCGTGCTCCGCGTTGGCGAAAGCATTCTGATCCACGGCGGCGCGGGCGGGGTCGGCCATGTGGCGATTCAGGTGGCTAAAGCCATGGGCGCCAGGGTCTTTACGACCGTGCGTGAGGCCAACGCCGATTTCGTCCGCAGCCTGGGTGCCGACGTGGTGATCGATTACACCCAAGAGGATTACGTCGAAGCGATCATGCGCGAAACCGCCGGGCATGGCGTTGATGTGGTGTTCGACACCATCGGCGGCGATACCCTGTCTCGCAGTGCCGACGCGCTCGCCCAGCTTGGCCGCGTCGTCTCGATCGTCGATATCGCGCAGCCACAAAACCTCGTTCAGGCCTGGGGCAAGAACGCCAGCTACCACTTCGTTTTCACCCGGCAGAATCGCGGCAAGCTCGATGAATTGAGCGCGTTGGTCGAGCGCGGCCAGTTGCGGCCCCACGTTGGCGCGGTCTATTCCCTTGCCGACATCCCGCTCGCCCATGCCCGACTGGAGAGCGCCAACAACGGTCTGCTGGGAAAAATCGCCATCGCCGTCGAGTCTTCACTCATCGTCTGAATCCGCTCACTGATTTTGGAGAAACATCATGGTTTACGAGATCGCTGTGCTGCCCGTTCACCCGCATCAGACTGAAGCCTTCCGACGCGCATTTGCCGAAGTCGAACCGTTGCTCACCCGCGCCAAGGGATATGGCGGCCACTTGCTGGCGCAAGGTATTGAAACCCCCGAGCAATTCAATTTGATCGTGCGCTGGCAATCGCTTGAGGATCACTCGCCGGGGTTTGAAGAAAGCGAAGACCACCAGCGGTTCATGCTGGGGCTGGAGGATTATTTTTCGGCAGAACCGAGGGTCTATCACATTGAGGGTGGTGCTTTTCCGGGGGGCGACTTGAGCGTTGCGGGCAGCAGCTCAAGCACAGGGAGTTGAGTGTTCTGATAGCTTTCGTCACAAGCGGCTGCTGCCGATTTTCCTCCCGCGTTGAACCACTGCAATGATGGTAGGCTGCACGAGGTCAGCCGTACCTTCTGTACTCCTGAGTTCGTTCTTTTACTGTCTGCGCCGGCGCGCCTGTCGGCGCAGATGGATTTCCTCTATGGATTACAGCCATGCGCCTGCCAGATTTCATTCTCGAAAACCTAGAGCCGATCCTGCAGGCCTGGGAAGATTTCGCCCGCACCATCGAGACGCCGGGGGTGGAGCTCGATAACGTCGCGCTGCGCGATCACGCCGAGCAGATGTTGCGCGCCATCGTGATCGATCTGCGGACCAAGCAGACCATGAGCGAACAAATCGCCAAAGCCCAGGGCCAAGCGCCGCGCGACGATGAAGAAACAGCTGCGGAAACCCACGCGGTGACGCGGCTGATGGCCGGTTTTACCATCGATCAGATGGTGTCGGAATACCGCGCGCTGCGCACCAGTGTGCTGACCCAATGGCTGCGTCAGGTCAAGGATGGCAAATCAGTGAATGTCGACGACATGACGCGCTTCCACGAAGCGATCGATCAGGCGCTGGCCGAGTCGATTGCCAGCTACTCGCGCGCCGTCGAGGCGTCGCGCAACGTGTTTCTGGGGATTCTCGGCCATGACTTGCGCACGCCGCTGGGGGCGATTCTGCTCGGTGCGGATATGTTGCGTCGTACCGAAGCCACCGACCCGCGCACCGGCAAAGTCGCCAGGCAGATCTACGCCAGCGTGCAGCGCGCCAGCCAGATCGTGGGCGACCTGTTGGATCTGACGCGCTGCCAGATGGGGCCGGGGATTCCGGTGAAAAAATCCCTGATCGATCTCAGCCCTGTGTGCGAGCGGGTGATCGAGGAAATCCGCGCCTTTCATCCGCAGGCCAACGTGCGGTTCGATGCGACGGAAGCGGTGATGGGAGCGTTCGATGGCGCCAGGATGGAACAGGTGTTTTCCAACATCATCAGTAATGCGGTGACCCACGGCGATAATCAGTTTCCGGTTACGGTTGCACTGGAAGCTCGGGAGGATTGCGCGGTGTTCACGGTGCACAACGGCGGCGAGCCGATTCCAGAAGACGTGTTGCCGTTCATCTTCAATCCTATGGGGCGCTTCTCGCAGCGCTCCGTAGTTGATCACGGGCCCGTCGCTGGCCTCGGGCTGGGCCTGTTTATCGCCTCGGAAATCGTCGCCTCGCATGCCGGGTCGATCGAGGTCAGCTCTGACCGGAACGGCGGAACCGTGTTTCGCGTAAAGCTTCCGATTGATGCTGAAAGCCCCGTCACCATCTAGGCCAATCGATGGAGGGCCGGCCCCGGCCCTCCAGCCTGATCACTCCTCCATCACCTCAACCAAACCGCGGTCCTCACCGAGGAACCCGCCGCTCTGGTGCTGCCACAGCCGCGCATAGGTGCCGTTCTTCTCGAGCAATTGCGCGTGGGTGCCTTGTTCGATGATGCGGCCTTCGTCCATGACGATCAGCCGGTCCATCGCCGCAATGGTCGACAAGCGGTGGGCGATGGCGATCACGGTTTTGCCCTGCATCATTTCATCGAGGCTTTCCTGGATCGCGACTTCGACTTCCGAGTCCAGTGCGCTGGTGGCTTCGTCGAGCAGCAGGATCGGTGCGTTCTTCAGCATCACCCGGGCGATGGCGATGCGTTGGCGCTGCCCGCCCGAAAGCTTGATACCGCGTTCGCCGACCAGCGTGTCGTAGCCGCTGTGGCCCTGCTTGTCGCTCAACTGGCTGATGAAACCATCGGCCTGGGCGTTCACTGCCGCGCGATGGATGTCTTCGTCGGTGGCGTCCGGGCGTCCGTAGGCAATGTTGTCGCGGATCGAACGGTGCAACAGCGACGTGTCCTGGGTGACCATGCCGATCACGCTACGCAGACTGTCCTGGGTGACCTCGGCGATGTTCTGCCCATCGATGCGGATTTCGCCGCGATCAACGTCATAGAAGCGCAGCAGAAGGTTGATCAGCGTCGACTTGCCAGCACCGGAGCGGCCGACCAGGCCGATTTTTTCGCCGGGGCGAATATGCAGGGTCAAGCCGTCGAGCACTTGGCGTTCGCCGTTGTAGTTGAAGCTGACATTGTCGAAAACCACTTCGCCGCCGGCAGGCTCAAGCACTTTGGCATCCGGCGCGTCCTGGACTTTCGGGCCGCTGGTCAGGGTGGCCATGCCGTCCTGCACGGTGCCGATGTTTTCGAACAGCGAAGTCATCTGCCACATGATCCAGTGCGACATGCCATTGATGCGCAACGCCATGGCGGTGATCGCCGCAACAGCGCCGGTGCCGACTTCGCCCTGATGCCACAGCCACAACGCGTAACCACCGGCACCGAGAATCAACTCCACCACCAGCGCCTGATTGACGATTTCGAACTGACTGACCAGCCGCATCTGGCGAAATCCGGTGAGCTTGAAATCTTCCATCGCTGCACGGGCAAAGTGCGCTTCACGCTTGGAGTGCGAGAACAGTTTGACCGTGGTGATGTTGGTGTAGGCATCGGCAATCCGCCCGGTCATCGACGAGCGCGCATCGGCCTGTTCCTGGCCGACCTTGCCCAGACGCGGGACGAAATACACCATCGCCAGCCCGAACAGAACGATCCACGCCAGAAACGGCAGCATCAGCTTCAGCGCAAAGCCACCGGCCAGCGCAATGATCGCGATGAAGTACACGCCAATGCCGGGGAGGATTTCGATCAGGGTGAACAGCACCTCGCGCACCGACAACGCAGTCTGCATGACCTTGGTCGTCACCCGGCCGGAGAACTCGTCGGAGAAGAACGACAGACTTTGCCGCAGCATCAACCGGTGAAAGTCCCAGCGCAGGCGCAGCGGCAGATTGATCGCGAGGATCTGATGCTGGACCATCGTGCGCAGCGCCACCAGACCAATGCTGACTACCAGCACGATGCCGATGCCCCACAACACGCGGCTTTCCTCATCACCGGCGGCGCCGCCGGATTGCCAGGTCGAGAGCAGATCCACCACTTGCCCAAGGAAAGAAAACAGCCACGCCTCGTAGATCGACACGCTGGCGCTGAGCAGGGCGAAGGCCAGGATGTAACCGCGCGCCCCCCGGGTGCAGGCCCACAAGAAGCGCATCAGGCCGACTGGCGGTGGCGGCGCCTCGTCGGGCGGGAAGGGGTCGAGCCTTTCTTCAAACAGGCGAAGCATTGCGGTCTCCGAAGTGATCAGGGTGTGGGGATTCTGCCATCTATCGGCGTTGTTGCGGGTTTCAGCGTCGTGTTGCAGATAAATGCTTGTGCCTTGTCTTGACCGCAGCCAGGCGCAGAAGCTCAACGCAATCGTGCCAAGCGCAACCTTTCGTCGCTGATCCAGACCTGATGTCGCACACTCATCAACCTCTTTGAACTCTCGCGCAAGCTGCTCCGTCATCTTCTATGTGGGGGCTCGAGGCAATGTTGCCGTGTAGCTCCGTTTTTCCGTTTTCAAGTCAGAACGCGAGGGGCCACATGAATACTCAAGACAGCAGGGCAGGCTTTGAATCAGGTGATCCGAACAGCAAGCCTGGACAGGCTTTTGAACATTTGAAGGACGACGTCAACGAAGCAATTGGCGGCGCGCGGCAACAGGCCGACGCGCAATTCGGACAGTACCGCGACACCGCGGCCGAACAGATAGAAGCACTGGCCCAAGGCGCAAAGAGCTTCGTCTCGGAGTTGCAGGACAAGGACACGCTGGGCATGTCCGACTACCTGACGGACATGGCGGATTCCATGACCGGGCTGGCGGGCAACCTGCGCGGCAAGAGTGCCGAGCAGTTGCTGCACGATGCGGCGGATCTGGCGCGCAGCAATCCGGGGCTATTCATCGCCGGCAGCATCGCCATCGGTTTCGGCCTGTCGCGGTTTCTCAAAGCCGGCACGGCCGCAGCAGCGACGGTCAGCGCCGAGCACGATCCGGCGGCGGGCACGACATCGACGCCACCGCCAGCCGATTACGGTGCGCAGCGACCCTATGAATCGTCAGTACCGTCATCGGCCCACGCCAATCCGGGACTGGCCACCGGCATCACCCCGACCTCGCCCAGTGACAGCGATCACCCCGCTGATTTTGCCGCGGCTTCCGTACCGCACGCACCCGACGCCAAAGGAGAACTGTGATGAACAGAGATGAATCTGATCTGAGCGGGGCAAGGCCCCTCGGCCAAACGGATGACGCTTCGGTGGTCGGTCTGTTGCGACAACTGTCCCGAGAGGTGCCAGCGTTGTTCACCAAGGAACTGGCATTGGCAAAAGCCGAACTGCAGAACAGCCTCAGCACGCTGAAGGCGGGCATCGGTGCGGTTGCTGGTGGTGCGATCGTGTTCCTCGCCGGCTTTATTATTCTGCTGATGTCGGCGGTGTACGGCCTGAGTATGTTCATGGCGCCATGGCTGGCCGCGCTGATCGTCGGCGTGGTGGTGATGATCATTGGCTTCGCCATGCTGCAATCCGGGAAGAAGCAATTCGAGCCATCTCACTTCAAACCTGATCGCACCCTCGACGCCTTGAACAAGGATCAGGAAGCGCTGCGGAGGAAAGTCTCATGAAAAGCGAACTGGATATCGAAGCGGAAAAAAGCCCGGAGCAGATCGAGCGCGAAATCGATGCGCAACGCGCGAGCATCGGCAACATCGTCGATCAACTCGAGAGCAAATTCACTCCCGGGCAAATGATCGATCAGGCCTGGGGGATGATGCAGAGCAACGGCTCGACGTTCTTCACCAATCTCGGCACCAGCGTGCGCAATAACCCGGTGCCGGCGGTGCTGACTTCGGTGGGACTGCTCTGGCTGATGATCAGCCAGAATCGCCCGCCAGTGCCGCAACCGACCTATCGCAGCGGGCCGGATCAGGACAAGGCCGGCGAGTGGGCCGACGGTTTGGCCGACGGCATCGACAGCGCCCGCGCGCATTTGCACTCGACTACTGACTCGCTGAAGGACGGCTACCAGTCGCTGAAAGGCAAGGCCAGCCACCTCGGGGAAAACGTCGGTGCGGCGAAGGAAAATCTGACCCATGCGATGCATGACGCCAGTGATCGACTGTCGCGTAATTCGCAAGTGCTCGGCCAGCAATTCAGCCACCTGCTCAAGGAGCAACCACTGATGGTGGCTGCCGCCGGGGTTGCGCTCGGTGCATTGCTCGGCGCGGCATTGCCGACTACGTCCACTGAGCAGCGCTACATGGGCCGCACAAGCGCGGGCATGGTCGACAAAGCCAAGCAGAAAGCTCAGGAAGGGTATGAAGCCGTGCGTGACACGGTGACTCGGACCACTGAACAAACCGAAGTGGAGACCAAGCCGGAAACGGCGCGGCCTTCGTCTTCCGATTTGTCACAGGGGTTGGGTACTTCTTGATGGTGAAAAACAAGGGAGGCCTGCAATGGGCCTCCCTTTTTATTGGACTGCGGGTCAGGTCGATACCTCATTCTGCAGGCCTTTCAAATATTCGACCAACGTCTGCGCGCACGCTTCAATCGCGCCATCCACGACCAGTTCAAACCCGTGGGTATTCTCGGTCGGGATTGCGATGCATCCGGCCTGGGCGCTGATGCCTGAGCTCATCACCGCGCTGGCGTCGGAGGCGAAATCCACCAGCAGGGCGAACTGTGGATCGAAGCCGCAACGCTTGGCTGCGTCGGCCAAGGCCATGACCACGCCGCGCGAGTAATAGCCTTTCTGGTCGCCGGTATCGATGATCGGGTCGACGCTCAATCGCGTTGCGTACTCGCTCATCACCGGGCCGACTTCCACCGCGATTGTGGTGTCACCGGGCAGGTGCGCAGCGGCGTACATTGCGCCGGCGTTGCTTTCTTCCTCAAGGGTGGTGAAGACAAAGTAGGTGTCGTGCGCCAATTCGGTCGGGCTGCGCTTGAGTTGCTCGGCGGCCTGGAGCATGGCGACGACAGGCGCGCGGTCATCGAGAAAGTGCGCAGCGGTGGCATCGCCCACTCTGAACGGCGTACGCCAGTGCTGGCTGAGCACGACACGGGTGCCGGGGCGCACGCCCATGTCTTGCAAGGTTTGCGGGTCGTGGCGGGTGATGATGTGCACGTCTTTCCACTCCACCGCGCCGCTCATCACATCCTGGCCCTGCGGCGAGCCTGTGGTGGCGTGCATCGAGCCGAATGAGAGCACGCCGGGCAGGGTTTGCGCATCGCCGAGAATATCCACCGGACAGACACCGAAATTCACCGGATTCGCACCGCCGAGGGCAACCACCCGCAACGTACCGTCCGGCTCGACGCGTTTGACCAGCATGGCGATCTCATCCATGTGGCCCATGATGCGCACGGCGTGCTGGCCGTTCGGATCGGGTTCGCTGCCCTTGAGCAGACCAATGACATTCCCGGCCCGGTCGGTCCAGACCTCGTCGCAATGGCGCTGCAGTTCTTCCAGGCAGATTGCCCGAACTTCGTCTTCCTGACCGCCAGGCCCGCGCGCCATGAGCAAACGGCTCAATAGTGTTTGGGTGGATTCCTCTGTGTTGCGCGGCGAAGGCGTTTGATTATCCGACATGCATGTTGACCCTCCTTGCATCGGCGGACGTGTATCGACCGCTCAGGATTTAGGGGGCAGGTTGGCGGGAAAATTCAGATGGGTTGAAGCCTTCTGATTCACCTGCATTCCCTGTGGGAGCGAGCTTGCTCGCGAAAGCGCAGTGTCAGGCGATGATGATGTTGACTGTGCCGGCGCCTTCGCGAGCAGGGATTTTGGTTGCGCTGAAGATTGTGGCCTTGCCCCGGACCATTGTGGGAGCGAGCCTGCTCGCGAAAGCGGTGTGACAGGCGATGATGATGTTGAATGTGCCGACGCCTTCGCGGGCTAGTCCGCTCCCACAGAGATTTGGGTTGGGCTGAAGATTGTGGCCTTGCCCCGGACCATTGTGGGAGCGAGCCTGCTCGCGAAAGCGGTGTGACAGGCGATGATGATGTTGAATGTGCCGACGCCTTCGCGGGCTAGTCCGCTCCCACAGGGATTTTGAGTGCGCTGAAGATTGTGGCCTTGCTCCGGACCATTGTGGGAGCGAGCTTGCTCGCGATATCGGTGTGACAGGCGATGATGAGGTTGAATGTGCCGAAGCCTTCGCGAGCAGGCTCGCTCCCACAAAGATTTGGGTTGCGACAAGGATTGCTGATCTGCCCCGGACCATTGTGGGAGCGAGCCTGCTCGCGAAAGCGGTGTGACAGGCGATGATGATGTTGAATGTGCCGACGCCTTCGCGGGCAAGCCCGCTCCCACAGGGGATTTGGGGTGCGACAAAGATCGTAAATTTGCCCCGGATCACTGTGGGAGCGAGCCTGCTCGCGAAAGCGGTATGACAGGCGATGATGATTTTGAATGTGCCGGCGCCTTCGCGGGCAAGCCCGCTCCCACATGGGGTTTGAGGTGCGACAAAGATTGTAGATCTGCCCCGGACCATTGTGGGAGCGAGCTTGCTCGCGAAATCGGTGTGTCATCCAACGTGGATGTATCTGATCTGGCGCCTTCGCGAGCAGGCTCGCTCCCACAGGTATCGGCGTTTTGCTCAGATGATTTGTGATGTCAGCGGTTGTATTTCAGCGCTTCGACAAACGCTGCAAACGCTGCCGAGCTCTGGCGCCTGTTGGGGTAATAGAGGTGATAGCCCTGAAACGTCGGGCACCATTCTTCCAGCACTTCCACCAATCGCCCGTCGGCCAGATACGGCGCGACCAATTGCTCGGGCACGTAGGCCACGCCGATGCCGTCCACGGCGGCGTTGAGCACATGCATGATGCTGTTGAACACCAGTTGCCCATCGACCTTCACGCTGAAATCCTGACCCTTGTGCGCAAACTCCCAGGCGTAGATCGCGCCGGCCGGTTGGTGGCGGATGTTGATGCAGGTGTGCTCCATCAACTGATGCGGCGTGGCGGGTGCCGGGTGACGAGCGAAGTACTCGGGCGAGGCGACCACGGCCAGGCGCCAGTCCGGGCCGATGCGCACGGCGATCATGTCTTTGCTGATCGATTCACCGAGACGAATGCCGGCGTCGAAGCGTTCCTTGACCACATTGGTGAAACCATAATCGACGTAAAACTCCAACGTGATATCCGGATAGTCCTGCAAAAACTGCGCAAGCATCGGCCGAATGCACAACTCGATCTGATCGTCCGTGCAGGAAACGCGGATCGTGCCGCTGGGCTTGTCGCGCAATTCGCCGAGGGCTTCGAGCTCGGCGCTGATCTGCTCGAACAGCGGCGCAATTGAGTGCATCAAGCGTTCGCCAGCCTCGGTCGGCGAGACATTGCGCGTCGTACGAGCGAGCAAGCGGATACCCAGACGCTGCTCCAGCGCGCGCACCGTATGACTCAGCGCAGACGGCGTGACGCCGAGGCGGGCGGCAGCCTTGGTGAAGCTTTGCTCCTGGGCCACCGCCAGAAAGGCCTGCAGGTCGTTGACTTTGGCGTTGCTCATTGCTGAATTTTTCTCAAAAGCACATGAAGATTACCGCTACTAATCAAGTTAAGCCTGATCCGTCAAGCTTTGCAGCCTGAGTAACGGGGCAGAAGTGCCTCGATGATTTCTTCTTCAAGACAGGTTTTCGCATGACGGCTCAAGTAATCGACACCCCGACAGCCCAGCCCATCGAAGCGTCCACTGACGGCGAACAACCGGCGTACTGGAGCGGTGTGTTCGCGATGACCTTGTGCGTCTTCGCCCTGATCGCCTCAGAGTTCATGCCGGTCAGTCTGCTCACGCCAATGGCTACGGACTTGCTTATCAGTGAAGGCCTGGCCGGCTATGGCATTGCCATCTCCGGCGCGTTCGCGGTGCTGACCAGCCTGACGATCAGCAGACTCGCCGGCTCGATGGATCGCAAGCGCCTGTTGCTGCTGTTGACCGCGCTGATGTGTGCGTCCGGGCTGGTGGTCGGCCTGGCGCCCAATTACACGGTGTACATGATTGGCCGCGCATTGATCGGTGTGGTGATTGGCGGCTTCTGGTCGATGTCGGCGGCGTTGGCCATGCGTCTGGTACCCTCCGCCAGCGTGCCCAAGGCGCTGGCCATTTTTAACGGCGGCAATGCCCTGGCGACCGTCGTGGCGGCGCCGTTGGGCAGTTATCTGGGCAGCGTGATTGGCTGGCGCGGGGCGTTTTTCTGCCTGATACCGGTGGCGCTGATTGCTCTGCTCTGGCAATGGATCAGCTTGCCCGCACTCCCGGCCGCGCCGCGCAAAGCCAGCGCAGCCAACGTTTTTGCGTTGTTCAAAAGCCGCCGGGTGGCGTTGGGCATGCTCGGCGCCGGTCTGTTCTTCATGGGCCAGTTTGTTCTGTTCACCTACCTGCGACCGTTTCTGGAGACCGTGACCCAGGTCGACGTTTCGATGCTGTCGATCATCCTGCTGGTCATTGGTGTGGCCGGGTTTATCGGCACTGTGATCATCGGGTCGGTGCTGAAGTCAGGTCTGTACAGAGTCGTGATCGCCATTCCGCTGCTGATGGCGGTGATTGCTGTCGCGCTGATCGGGCTGGGCAGTTCAGTGCTAGCAGTGTTCGTGTTGCTGGGCTTGTGGGGATTGATCGCCACGGCGGCGCCGGTAGGCTGGTGGTCATGGCTGGCCCGCACGCTGCCCGACGATGCCGAAGCCGGCGGTGGACTGATGGTGGCGGTGGTGCAGTTGTCGATTGCCTCGGGTTCTACCATCGGTGGTCTGCTGTTCGACGGCAGCGGTTATCGGCTGACGTTTTTCGCCAGCGCGGCATTGCTCGTGCTGGCGGCGCTGATGACCTGGCTGACGTCGCGGCAGACAGCCTGAATCAGCTTTCGGTGTTTTCGGCCGCCGCCTGCGCCGCTTCGGCTTCCAGCTTCAGGCGGTCGGCCTTGCAGATGTATTTGGGCTTTTTCGGCGCCAGTTTGGCATTGGCCTTTTTGGCCTTTTCCTTGAACAACTGCTGCAGCTTCTTTTGACGATTCATGATTTTTCGATCAGGGGTGGAGAGGGTGGGAATCCTGACGCAAGGCCGAGTGGTCAGCAAGAAGAAATCCACTAAGCTGAGCACATTCGCCCATACTCAAGAGCATCCCCCAACCGAAGGAATCGCACATGAGAAAAGCTCGCAGATTGATTACCGCGTTGTCTTGCCTCGCACTGGCAATCGGCAGCACGACGGCACTGGCTGACCCCGGCAATGGCAAGGGGCAGGGTGGTCAGGGCGGCCAGGGCAACGGCAAGGGCAAACCGCAAAACATGCAGGATCACGGCAAACAGGGCGGGGGCGGCCAAGGCAATGGCAACAAAGGCCAGCAACACTCTGGCAATGGCGGCGGGCCGAGCGTCGATCGCGGCAATATTCTCAGCAGCGTCGGCATCTATCGCGGCCAATACTGGAATCCTGGGCCGCCGCTGCCGCCGGGTATTCAAAAGAATCTGGCGCGGGGTAAACCGTTGCCCCCGGGCATCGCCAAGAAGCTGGACGGGCGAATGCTCGAACATCTGCCTCGTTATGACGGCTACGAATGGCGACAGGCGGGCACTGCCCTCATTCTCGTTGCGCTGGCCACCGGGCTGATCTACGAGGTGCTCAACGGCGCGTTCGATTGATTGTTGAAAAAGGAGCGGCCGCACGTGCCGCTCCTTTTTTATGTGGGTATTGCTGCAGCTTTTGCAGCAATGAACTGCATTCAGGCTGGGTTGTTCGTTGAGTGCTGCGCTTTCAGACTGAGCTCAACGCTTAACGAATGAATGGAGATGACCATGGCCAATGCAATCCGCTTCACCGCAACGGGCGCACCGGACGTCCTGCAATTGCACGCTGTCAGCGAACAAGCCCCCGGGTCCGGCGAGGTCTGGCTGGAGCAAGCGGCGGTGGGCGTTAATTACCTGGATGTGAGCCAGCGCAAAGGTGCGGTGCCGGTGGCGTTGCCGTCGGGGCTGGGGCTGGAAGGCGCGGGTCGGGTGGCGGCGGTCGGTGCCGGTGTGAGCAATGTGCGCGTCGGTGATCGGGTCGCTTACGCCACTGGCCCCTTGGGCGGTTACGCCTCGGCGCGGCTGTTTCCGGCAGAGCGGCTGGTGAAGATTCCTGAAGAGTTGACGTTCGAAGACGCGGCGGCGGTGTTGTTCAAAGGCATCACCGCGCAGTATCTGCTGAAGGCGACTTACCCAGTCGGGCCGGGCACGACGATACTGCTTTACGGCGTCGCGGGTGGTCTGGGGGAAATCATGGTGCCGTGGGCCAAACACCTTGGCGCAACGGTGATCGGTGTGGTGTCGAAGCAGGCCAGTGTCGACAAGGCTCGCGCGTCCGGTTGTGACGAAGTGCTGGTGTTCGATGCCGAGACTCTCGCCGCCGATGTGGTGCGCATCACCGAGGGGCGCAAGGTCGATGTGGTGTATGACCCGATTGGTCGGGTGTCTTTTCAGGCCTCGCTGGACAGCTTGCGCCCACGCGGATTGATGGTCTCGTTCGGCGCGCAGACCGGCGCGCCGGCAGCGGTGGAAATGGCCACGCTGAACGCCAAGGGCTCGCTGTTCCTGACCCGTCCGTCGCTGGCCGCGCACACCGCCACGACAGCTGAATATCAGGAGCGCGCGCAAGATGTGCTGGCCGCTGTTGCCGCCGGTATCATCACGCCGCGAATCCGCGCGCGTTATTCATTGGTTGACGCGGCACAAGCGCACGCCGATCTTGAATCGGGCCGATCATCAGGGGCGATCATTTTAAAACCATGAATCTGGATGTTCTGAGCAACCCGCACAGCGATGAAATCGCTGCTTTCCTGGCCGTCGCCGCGCAAGGCTCGTTTGTCGCGGCGGGGCGTTTGTTGCAGCGCCATCCGACCATCGTTTCCAAGCGCCTTGCGGCGATGGAGAAGCGACTCGGCGTGCGGCTGGTGGAGCGCTCGACGCGACACGTGCGTATCACCGAGGCTGGCCTGCAACTCGAACAGCGCCTGCGCGCGGCCGTCGAGTTGATGAACGAAGCGCAGCAGCAAGCGGTGCAGGTTGCCAGCGAAGTACGCGGCACCCTGCGCCTGGCCTTGCCGGCGGCGATGGGGCGGTTATGGCTGGGGCCGCTGCTGCCGGAATTTCTCAAGGCTCACCCGCAGGTCTCGCTGGTCGCCGATTACAGCGAAGGCCTGGTCGACATCATCGAGCAGGGCTTCGACGCGGCTATTCGCATCGGCGAGCTTGAGGACAATCGCCTGATTGCAAAAAAGCTCAGTGACCATCGTCGGATTCTCTGCGCATCGCCGGCCTACATCGAGGCCCACGGCATGCCGCAAACCGCGCAGGATCTGCTGCAACACAATTGCCTGCGCTTCAGCGGGCTGGCGTCGTTCCCGCTGTGGCGACTGCATCGCGGCAACGAAGTGCAGACCATTACGCCACACGGCAACCTGACCGCCAGCGACAGCGAATCCCTGCTCGCCGCCGCCCGCGCCGACGCCGGCATACTCGGTGCCGGCGACTGGCTGATGAGCCGCGATCTGGCGGCAGGGCGGCTGATTCGCGTGCTGCCCGACTGGCATCTGGATTCGGCGGGCGGCGTCTATCTGGTCAGGCCGTCATCGCGGTTTCCAGCGGCGGCGGTGGTGGCGTTCAAGGAATGGATCGAAGCGAAATTCGAGACCGGACCACCTTGGGCGGTTTGATTACAACCTGCATCAAGACCGACACTGGCCCTGTGGGAGCGAGCCTGCTCGCGAAAGCGGAGTGTCAGTCATGGATGATCTGGCTGACCTGACGCCTTCGCGAGCAGGCTCGCTCCCACAGGTTTCGTGGCTTGCTCAGAAACTCCCGAACGCCCAAATATCCAATGTGAGAGCGAGTGCCAATTTGGGCGCACAAAAAAGCCCGGCATCGCTGCCGGGCTTTGGTGTCTTCAGCGCTTTACGCGGCGATCTTGTTGGCCGCCATTTCCTTTTTGTGACTGGCTTTCATGGCTTCCATCTGTGCGCCCAATTCCTCGAGTTTTGCCTTGCCCAGAAGCTTCTGCGCTTTCGGGAACATTTCCTGTTCTTCCTCTTCGATGTGGTGCTCCAGCAGTTCCTTGACCACTTTGACCCGACCAGCAAATTCCGGGGTGCCCGGATCGGTTTCTTTCAGATCAGGCAGTACCAGCGAATCCACGGTGCGGTGCTCTTCCTTGGCTTCGTAATACATGATGTCTTCTTCCTTGCTGCCGGCTTCCTTGAACGCAGGATAGAGAATCTCTTCTTCGAGGCGGGTGTGAATGGTGATTTCCATTTCCAGTTTGCCCAGCAACTCGACGCGTTTTTTCAGCGCGCGGTCGGTGGACTCACTCAGTTGGCTGAGGATGGCTTTGACTTTTTCATGGTCGGCTTTGAGAAGGTCGATAGCATTCATTTTTGAGGCCTCTGCTTTTCACGGATTGAACACAGCGTTCTTTTTTTCGCGCTGCTGTGTATTCAGGAAGAGGCTATCGCAGGACTCATGCCAACTCGCCGATCGAGCGCAATCCGTCTAAATCAAGGGCTGGCATCGAAGCAGGCACAATGCTTTCGTGCAGCCTGCAAGAAATCCGCGTGGCGGGCATTGCATATAACAAGCCCGGCAAAAGCCGGGCTGCGGGTGATGCTTGAGACGGGCCTGCGTCGTTGCTCAACGGCTGGCCTGGGAAGGCGAGCCGCGACCGATATGCTTGGGCCCCGCCAACGCCCAGGCGATCAGGCCGAACAGCGGCACGAACACGATCAGCACGATCCACACGCCTTTATTGCTCGATTTCCCCTCGCTTTTGCGCACCCGGTTGATGGCCCAAAGCTCGATCAGCACGAGAATGACCGCCAATACGATCCACACGGTTTCGATTTGCATAGGCTTAACTCCTGATGGTCTGTGCGTTAGGCGGCGAGAGGTGCGTTGGGTTCATTCTTTTTGCCTGGGACGAGCGGACGCGGTGATACCCGGTTGCAAAATAAATGTCTGGTCGCCGCTGCGCCCTATATCCTCTGCGCCACACGTTTAGGCTGGAACAGGGACAGGGCAATGGCATTCAGGGTGATGGTCGTCGGTGGTTATGGCAATTTCGGCAGTATCGTTTGTCGGCATCTGGCGCAGATGCCAGAGATTGAGCTGCTGCTGTCGGGCCGCGATGCGCGCAAGTTGCAACGCCAGGTCGCTGAGCTGCAAGCGCAGTCGGGCCGAGCTTGCGAAGGCTGGTGCGGTGATGCGATGGGCGCAGGTTTTCAAGCGGCGTTGCGAGAGTTGAATATTCAGTTGGTGGTGCACACCGGCGGGCCGTTTCAGGGGCAATCCTACGCAGTTGCTGAAAGCTGCATCGATGCCGGGGTCAATTACTGCGATCTGGCTGACTGCCGCACCTTCGTCAACGGCATTGATGTGCTCGACGCCCGCGCCAGGGAGGCTGGTGTGGCCGTGCTCAGCGGTTGCAGTTCGGTGCCGACCTTGTCTTCGGCGATCATCGATCAGCAGCGCTCACGTTTTGCGCGAATCGACTCGATCGAGCATGGCATTTCTTCCTCGGCGAAGATGCCTGGGCTGTCCACAGTCGAGGGCGTGCTCGCCTACGCAGGCAAACCGATCAAACAATTGAAAAACGGCCAGGTTCACGAAGTATTGGGCTGGCTCGACCTGACCCTGCGCAGCATGCCGCAACTGGGCAAGCGGGTGCTGGCCAATGTCGATGTGCCGGACATGGATATTTTCGCTCGCCGCTATGGCGCACAGACGCTGCGCTTCAAGGCTGGCGCCGGCCTGAAGCTCGGCGGTGTCGCCAACGCCTTGCTGGCGCAAGCCTTGCGCTTCGGTCTGGTGCGCGATCATGTGCGCTGGGCGGCGCGTCTGCATCGACTGGGCACGTGGTTCGAACGCTTCGGTGATGGCAAAAGCGCGATGTACATCGATGTTCAAGGCATTGGAGTTGACGACCAGCCGCTGAGCATGACCGCGCAACTCACCGCACTGAATGACAAAGGCCCGGAAATCCCCAGCTGCGCCGCCGTCGCCCTCGCAACCAAAATGGCGCGGGGTTATGCACCGCAACCTGGCGCGCGGCCGTGTGTTGGCGAAATCAGCGTCGATGAATATCTGGCGGCGATCAACGATCCGGCCAACTTGAGCCTGTCGGTTCAATTCTCCGATGGGCAGCGTTGAGATGGTCTATCTGTGCCTGAAGTACCTGCATGTAATCGCGGCGATTTTCCTCTTCGGTTTCGGCATGGGTTCCTACCTCTACCTGATCGCCGCCAGCCGCAGCGGCAACCCGCAAGTGATCGCCCATGTCGCACGAATGGTGGTGCGCTTTGATACGTGGATCACCACGCCGGCCGGGTTTGTGCAGGTCATTACCGGCTATCTGCTGATGCGGCTCTCGGGGCTTTCGATGAGCACCGAATGGCTGCTGACTTCGCTGATCATTTTCTTCTGTGTCGGCGCGTTGTGGCTGCCGGTGCTGGTGTTGCAAAAGCGTTTGCAGAGCATGGCGCTGAGCGCGGGCGAAGGTAGCCTGCCTCTGGATGATCGCTACGCGAGCACGTACCGCTGGTGGTTCTGGATGGGCGTCGTCGGGTTCGCCGGGATGTTTGTCATCGTGCTGATGATGGTGACGAAGATGACGCCGCTGCAACTGATCGGGTCAGCCGTGGGCCTTTAGAAAACGGCTTTCGTGATCCGCAGTCGGCAGCAGACAAGTGTCGTACTTGCCGAACAGCCGATACCGATTCAGCGCGATGCGATCGTAAGCCCAGTCGCGCAGACGACGCGGGAAGATCCGCAGCAGTTTCAGCGGCTGCCAGCGCCCTGGCAGTTGCCCGACCACTTCGAGAAACGCATCCGAGCGTTCCCAATAATTGCGGTCGCGGATCACCGCCATGGTGTCGAACTCGTCCAGCGGCAAACCGGCCCACGCCAGCAAGGCCTGGCCCTCGGGCGATTGCACGGTCGCCAGCCGCACGCGGCGCTGACGGTCATACCGAATCAGAAAACGCGCCCAGCCGTTGCACAGTTTGCACACACCGTCGAACAGCACCACGGTTTCGCCTGGCTTGAGCAATGGCGCGGGGGTGGGGCGGGTTTTCATGGCAGGCATCGGCGGATGTCCTTGGCGGCGGTTGTCGCGATCATAACCTTGATCACCGGACTATAAGAGTGAATCGCGCCGGTATTGCCCCGGCGATATTCCGTGCACGCGGCGGAATGCAGCGCCAAACGCCGCGTCGGACAGATAGCCCAGTGACGCGGCGACAGTGGCCACATTGTCCCGGCCATTGCGCAAGCGGAACGCGGCCACGCGCATCCGCCAGCGCGTGGCGTACTCGACCGGCGCTACACCCATGCAAGTTTTGAATAACACCGCGAAACCCGATCGCGACATGCAGGCAATCTCGGCCATTTGCGTCAGTCGCCAAGGCATCTGCGGAGCAGCGTGAATGGCGCGCAACACGCCGGCAATCGCCGGTTCCCGCAGTCCACCCAGCCACGCCAGTTGTTCGGCATCCGCGCTGTTGATGTGATGGCGCAGCGCATGGATGAAGATCAGCCGCAGCAGGTCGTTGCACATCGCCTGCGAGCCAGGCTGATGCGACGGCCACTCGCGCCCCAGTTCATCCAGCAGCCAGCCGAACGACGAGGCGCCTGCGGTTTCGGCACGAATGATCAGCGAGGTCGGCAGCACGTTGAGCAGTTCGGTTGCGCCGGGTCCCGACAGCGACACGCTGCCGCCCAGCAACTCGACTTCCTCGCCGACACCGAACGTTGCCGAGGCGCCGTCATGGGCGAAAACATCCGCTGCGTTAATCGCTTCGACATCGGCGCCGCTGGCCAGAATGAACGGCGTGCGCGACACCACAAAACAGTCGCCGGCCTGCAACAGGCGCGCCGGCATGCCTTGCATGCGCAGCCAGCATTCGCCTCGTCGCACCACGTTGAATTTCAGTTCGATGGGTTGGAAACGCAGCGCCCAGACACCGCCCGCTTGTAAGCGAACCGAGCAGGCTGCGCGCAGTTCCGAGAGTGCCAATACGGCAGAAAGTGGGTCGCCAGCAGGATTTTGGATGATCACGACAGAAACCTGGATTTATCAGACTGGTTCGTCCCGAGAGCTTAGCCAAGAATGAAGGCCTTCGATAGCTCACTCAGGATTACGCCCATGGCCACGCTTCAACAACCTGTGCAATCACCGTTCAACGCCGCCAGCACAGCGGCTGAAGTCATGGCCGGCATCGATCTGCGCGGGCAGCTCGCTGTGGTCACCGGCGGCTATTCCGGCCTCGGTCTGCTGACGGTAAAAAGCCTCGCGGCGGCAGGGGCGCAAATTATCGTGCCGGCCAGAGATACCGCGCGAGCTGAGGCTGCATTGGATGGAGTGGACGGTGTCCGCGTGATGCCCATGGACCTCATGCAGGCCGAGTCGGTGGCGGCGTTCAGCCACAGCGTGGTCAGCGCGGGTCAGCCAGTGTCATTGCTGATCAACTGCGCCGGAATCATGGCCGCGCCGTTGCTGCGCGATGCCGACGGCCATGAAAGCCAGTTCGCGACCAACCATCTCGGTCATTACCGCCTGACCTGCGGCCTCTGGCCCGCGCTGGTCAAGGCTGGCCAGGCGCGGGTGCTGTCGGTGTCATCGCGCGGGCATCAGATTGCCGGGGTGGACTTTGCCGACATCGATTTCCTGCAACGGCCGTATGACAAATGGGTCGCCTATGGCCAGTCGAAAACCGCCAACGCCTTGTTTGCCATCGCACTCGATCAGCGTGGGCGTAGCCAAGGTGTTCGCGCATTTTCATTGCATCCGGGGCAGATTCTGACGGATCTGGCACGGCACCTCAGCACAGCGGAGCTTGCCGCATTCGACGCGCTGGATGAGCAGGGCCGGCCACGGCTGGATGCGCACAATGGACTGAAAACTGTCGAGCAAGGCGCGGCGACGGGGTTGTGGTGCGCGACCAGTGCATTGCTTGCGGATTTGGGCGGCGTGTATTGCGAAGACTGCAATGTTGCGCCGATCAATGAACCGGAAGCAGGCCGCAAGGGTGTTGCGAAATGGGCGGCGGATGCTGCGCTGGCTGAGCGACTGTGGGCGGTTTCGGAGCTATGGACGGGGCTCACGGTCGCATAAATCGAGTCAAAGGCCAAAAGCCCCTCACCCTAGCCCTCTCCCGGAGGGAGAGGGGACTGACCGAGGTGTTTAGTAGAAATTCGCCGACCTGCAATACCGGGTCGAACTCAGTTCTTGAACAGCACCCAGATCGGCTCCCTCTCCCTCGGGAGAGGGCTGGGGTGAGGGGCTGCTCGATAGAGTTACTCTTCCAGCTTCGCCCAGAATTCCTCCGCCGAAGGGCTGATCGGCGCGGTCGGGCGAGTCAGGTGTATTTCCAGTGGAATATCCCAACTTTCATCCAGCGCCCTGACCAGACGCCCATCAGCCATTTCCTGTTCGGTCAGGCTTTTTGGCAGCCAGGCCACGCCTTTGCTTTCCAGCGCCATCGACATCAGCACTGCGGCCAAGTGGCTGCTGAACAATGGTTTCAAGTGCAGATAATCAGCCTTGCCATGCAACCTGTGGGCGACGATTCGGCCCAGGCCCGATTCGTGGGTGTAGGCCAGATAGGGCAGGGTTTCAGGCGACGTGCCGAACTGGGCTGAAGCACTCGCCAGCGGCACAAGTACGTCCTCGCCGACCTTCTTGCCAATGAACTGATCTGGCGCCAGTAATGGCGGAACGTCGGGGTGGCGGTGGCACAGCAGGAACTGCACCTGGCCATGAATCAGCATCTGTTCGCACACGGCCATGCTGTCGGAATGCAGGCGAACCGCATCGATCGGCGCGCCACTTTCGGCGCTGCGCAACCAGCGTGGGAAGAAGGTGAATGACAGCGAATGAGTGGCGGCGAACTGCAAGGTTTTCGCCGCCATGCCAGCCACTTCCTGGGCCTCGGAGCGCATGCGGTAAAGGCGTCTGGCCGCTTCTTGGGCGCTGGGCAGAATCTGCCGGCCGGCCTCGGTCAACGTCGCACCTTGCGGGGTGCGCACGAACAATTCCACACCCATCCAGTTCTCCAGCGAGCGCACTCGGCGACTGAACGCCGGCTGCGTCACATGGCGCGCTTCGGCGGCCCGGACAAAGCTGCCGTACTCGGCCAGTGCTGAAAAATCCTCAAGCCAAACCAGTTCCAAGGGCAATGCCTCCTGTGCATAGGGCGCGGCATTAATAGCATTGGGCGGGTGTCGTCGCAAAGCATAACGTTGGGTCACCACAACAAGAGGAACCCGTCATGCGTATCGTCGATATCCGTGAAAAAACCGTCTCCATTGCTTCCCCGATCGCCAATGCCTACATCGATTTTTCGAAGATGACCTGCTCGGTCGTTGCGGTCATTACCGACGTGATTCGCGACGGCAAACCGGTCATCGGTTACGGCTTCAACTCCAACGGTCGCTACGGCCAGGGCGCGTTGATGCGCGATCGTTTTCTGGCGCGGATCACTGAAGCCGACCCGGAAACCCTGATCGATCACGAGAACAATAACCTCGATCCGTTCGCCATCTGGAAAACCCTGATGACCAACGAAAAACCGGGCGGGCATGGCGAGCGTTCAGTAGCGGTCGGCACCATCGATATGGCGGTGTGGGATGCGGTGGCGAAGATTGAAGGCAAGCCGCTGTATCGCCTGCTCGCCGATCGTTATCGCAACGGTGTGGCCGATGACAAAGTCTGGGTGTATGCGGCGGGCGGTTATTACTACCCAGGCAAGGACCAGAGCAAACTCAAGGCCGAAATGCAGAGCTACCTGGACCGTGGCTACGACGTGGTCAAGATGAAGATCGGCGCAGTGCCGCTGGACGAAGATATCCGCCGCATCGAAGCGGTGCTCGAAGTGGTGGGCGACGGCCAGCGCCTGGCGGTCGACGCCAACGGCCGCTTCGATCTGCAAACCGGTATCGCCTACGCCGAGGCGATCAAGAAGTACAACCTGTTCTGGTACGAAGAAGTCGGCGACCCGCTGGATTATGCGCTCCAGGCCGAGCTGGCCAATCACTACGAACTGCCGATGGCCACCGGCGAAAACCTGTTCTCTCACCAGGACGCTCGCAACCTGTTGCGCCACGGCGGCATGCGCCCGGACCGTGACTACCTGCAATTCGACTGCGCGTTGTCCTACGGGCTCGTGGAGTACATGCGCACCCTGAAAGTGATGGAAGAGCTGGGTTGGTCTTCGCGCCGCGTGGTGCCGCATGGTGGTCACCAGATGTCGTTGAACATCGCCGCCGGTCTGCACTTGGGCGGCAACGAATCGTACCCGGACGTGTTCCAGCCATTCGGCGGTTTTGCCGATGGCATCCGCGTGGAGAGCGGCTACGTCGGGCTGCCGGATATCCCGGGCGTCGGCTTCGAAGCCAAGTCTGCGCTGTATGCCGTCATGCGCGAACTGGGCGAGGGCTGATTCTGTTTCATCTGCGGCCTCGTTTTGCCGAGGCCGCAGCTTCAGGCGTCATCCTCGACGCCAAAGCCACATGCCCACCACAACAATAAAATGAGGTGCTTCCGTGGAAACTTCAAAATCACGCTGGTACAGCCAGCTCTATGTGCAAGTGCTGATCGGCATCGTCATCGGCGCTGCCATCGGTTACTTCGTGCCGGACATCGGCGCCAAGCTGCAGCCGTTTGCCGACGGTTTCATCAAGCTGATCAAGATGCTCCTGGCGCCGATCATCTTCGGCACGGTAGTGGTCGGTATCGCCAAGATGGGCAGTATCAAGGAGGTCGGCCGCATCGGTGTGAAAGCGCTGATCTACTTCGAGATTCTTTCCACCATCGCTCTGGTGGTCGGCCTGATCGTAGTCAACGTGGTCAAGCCCGGCGCCGGCATGAACATCAACGCCGGCACCCTCGATGGCAGTGCTGTCAATAAATACAGCCAGGCGGCGAGCGAGCAGGGCGGCCTCGTCGAATTCTTCCTCAATATCATTCCGCACACCTTCCTCGGCGCTTTCTCCAATGGCGTCATGCTGCAAGTGATTCTGTTGTCGGTGCTGATGGGCGTCGCCTTGGTGCAAATGGGCGAAACCAGCAAACCGCTGATCAACACCATCGATCTGTTCCTGCAAGGTCTGTTCAAAATCGTCGCGATGGTCATGCGTCTGGCGCCGCTGGGCGCCGGAGCTGGCATGGCGTTCACCATCGGTAAATACGGCATCGGCACTCTGCTGTCGCTGGGGCAGTTACTGGTCGCGCTGTACATCACCACGCTGATCTTCATCGTCGTGGTACTGGGCGCGGTGGCGCGATGGTCGGGCATGCCGCTGATGCAGTTTCTGCGTTATTTCAAGGATGAAATCCTGATCACCCTGGGCACCTGTTCGACCGAAGCGGTGCTGCCGCGAATGATGGTCAAACTGGAAAAGCTCGGCTGCAAGAAATCCGTGGTCGGCATGGTCCTGCCGACGGGCTACACCTTCAACGCGGACGGCACCTGCATTTACCTGACCATGGCGGCGATCTTCATCGCCCAGGCGACCAACACACCGCTGACATTCATGGATCAGATGATTCTGCTCGGCGTGTTCCTGCTGACCTCCAAAGGTTCGGCCGGTGTGGCGGGGGCAGGATTCGTGACCTTGGCGGCCACGCTCACCACCATTCACTCTATTCCTCTGGTGGGCCTGGTGTTGCTGTTGGGCATCGACCGCTTCCTCAACGAGGCGCGAGCGGTGACCAACCTGATCGGCAACGGCATCGGCACCATTGCCATTGCCAAGTGGGACAACTCCTTCGATGTCGAAGCGTGCGAGCGGGAAATCGCTGCCATGAAACACGCCAAAGCTGCACGCAAGGCGCTGCTGGCGCACAAGTAAACCAAGCGTGGCGATTAGCACCTCTGTTGGTGATCCGGATCGCTGACAGAGGTGCTGATCGACACCGCACGGGCTGCCTGGGTTGACACTCCTTCGTACTCATGAAATATATAGTGCACTATACAATAGCGAACTATGAAATGAGCTCGAACCGAAATCACGTGGGAACGCAGCTGTCGTTTGCACTCTACGCCGCTGCCAACCGTGTCGTGCGTTTGCACAAGCCGTATCTGGAACCACTGGGCTTAACCTTTCCGCAGTATCTGGTGATCCTGCAGCTTCTGGATGGCGCGCCATTGTCTGTGGGCGAACTCGGCACTTACCTGGCCATGGACGCGGGAACCATCACGCCGCTACTCAAACGTCTGGAAGGCGCCGGATTGGTCACGCGCAAGCGCGATCCGGCAGACGAGCGCCGCGTGCTGATCGACCTGACGCCCGAAAGCCGGGCCATGGAAGACGACATCAGAGCCATCACCGGCAAGATCAAGACGGCCTGCCAGCTCGATGAGCAGGGGATTGAGGCGCTTCGTCTGACGCTGGATGCGCTTGCCCATCCGGCGGCTGACTGAGCCCACCAGTCCAAAAGCGCGCTCAACCGGGCGATAACACACGTAACAGAGAGGGTTTTGAAATGAACATCGGAATTATCGGCGCCGGCCACATCGGCGCAACACTGGCGCGCAAGCTGGCTGCGTGCGGTCATAAGATCAAACTGGCCAACTCGAAAGACCCGCAAAGCATTCAGGCACTCGCTGAAGAAGTCGGTGCCAAGGCTGTCACCAAAGAGCAGGCTGTGTCCGATGTCGATGTGATCATCCTGTCGATTCCCTTCGCCCGATACCCTGATTTGAAGCAGACGCTGAGCCAGGTTGCCGAGCAAGTCGTGGTCATCGATACCTCCAATTACTATCCGCAGCGTGATGGGGCGATCAAGGAAGTGGACGAGGGCAAACCTGAAAGCGTCTGGGTCAGCGAGCAGATCGGCCGCCCGCTGATCAAAGCGTGGAATGCCGTACTCGCCGCTACGCTGGCCGATCAAGGTCAACCTGCCGAATCCGCAACTCGCATCGCCTTGCCAGTCGCCGGCGATGATGTGCGTGCTGAGGCGGTCGCGCAGGATCTGGTCGAAGAAACCGGATTCACCGCGCTCGCTGCGGGCAGCCTTCAGGAGTCATGGCGTCAACAACCCGGGACCCCGGCTTACTGCACCGAACTGACCTTGCCGGAACTGAAGCAGGCGCTCGAAGCTGCGGACAAGGCCCGCGCGCCGCTGAACCGCGATGCCTTGATGGCCCGATTCATGGCCCCCGACACTGAATTCACCCGCGAGCAGATGGTTGCGATCAATCGGGAGATGACCGCTTGATTAGAAATGAGCGGCTTGGCGTTCATGCGACGGCGATAGCGAAGTCATTTCGCAACCCCACAGCTGCAAAAACGGCTGGCTGATCCTGGCCGGCCCAACCCATCGGCTGACCAGTTCGCACTTGCCATCCATGCATAACTGGTAATCGCCGGCCTGCGGGGTTCGGCCCAATTGCAGTGGTTGCAGCGGCGGCAAGTGGCGTCGGAAATGCCAACTGCCGTTCTCCAGCCGGGCATCGTCGGGTATCTCCATGCCAGCGCCGTTGCCGCGAACCCTGGCCTGCTCAAGAACCAGCCCTTGGGCCGTGACGCGGTAGTCTTCCTCCCAGCGGATCTTTTCGATGCTGTGGTTCCATGCCAGGGTGAAGCTCGCTACCGGCAACTGTGCCCAAATGCTGCCGGCCAGACCCAGGCACAAGCCGATCATGCATTGGCCGCTGCGGCGCGCCGCGAGCGCCAGACGTGTTGCACGATGACCAGAATCCCGAGTGCGAAGCCGATTTCATCGGTCACGGGCAGTGCCACGATCAGCAGGGCGCCGGCGCCGAGACTGAGCACCCGTTCCCAGATCAGCATTTTCTGTTGCAGAAAACCGGTCGACGCCATGCCCCAGAGACCAACCGCGAGAAGAGTCTTGATCAGCATGTAGGCAGTCGCCCACAGGTTGTCGCCTTGCAGCATCAGCGCCGGGTTGTAGACCGCCATGAACGGGATGACGAAACCGGCCAGCGCAATGCGCACGGCCCACAGGCTGATCTTGAAGCCGCTTTCCTTGGCGATCGGCGCGGCGGCAAAACAGGCGAGGGCGACCGGCGGGGTCAGGTCGGCGAGGATGCCGAAGTAGAACACGAACATGTGCGACACGATCAGTGGCACGCCCAGCTCCAGCAGGGCGGGCGCGGCGATCGAGCTGGTGATGATGTAGTTGGGAATGGTCGGAATGCCCATCCCTAGCACCAAGCAAGTGATCATCGTCAGGATCAGCGACAGCAGCAGGTTGTCGCGGCCGATGGCGAGGATGTAGCCGGCAAACGTCGAAGCGACGCCGGTGAGCGAAACGATGCCGATAATGACGCCGACCAGTGCGCAGGCGATGCCCACCGGTACCGCGTGGCGGGCGCCCTCGACCAGCGCGTGCAGGCAGATCAGCAGCGTTTCGCGACCTCCCTTGATGAAAGCGCAGACCAGCACCAGGACGGCAATGACCGCAAAAATCACCGCGATGCCGAGCTGGAAAAAACCTGTGCAGAGCACGCCGAGTGCAATCCAGAACGCACAACGCAGGCCAAAGCTGTGCACCCGGAAAATGATCGCCGAGCCAAGAATCACGATGGCAGTCAATGCCAGGCCGACCATGCCCGAGAACAGCGGTGTGCGCCCGGAAAACAACAGGTACACCAGAACCAGCAGAGGAATCAGCAAATACCAGCGGGCTTTCACCGCGCCCCATGCGCTGGGGCATTGGTCTTTGGGCAGGCCCTTGAGGTTGGAGCGCTTGGCTTCCAGATGGACCATCCAGAATACCGAACCGAAATACAGCAGGGCCGGTATCAGCGCTGCCTTGGCGATCTCGACGAAGGGCACGTTGATGGTTTCAGCCATGATGAAGGCGACCGCGCCCATCACCGGAGGCATGATCTGGCTGCCCATGCTGGAGGTGGCTTCCACGCCGCCGGCGAACGCGGCGCGATAGCCAAAGCGCTTCATCAGGGGAATCGTGAATTGGCCGGTGGTGACGACGTTGGCAATCCCGGAGCCGGTGATTGTCCCCATCAATGCCGACGAGGCCACGGCCACTTTTGCCGGGCCTCCCAGCTTGTGCCCGAACAAGCCCATGGCGAAGTCGGTAAACAGCTTGATCATGCCGGCCTGCTCGAGGAATGCGCCAAACAGGATGAACAGGAAAATGTAGGTCGCCGACACATACGTCGGCGTGCCGTACAGCCCTTCGGTGCCGAACGACAGTTGATTGATGATCTGGTCGAAACCGTAGCCGCGATGGGCCAGTTCGCCGGGCAGGTATTCTCCGAACAGACCGTACGCCAGGAACAGCCCGCAAATCACCGGCAGCGCAATGCCCATGACCCGTCGCGCGGCTTCGAAGACCAGGCCAATCAACACGATGCCGATAGCCAGATCGGCCGACGTCAGATCACCGGAGCGCTGGATCAGATCGGCCTCGAACACCCATTGATACAGCGCAGTAGCGATGGCGGCCAGGCTCAGCAGCCACGCCAGCGGTTGCCACGGACGGTCTGCGCCGCGTACGGGATAACTGAGAAACACCACCCACAGCAGGAAACCGACGTGCACCGCACGCAGCACTTGGCTGGAGAGAGGAGAAAAGGCTGCGGTGACGATCTGGAAAATCGAGAACAGCAACGCTACGTAAAACAGGGTTTTCGGCCAGTCCCGTGGGTTCGCGGAAATACCGTGATGCTCGTCACTCATTGGCTGCCTTCCTCATGACCACGCAAAGGAATCGACGCTGCAGTGGCCGTCACGCCACTGCGCACAAGCTATAAAGCGCCTTTTTCCTTGTAGTAGCGTTCGGCGCCGGGGTGCAGCGCGATCGGCAGGTTTTTCGCAGCCGCTTCCAGCTTGATGTCCTTGGCCGCCGAATGGGAGTTACCCAAGCGCCCCAGGTTGTCGAACAGCAGGCGGGTCATGTCATAGACGACGTCATCCGGCAGGTCGGCGCGGGTCACCAGAATATTGGTGATTGCCACAGTGGGCACGGCTTCGGCCTGTCCGTCGTAGGTATTGGCCGGGATCATTGCGCTCTGGTAGGCCGGATTGCCGATTTTTGTCACCACCTCGCTCGGGATCGCCACGTAGTTCAGCGGCATTACCGACGACAGGTCGCGAATGGCGGCCATGCCCAATCCAGACGACTGCAAGGTGGCATCCAGTTGCCGGTTCTTGATCAATTCCACCGATTCGGCAAACGGCAGATATTGCACTTTGCCCATCTCCTGGTAGGTCAGGCCAGCCGCTTTGAATATCGCCCGCGCATTCAATTCGGTGCCGGATTTAGGGGCGCCGACCGAGATGGTCTTGCCCTTGAGATCGGCGAGGGTTTTGATCCCCGACTCTTTGCTGGCGACGATTTGAATGTAATTGGGATAGGCGCCGCCCAAGGCGCGCAGTTTGGTCAGTGGTGCTTTGAAACCGGCGTCCTCCACGCCGTTTTTGGCGTCGGCCACTGAGTCGCCCAAAGCCAGGGCCAATTCGCCGCGACCGGCCTGTAGCAGGTTGAGGTTTTCTACCGACGCTTTGGTGGCCTGCACCGATGTCTTCGAGCCGGCAATACCGTCGCTGTAGATTTGCGACAGACCGACCCCGATCGGGTAGTAAACCCCACTGGTTCCGCCGGTGAGGATATTGATGAACACGGGCGCGGCCTGCGCAGCACTGCTAAGGGTCAGCGTGGCGGCGGCCAGCAGGGCAAAGCGTGTTTTGACTCGCATGGGGGCACTTCTCCGTCTTGTTATGGTTTTAAGCAGAGTGATTGCACTCTAGCCGGTCCCGGCTGAACGTGATCGTCACGACGTCAGTTCATCCCCAGCCAGTTCGGCAGCACCAGTGAGATCCATGGCACGTAAGTAATCAGGATCAGGAACAACAGCAAAATCGACAACCACGGCATCGCGGCTTTGACTGTGGCGGGCAAGGACATGCCGGTCACCGCCGAGGTCACGAACAGGTTCAGGCCCACCGGTGGCGTGATCAGGCCGATCTCAAGGTTGACCACCATGATGATGCCGAGGTGAATCGGATCGATGCCCAGTTTCATCGCGATAGGAAAAAGGATGGGCGCCAGGATCAGGATGATCGCTGACGGTTCCATGAACGCGCCGGCAATCAGCAGCACAATGTTGACCACCAGCAGGAACGTCACCGGCGTCAGGCCGGCGTCGATCACCCAGGCAGTGATTTGTTGAGGTAACTGTTCGGTGGTCAGCACGTGGGCGAACAGCATGGCGTTGGCAATGATGAACATCAGCATGATGCTCAGCTTGGCCGAGTCGAGCAGAACCTTGGGTGTCTCGCGAAAGGTCAGATCCTTGTAGACGAACAGAGCGATGAAGGCCGAATAGACGGCTGCCACTGCGGCAGCTTCGGTCGGGGTGAACATGCCCGAATAGATGCCGCCGAGGATGATCACCATCAGCAACAGGCCCCATATTGCTTTGCGTGCCGTACTCAGAAACTCGCGAAGCGTCGCACGCGGCAAGGCGGGGAGATTTTTCTTCACCGCAACGATGTAGATCGCCACCATCAGTGCCGTGCCCAACAGCAGGCCCGGTACCACGCCGGCCATGAACAGCTTGCCCACGGAGGTTTCTGTAGCAGCGGCGTAAACCACCATCACAATCGACGGCGGGATCAGGATGCCCAGCGTACCGGCGTTGCAGATGATCCCTGCGCCGAACGCCTGCGGATAGCCGGAACGGACCATCCCGGCAATCGCAATCGAGCCCACCGCAGCGACCGTGGCGGGACTTGAACCGGAGAGGGCGGCGAACAGCATGCAGGCCAGCACCGCCGCGATGGCCAGGCCGCCGCGAATATGCCCGACACAGGCGTTGGCGAAGTCGATCAGCCGGCGGGCGACGCCGCCGGTGGTCATGAAGGCCCCGGCCAGCAGGAAAAACGGAATGGCCAGCAGCGTGTAGTGTTCCGAGGTCTCGAACAGTTTGATCGCCAGCGAGCGCACCGAGTCGGGACTGAAGAAAATGATCGTCAGGGAGCCGGCCAGGCCCAGTGAGATGGCGATCGGCACGCCGATGAACATCAAGGCGAACAGGGCCACGAACAGGAAGGCAATGGTCATGGCTTGTCTTCCTCGTGTTCGGCAAGTTTCAGCGCGTCGGCCGCCTCATCGGCCAGCCCGAGGCCGGTCTGACGATTGAGCAGGATGCGCAGGAGAATTTCAGCGAAGCGGATGAACACCAGCGCGAAGCCCAGCGGCACGATCAACCCGATATGCCACTGCATGACGCCGAAATGGCCAAGATCCTCGGCACCGATACCGGCGTTCATCAAGGTTTCGATCCATTCGAAGCTGGCGACGGCGAGCAGCCCCGCGTAGGCCAGACAGCACAGGCAGGCGAGGATGCCGATGTAACGCTGTACCGATCTGCGCGCCAGTTTGACCAGTGCGTCGACACCGATATGCCCGGCGGTGCGCACGCCATAAGCCAGGCCGAAAAAAATCAGCCAGCCGAACAGCGCTTTGGTCAGGGCAGTGCTCCAGGTCATGGCCTGCGCCATGCCCATGATCTGATCGCCAACAGCGAACAGCGGAACACTGGCCGCCGGCCAATGATCGGCGAGCCAGTAAAACAGGCTGTAGAAGTTATTGAGGATCACGTAGACAAACGTGACGAGGGTCATGGCCGCCAGAAGGAAGACGATGAAGCCTTCCTCGAAGTGTTCCCAGATTCGCCGAAGCGCTTTCATGGATGGCATCTCACGTCGAGTGAAGACGGGCAGGCGCCGACGCAGCGGCGCCTGCCTTGCGATTATTGCGCCTGGTTTGCGGCTTCGGCGGCAGAGATCAGCTCAGCGCCGATTTCGCCTTCGAACTTCTTCCACACCGGTTTCATCGCGTCGCGCCATTGCGCACGTTCTTCTGGCGTAAGCGTGATGATTTCCGTGGTTTTGGCGGCAAGGATGCGCTGCTTGTCACCCTCGTTCAGTTGCTGGGCTTCCTTGTTCACGTGGGTGGTGACTTCTACGACGATCTTGTCCAGTTCGCTGCGCACGTCGGGTGGCAGGCCGTTCCAGAATTTGGTGTTGGTGATCAGCATGTAGTCCAGTACACCGTGGTTGGATTCAGTGATGTATTTCTGCACTTCATGCATCTTCTGGCTGTAGATGTTCGAGTAAGGATTCTCTGCGCCGTTGACCACACCGGTCTGCAGGCCTTGATATACCTCGGCAAAACTCATCTTGCGCGGATTGGCGCGCACCGCCTTGAATTGCTCCTCCAGCACCGCCGAGGCCTGCACCCGGAACTTCAGGCCGCGCGCATCCGCCGGTACACGCAGTGGCTTGTTGGCCGACAGTTGTTTCATGCCGTTGTGCCAATAAGCCAGGCCGGTGATGTTTTTGCTTTCCATGGATTTGAGCAGGCCCTGACCCTGCGGGCTCAGTTGAAAGCGGTCGACAGCGTTGATGTCATTGAAGAGGAAGGGCAGGTCGAACAGCTGCACTGACTTGGTGTACTGCTCGAACTTGGCCAGCGACGGCGCAATCATCTGTACATCGCCGAGCAACAGCGCTTCCATTTCCTTGCCATCACCAAAGAGCGAGGAGTTGGGATACACCTCGACTTTGACCTTGCCCGGCAAGCGTTCTTCGACCAGTTTCTTGAACAGCAACGCACCTTGCCCCTTGGGCGTCTGGTCAGCGACCACATGCGAGAACTTTATGATCACCGGGTCTGCCGCCATGGCCGGGTTCATGCTGCTTACCGCCAAAGCGCAGGCAAGTGCGCTGAACAGAGATCTGAGCATCTGGGTGATTCCTCTTGTTTTTATTGTGATGACCGCTCGACGCGCTGAACGCGTTCAAGTGCCGAGACATGTTCAAGTCTAGGCAGAAATATCTGATTTGCCGGGGAATTGACCAGAAAACCGCAAAACAGTAGCGAGTGAACTGAGTACGTGGTTCCGTCAGGGCCGTGAACGGTATGGGGATTACCCGGCGACGAGTGATGTTTGAATTTCAAGTGCCCGCTGCTGAAGGTGAACCGGGCAGATAGGCCTCGGGTTGGCGGCGCGGGATTCTCATATCGCCAGGTCCTCGTCCCAACACACGGCCTTTGATTCGTGCCATTGCACGTCGGTGACGCCGAATCGCTCGGCCATCGGTTTCGAGAAGCGCTTCAATGGAGGCCGGCCTGGCTTGGGAATTGGCGTCAACCCGGCATCACAACTCGCCCACTGCCAGGCTTCTGCGTTGTTCATCAATTTGGCGCGGATAATGAAGGATTTGGGCACACCGTGAAGTCGGTACTTAATCATGTACAAATCTGTCTGGCTCATGAGGCTCTCCTGTTACTCATGAAAGAGGGATGTTCCTCGCGCCAGGAAATTCACAGTTTTTTCTAACATCTCGACATGCGTCCGCACCGGTTGAAAAATCACTTATACAAGCATGCGCTTGCGGTATAACAACGCTCCTTATGTGATTGCGAAAGTTTGAACAGCGTAACTAAGCGAAACGGCAAAATATATCGACACTTGTCCGGTGTGATGGCGTTTGAATGTCATTTGATATTGACGAGGAACATCGCTGCGTTTAACTAGCGCGTAATCTGTAGATCGCTGCCGATACTGTAAAATTGGTACGTTGGTGCAGTTAACCAGTGGAATATTTTAGTTAGCAAGCTTCGCAAGCGAGGCGATAAACGAACAATTTCCTGTACAGATTCAGCGAAGCTCATGTAATGGTTAATGACCCGATTGTGCCTTGACAGGAAGAAGGGCCATGGAAAACGACGAGCTGCGCCACACTTGTACAAAATGCAATAAGCTGTACAAAACCTCGCCGCAAGCGGAGCGTTATAAGGCAAGTGCCGGACATGCCGGGCTTTGTGAAAAATGTCTCAAAAACGAGCAGGAGCGGGTGATCAGTCAGCGCCTGGCCTTGTGTGCCGCGAAGATGTTGGACATTGATCGTCAGTTCAAGCCATCAGCGAAACGCTGATGTTCGCTTCAGCTCGCAAACGAGGCGGCTGATGAAATTCGGCAAGACTCAACGATTACCGCTGCGCTTGTACAACTGCAGAGAGTTGGGTTGGGCCGTTGATCATGTCCCTGACAATAAATCACTGCCAGTAATTGTTTTGACTTACGTATAAATCGAATCGTCCAGTTTCCCGGATGTTACACAAACTTGCACAGGAAGTAAGAGGCCCGTGAATACGGGCCTCAGTACTGTTCCGATAGAAGAGCACAAACGCTCTCAGCCTGCGAACATCAAACTTGCGATGCCTTGATCAACAGCGAACCGCGCCGGCGCATGAGGGCGTAGTAAGCGCACGCAGGGCACAGCAAGCCAACGACCCACGCCAGGTCTACGCCTTGCAGGCTGGTGGCAACAGGCCCGACGTACATGGAGGTGTTCATGAACGGAATTTCCAGAGCAATGGTGCAAAGGAATACTGCGATTGCTGTCCAGTTCACCCGACCGTAGATGCCTGCCGGATCGAAGATGTCGGCAATCCGGTAAACGCCTTTGCGCAGCGCGTAATAGTCGACAAGATTGATCGCCGTCCAGGGGATCAGAAAGTAGCTCATGAAAAAAATGAAATTCAGGAAGAACTGCAGAAAGTCGTCCTGCGCCAATGTGCATAAACCGGTTGCGATCGTGCAGATGATCAGCAGGAATCCCGCACGTACAGACGGGGTGATTTTGAGCGCAGAGAAAGGCTCGATCATCGTGATCGTCGACATGAAAGCGCCATACAGGTTGAACACATTGATGGCGATCTGGCCGTATAGCACGAATGCCACCATCAGCAGCGTGCCTCCTCCGAGCAGGCCTATCAGATGCAGCCCGACGTTATCGGAGAACCCCACCATGCCCTTGGCCAGCACGGCGCCTAACAGCATCATCCAGCTTCCGCCGATCACGGTACCGGCATAGCTGTACCAGAACACTTGGCGGGTGGATGTGTCGCTCGGCAAATACCGAGAGTAGTCCGCCACGTAAGGTGCGTAGGACAGTTGCCAAGTGACCGCGATGCTGACGGAGGCGAGGAAGCTGACCAGATTGAAACCCTGCGCGGTCCACTGGCCGGCCTCTATCGGCAGCGCGAGGGCGAGCAGGGTGGCGATGCCGAACACGGCAATCGAAATCAGCGAAAGCAGCTTCTGCACGCGATGAATCAGTTGGTAGCCGAACAGCGCGACCAGGAAGCATGCCGCGCCCAGCAGAGCGATGTTGCCAGCGGTGCTCAACGGGCTCAGGTCGCTCACCGCCTGAGCAGCCAACAGCGTGTTGCTGACGAAAAAGCCCATATAAATAAGCATGACGAACAGCAGCGGTACGATAGCGCCGAAAACCCCGAATTGTGCCCGGCTCTGGATCATCTGCGGAATACCCAGTCTCGGCCCCTGTGCGGAGTGCGAAGCCATGAAGATTGCACCAATCAGCGAACCGATAAGAATCGATAGCGCACTCCAGAAAAGATTGAGTCCCAGGCTGATGGGCAACACTCCAGCCGCTACCGTGGTGATGTTGGCGTTGGCACCAAACCAGACGAAGAACAAGGAACGGGGCCGACCGTGACGCTCGCTCTCAGGGATAAAGTCGATGCTGCGTTTTTCAACTTTCATGTCTGTTCTCCGTTCAGCAGGCGTCGACGAGGCGGCGTTGAAAGCGCGCTACGACTTGTGGGAATTCATCTGGCTGGAAGGCGAGGTGATCGGGTTCGGCGGTTCGAAGCGATGTTGCCGGCTCGTTGTTCCAGCGTCTCGACAACTGCTCGGTGGTGAAGAGCTCCAGCCCGTACAGCCAGTTGGAAAGGATGAACAGTGCCGAGTAATGCGCTCCCTCTGTAGTCGCACTACAGGCGTCAGCGACAAGGCTGATCTGGAAGTCGTGCTGATAGGCGTCGAACAGACTGCTCATGACACACACATCCGTCAGCACGCCGATGACCACCAGGTGCTTGATGCCTCGGCGGTTGAGCATCTGAGCCAAACGGGTGCCGTGGAAGGCGCTGTAGCGGCGTTTATCGATGACGACGTCAGCGTCTCGAGGCGCCAGAGCGTCAATGATCTCGATCGCAGATGTGCCGGCGCGGTAAGTCGTTGGCCTGCCTTGGTCGTCTACCGGTTCGCCCAGCGCCAGATCGCGGCCCGGAGCGTCGTTGACATGGCGGGTATAGAAAATCGGGATGTGCAACTGGCGAGCGCGATCGATCAGGGATGCGGCGTTATCGACCACTTGATCGAAGCGTTCGAGCGGGAAGCCATCTTCCTTTTGCATATCGATCACAAGCAAGGCGGTGTTTTGGTTCATCAGGTTTGTTCCGGATGCAGAGCGTCGGGCGAGCCGGAGGGACTCACCAGAAAACTCGGTAATGACGGTGCGCAGCGATCCGCCAAGGCGGAAACTGCGAGAGATCGAGAGAGACTCTCGTGGCGAGGTGTTACCTGACTATCTGCCAGAAACCGTTTTGCTTCGCGCTCACGCAGGATGGCAGCTGCGGCAGCACGATGGAGGACGAAGAGCGGAATCGACGGAGATAACGCGCCATGGCTGCGCACGGCAACGCACACACCGCGCTTGAAGAGCGGGTGTGAGCGTCGCCGAAATTTGCGGAGGATGCAGGCATGGCCATAGACCTTGAGCGCGATATGCACTGGAGGAGCAAGATACGGGCCAAGCTGTGCAAGGCCTTCGAAGCCATTGAGCCAGAGCGGACCAAGCGTTCAAAGCAATGTTTTGTGGTATCTGGTATTCCATAATATTGTGTTACGTAGCGTAGCAGCGGCTTGCGTTCTTGCTCCCTTTTGAAGCAGATCCCTCCAGGCTCGCGGCGATCAACGCCGCGCCGTACGCGTACTCACATCCACCCAGACCGCCAACACCAGAATGCTGCCCTTGACGATCATCTGCCAGTAGCTATCGACGTCGAGCATCGACATGCCGTTGTCCAGACTGGTGATCACCAGCGCGCCGAGGAGGGCGCCGTAGACGGTGCCGGAGCCGCCGCGCATGGAGGTGCCGCCGATGAAGCAGGCGGCGATGGCGTCGAGCTCGCCCATGCTGCCGGCGGACGGTGAGCCGGCGGCGAGGCGTGCGGTGTTGACCACGCCGGCGAGGGCGCACATCACGCCCATGATGCCGAAGATCCACAGCTTGACCGCCTGCACATTGATGCCTGACAGGCGCGTGGCTTCCATGTTGCTGCCGACCGAATAGACCCGGCGGCCGAACACGGTCTGGCTGGTGACGTAACTGAACACCCCGAGCAGAATCAGCAACAGCAGCACCGGCACGGGAATGCCGTCATAGCTATTGAGGGTCTGAACAAAACCGGCCAGCACCGCGCCGATCACCAGCACGCGCACAACATCACGAACCAGTGAATGCGCCGCCAGGCCATGCAGGGCGCGATTGCGTCGTTGTTTCCAGGTCAGGAACACTGTCAGCGCAAACAGCAGCACACCCAGGCCAGTGCCGATCGCGTGGGGCAGATAACCCTGGCCGACGTAGACCAGCTCCGGCGATACCGGGGCGATGGTGGTGCCGCCGGTGATCCCCAGCAAAATCCCGCGAAACGCCAACATGCCACCGAGCCCGACGATAAATGACGGTATGCGCAAGTACGCCGCCATGTAGCCGTTGGCGAGGCCGATCATCAGGCCGCACAGGGCGACCAGACTCAGATTCGCCAGCAACGGAATGTGATAGACCACGTCGAGTATCGCCGCGAGGCCACCCAGCAGGCCGAGCAATGAGCCCACCGACAAATCGATCTCGCCGCTGATGATCACCAGCACCATGCCGCAGGCGAGGATGCCGGTGATCGACATCTGCCGCAGCAGGTTGGAAAGGTTGCGCGGGGTGAGGAAGCCGCCCTCGGTCTGCCAGCTGAAGAACAGCCAGATCAGCACCACGGCGAATACCAGCGCGAGCATCTTGTAGCGGGTGAACAGTTGTTTGACCTGATTCATTTACGCGGTTTTCCGATCATTATTGTTATGCCTGCCCGGCTGGCTGAGGGCGGCGGCGAGTACCTGTTCCTGGGTCAGCCCGTGGTTGACGAAGTCGCCGCGCAACTGGCCTTCGCCGATCACCAGCACGCGGTCGGAGACGCCGAGCACTTCGGCCAGTTCCGATGAAACCATGATGATCGACACGCCTTCGGCGGCCAGCGCGCCCATCAACTTGTAGATCTCGTACTTGGCGCCGACGTCCACGCCTCGGGTCGGCTCGTCGAGAATCAGCACGCGGGGTTTGGCCAGCAGCATTTTCGCCAGAACGGCTTTCTGCTGGTTACCGCCCGACAGGCTGGTGATCGGCAGGGACGGACTTGCGGTCTTCAGATGCAGACGGGAGATTTCCCGGTCGATGCAGCCGAGTTCGGCTTCGGCATCGATGCGGGTCATTTTCGAATAGCTCTCGAGCACGGCGAGGGTGATGTTCTGGCCGACGCCGAGGTCGGGAATGATGCCCTGGCGCTTGCGATCTTCAGGCACCAGGCACAGGCCGGCGCGAATCGCTTTCAGCGGCGTGCGCGTGTCGATTGGCTCGCCGTCCAGCCAGACTTCGCCCTCGTGGCGGCCGGGGTAAGCGCCGGACAGAGCGGTGACCAGCTCGGTGCGGCCGGCCCCGACCAGCCCGGCAATGCCGAGAATCTCGCCGCGCTTGAGGCTGAAGGAAATGTCGTCGACCCGTTTGCGCTTGGGGTTGTCGACGTCGTAGCAAGTGATGTGGCGCGCCTCGAAAATCACCTCGCCAATCTCATGCGGCTCGCTGGGGTAGAGGTTGCTCATTTCGCGCCCGACCATCTGCGTGATGATCCGTGGAATGTCCATGTCGGCCATGGCGGTGGTGGCGATGTGTTTGCCGTCGCGGATCACCGAAATGGTGTCGCACACGGCGGCGACTTCATCGAGTTTGTGCGAGATGTAGACGCAGGCGACCCCCTTGGCTTTGAGGTCGCGGATGATGTCGAGCAGCACTTCGATTTCCGAGCGGCTCAGGGCCGAGGAGGGTTCGTCGAGGATCAGCAGACGCGCCTGTTTGTTCAGGGCCTTGGCGATTTCCACCAGTTGCTGATAACCACCGCCGTACTGCGAAACCGGCAGCGAAACGTTCATGTCCGGCACTTTCAATTCACGCATCAAGGCTTCGGCGCGGTGGATCATCGCCGGGTAGTTCATGCGCCCGCCCGGCAGCGTCAGCTCATGGCCCATGAAGATGTTTTCCGCCACCGACAGGTCCGGCACCAGGGTCAGTTCCTGATGGATGATGACGATGCCGGCGGCTTCGGTTTCGCTGATCGATTGCGCCCGGAGCGGTTGCCCGTCCCAGAGGATTTCGCCGTCCCAGGTGCCATGGGGATAGACCGCCGAAAGGATCTTCATCAGCGTCGACTTGCCGGCGCCATTCTCGCCGCACAGGCCCACGCATTCACCGGGCCGGACCTTGATGTCGATACCGTTGAGCGCTTTGACGCCGCCGAAGGTTTTGACGATGCCGTTCATTTGCAGCAGATAGTCGGACATGGAAAAGGCTCGTATACCAGGAACTCAAACACCACTGAACCTGTGTGGGAGCGAGCCTGCTCGCGAAGGGGCCTTTTCAGCCAGAGCTTTACTGACTGACACTCCGCTTTCGCGAGCAGGCTCGCTCCCACAGGTCTGATCAAGATTTACGACCGGATCACTGCCCGGCAATCTGCGCCTTGGTGTAGAAGCCGTCCTGTTCGAGCAAGTCGATGTTGTCCTTGGTCAACGGCGTTGGCGTAAGCAGGATGGTGTCGACCTTTTTGCTGCCGTTGTCGTACTGCGAGGTGTAGGCCGGTTTCTCGTTGCGTGCCAGTTGCACCGAGAGCTTGGCCGCTTCGGAGGCGATGAGTTTCAGCGGTTTGTACACGGTCATGGTTTGCGTGCCGGCGATCACGCGTTTGACGGCTGCGAGGTCGGCGTCCTGACCGGAAATCGGCACCTTGCCGGCCAGTTGCTGCGCGGCCAATGCCTGGATGGCGCCGCCAGCGGTAGCGTCGTTGGAGGCGACGATGCCGTCGATTTTGTTGTTGTTACGGGTCAGGGCGTTTTCAACGATGCTCAGCGCTTCGGTCGGGTTCCATTCCTTGACCCACTGCTGGCCGACGATCTTGATATCGCCCTTGTCAATGGCCGGTTGCAGCACCTTCATCTGGCCTTCACGGAGGATCTTGGCGTTGTTGTCGGTGGGCGCGCCACCCAGCAAGAAGTAATTGCCCTTGGGCGCCGCTTTCAGCACGCCGCCGGCCTGCATCTCGCCGACCTTTTCGTTATCGAAGGAGATATAGGCGTCGACATCGGCGTTGAGAATCAGCCGGTCGTAAGACACCACTTTGATCCCGGCTTTCTTCGCCTCGGCCACGGCGTTGGTCAGCACTGTCGCGTTGAAAGGCACGATGACGATCACATCGACGCCGCGAGAGATGAGGTTTTCGATCTGCGAAATCTGCTTCTGCTCGTTGGCGTCCGCCGATTGCACGAAGACTTTGGCGTCCATTTTTTCCGCCGCCGCGACGAAGTAATCGCGGTCGCGCGACCAGCGTTCCAGACGCAGATCGTCAATGGAGAAACCGATTTTCGGGTGGGTGGCGTCGGCCATTACCGGCAGGGCCAACAACGCCAGGGCACTGGCCAACAGCGTACGTTTCAAGTTCTTCATGGTGGTGCGTCCTTTTATTTTTGTTGGAAAGACACGGCCTGACGATGAATCGGGCTGGTAGAACTGTAGAGAATCTGCCGACGCAGCAGGCACAGAATTGTCGTGCAATTGTCACAGCGTTTTTGCGTCGGCAGCTTCCCTTGGCGATCAGCGATACAGGTAACGGTTGACGATGTTTTCGAGCATTTCCTGGCGGCCGCTGACGGCTTGCGGGTTCAACTCGTTGGTAAACGCGTGCTCTGCCAGTGACTCAAGATTGAAGTCTCCTGCCATCACCGCTTGCCCGAACGGCTGACGCCAGCCGGCGTAGCGTTGGTCCTTGAGGGTTTGCAATTGATCGTTCTCGACCATCGCGGCGGCGCGTTCCAGCGACAGGGCAAGAACATCCATGGCGCCGACATGGCCGTGGAACAGGTCGATCTCGTCGAGGCTCTGCCGGCGCACCTTGGAGTCGAAGTTGAAACCGCCATTCTTGAAACCGCCGGCCTTGAGAATTTCATAGGTCGCCAGGGTCATTTCTTCGACGCTGTTGGGGAACTGGTCGGTGTCCCAGCCGTTCTGCGGATCGCCACGGTTGGCGTCGATGCTGCCGAAGATCCCCAGCGAGGCAGCCGTGGCGATTTCGTGATGAAAGCTGTGGCCGGCCAGGGTCGCGTGGTTGGCCTCGATGTTGACCTTGATTTCCTTCTCCAGGCCGTACTGCTGGAGGAAGCCGAACACCGTGGCGCTGTCGTAATCGTATTGGTGCTTGGTCGGCTCCTGCGGCTTGGGCTCGATCAACAGGTCACCGGTGAAACCGATCTTGTGCTTGTGCTCGACCACCATGCGCATGAAACGCCCGAGTTGTTCGCGCTCGCGTTTCAGATCGGTGTTGAGCAGGGTTTCGTAGCCTTCACGGCCACCCCACAACACGTAGTTGGAACCTTTGAGCCGATGGGTGGCGTTCATCGCGCTGAACACTTGCGCGGCGGCGCAGGCGAACACTTCCGGATCGGGATTGCTCGCAGCGCCGGCGGCGAAACGCGGATTGCTAAAGCAGTTGGCGGTGCCCCAGAGCAGCTTGATGCCGCTTTGTTCCTGATGCTGTTCGAGGCGGTCGACCATTTGCGCGAAGTGTTCGCGGTACTCCTTCAGCGAGTTGCCTTCGGGGGCGACGTCCGTGTCGTGAAAGCAGTAGTAATCGATGCCCAGTTTGCTGAAGAACTCGAATGCGGCTTGAGCCTTGCCAATAGCCAGTTCCATCGGTTCGCCACTGCGTTGCCACGGGCGTTTGAAGGTTCCGGCACCGAACACATCGGAGCCCGGCCAGACGAAGGTGTGCCAGTAGCAGGCGGCCATGCGCAGGTGTTCACGCATGGGTTTGCCGAGGATCAGTTTGTCGGCGTCGTAGTGGCGGAAAGCGAGGGGCGAATCACTGTTCGGGCCTTCGTAGCGAACCGGCTCGATATTGGGGAAATACTGCATGGACCTTGTCCTTGTTGTTCTTGGCGGTGTCTCGATACTAGCAACGGCCCCGTGCCCGCTGATTATGAAAAGCCTCAACTGCGAGTGCGATTTTGCGTATTGAGCTTCAGCGCTCGCGGGCCTAGTCTGTGTCCATCGTCGCCGCGACATGGCGGCCCGGAACAAAAATAATTTGAGGCCGCTTTCGCGAGCAGGCTCGCTCCCACATTTGATTCGTGTCGTTCACAAAACCGTGTGGGAGCGAGCCTGCTCGCGAATGGCTTGACGCAAAATCCGGATACTGAATGAAGAGCCTACCGCCCGTGCACCGCATCGCCCTGTTGTTCAACGGCAGCAAGATCTACGACCGTGGAATCATCAGCGGCATTGGCAACTACCTGAGCAGCACCCGCGCTTCCTGGGACCTGTTTCTGGAAGAGGACTTTCTCTGCCGCTTGAAAGGCATCGAGCGCTGGCAGGGCGACGGGATCATTGCCGACTTCGACGACCCGCTGATCGGCGAGGCGCTGGCCGACATTCATTTGCCGGTGGTGGCGGTGGGCGGTTCCTACGAGGATGCACGCGCTTATCCGAAAGCGATCCCCTATGTCGCCACCGATAACAATGCATTGATCACTCTGGCTTATTCACATCTGGTCGAGGCGGGGTTGCAGCGCTTTGCCTGTTTCAGCTTGCCCGAGGCGCAGGCCAATCGCTGGGCGCAGGAGCGGGAAAAAGCCTTTCGCAAACTGATGCAACGCGACGGCCTCCACGCCGAGATCTATCGCGGCATGGGCACCAGCGCGCCGCTGTGGGACAGCGCCGTCGAACAACTGATCGCCTGGCTGCACAGCCTGCCGAAACCGATCGGCATCATCGCCGTCAGCGACGCCCGCGCCCGCCAGTTGCTGCAAGCCTGCCTGACCGCCGGCATCGCCGTGCCGGAGCAGGTCGCGCTGATCGGCATCGACAACGACCCGCTGACCCGCAGCCTGACTCGCGTACCGCTGAGTTCGGTGATTCAGGGCACCGAAACCATGGGCCGCACCGCGGCGCAATTGCTGCACCAGATGCTCCACGGCATGCCGTCCACCGGCACGCAGATTCTGATTCCACCGGACGCGGTCAACGTGCAGGTGTCGAGCTTGCATCAACCGCTGGGCAATCCCTACGTCATGCAAGCGCTGTTGTTCATCCGCCAATATGCCTGTCAGGGCATCAAGACCGCACAGGTGGCGGCCTATGTCGGGGTGTCGCGCTCGTCGCTGGAAGCGCATTTCCGCGCTGAGCGCGGTTGCAGCGTGCATGACGAGATTCTGCGTTTCAAACTGGCGGCGGCTACCAGCGGTTTGAAGAACACCGATGCGGCGATTGCCGACATTGCCCAGGCCTGCGGCTTCAAGTCTGCGCAATATCTGCACACGGTGTTCCGTCGCGAGTTCGGCTGCACGCCCCGCGAGTATCAGCAGGGCGGCGCATAGCGCTGCGAAGACTTACGCCAGCGCAGCGGCACTGGCTCTGGAGCGCCAGGCGAACGTCAGCACCATCAGCAGGCCCAGACCAGCCATCGCCGCGCCGGCCAGGGAAATCGCTGGATAACCCAGCCCGGCATTGATCACCGCGCCACCCAGCGCCGCGCCGATCGCGTTGCCGAAATTGAACGCACCGATGTTCACCGCCGAAGCCAGATTCGGCGCGTCTTTGGCCGCTTCCATCACGCGCATCTGCAGCGGCGGCACCAGAGCGAAGCTGGCGATACCCCAGATCAGAATGGCCACCGCGGCCGGCAGCGGCCAGCGCATCAGCACAGTGAATGCGAGCAACACCACAATCAATGCGCTCAGCGACACGATCAGGGTGCGATCGATCGAACGGTCGGCAGCCTTGCCACCCCACATGTTGCCCAGCGTCAAACCGATTCCGAACAACACCAGCATGGCGGTGATGAACGCGGCGGAGGCGTGGGTCTCGCTGCTGAGGATCGGCGCGATGTAGGTGAACACGGTGAACATCGCACTCGAGCCGACCACGGTCAGGGCCAGTGCGGCCAGCACCGGACCGCGGCCCAATACTCGTATTTCCGCCAGCGCACCCGCGCCTTGCTCTGCTTTCAGATTGGGCAGGGCGAACCACAAGGCGATCATGGTCAGCACGCCGAGACCGGTAATGCCCCAGAACGCCGTGCGCCAGCCAAACAGCTCACCGAACCAGGCAGCCAGCGGCACACCGCCAATGGTCGCCAGGGTCAGGCCCATGAACATCGCCGCGACGGCGCCGGCACGTTTTTCCGGCGCGACCACACTGGCGGCGACCACAGAGCCGACCCCAAAGAATGCGCCGTGATTGAGCGAGGTGATCACTCGGGCGACCATCAGGCTGTAGTAGTCGGTAGCCAGCGCCGACATCAGGTTACCCAGGGTGAAAATCGCCATCAGCCCGATCAGCAGATAGCGCCGGGGGATCTTGCCGGTGGTCAGGGTCATCAGCGGCGCGCCGAGCAGCACGCCCAAGGCGTAGGCACTGACCAACAACCCCGCAGCGGGAATGGAAACGCCGAGATCGGCAGCGATGCCGGGCAACATGCCCATCGGCGCGAACTCGGTGACACCGATGCCAAAGGCGCCGACAGCGAGTGCAACAAGTGGTGGATTGATACGCATGGAAAGTCTCCTCATCTATGCCGCCAATGCTACGATCCATCGTTTTCAGGCGGTAGATGGCGATTTTGGCAATCACCTTTGCGTAAGAGGCACGAATGGACTTCAACGGCAGGTCAGGGGAAATGAGCGTGTTCGTCACCGTGGCGCAGGAGGGCAGCCTTTCAGCAGCTGCGCGTGCGTTGGGGCTGACGCCTTCGGCGGTCAGTCGGATCATCGCCCGCGCCGAACAGCGACTCGGCACTCGTCTGTTGCTGCGCACGACCCGCGCGCTGACGTTTACCGCCGAGGGCGAGGCCTTCCTGCGCGGTGCCCGGCGAATTCTCGCCGACATGGACGAAGTGGAAGGGGCCATTACCGACCAAGGCGTACCCAAGGGCCGCCTGCGTGTCAGTGCCGCCCTTGGCCATGGACGGCTGACCATTGTGCCGCTGGTCGCAGCCTTCACCGCCCGTTACCCGAACATCGTCGTCGACCTCAGCCTCGGCGACGAAGTAGTCGACATCCTCGCCGGCCAGGCGGACGTCGCCATACGCTTCGGCCATCTGCCCGACAGCCCGTTGACCGCACGCCGCCTCGGCCACACCGGCCAAGTCGTGGTCGCATCGTCCGACTATCTGAAACGTCACGGCACACCTCTCGAACCGGAAGACCTGCTCAAGCACAACTGCCTGCGCTTCAACTTCCGCCGCGCCGAAGCCAACTGGCCGTTTATCCGCGATGGCAAGGAGTTCTCGCTGAAAGTCAGCGGCAACATCGAATGCAGCAGCGGCGAAGCACTGGCCCAGTTCGCCAGACTCGGCGCCGGAATTGCGCGGATTGGCGAGTTCACCGTCAGGGAAGACTTGCAGCGCGGCACGCTGATCCCGCTGCTGCAAACGTTTAACCCGGGCGATGAGGAACCGATTCACGCGGTGTTCGTCGGCGGCGCGGCGATGCCGGTGCGGGTACGGTTGTTTGTGGATTTTTTGCTGGAGCAGCATCGGATGTAAGCGTGCCCGTCGGATTCAGCGAGTCGTCCTTGACCCGCAGACTGGCGGCTAGATTGTCGGGATGGTCCCGCCGTCGATCACAAATTCACTTCCTGTGATCGAAGCCGCTCGCGGCGACGCCACAAACCCGATCAGCTCAGCCACTTCAGCTGGCGTCGATGGGCGGCCGAGCGGGATACCGCCCAAGGCTTGCATGATGATGTCCTTGCCACCCTGATAGTCAGTGCCTGCCTCCTGCGCGAGTCGCTCGGCCAATGCCACCGATGCTTCGGTTTCGACCCAGCCCGGGGAAACCCGAACCACACGGACCCCTTTGGGCGACACCTCTTTCGACAGGCTCTTGCTGTAGGTCGACAGCGCAGCCTTGGCCGCCGCGTACGCTGTGGTGGATTTCGGCAGTGGCAGTCGACTCTGGATGGAGGTGACATGGATCACCACGCCATTACGACGTTCGAGCATGTCCGGGAGCAGGGCGCGATCGAGGCGCACCGCTGGCAGCAAATTCAGATTGAGCTCGCGTTGCCACTGCTCCTCGTCCAGCGCTGCAAAACCACCACCGGGGGCCGACGAGCCACCCAGGACATGAACCACTATGTCGACGCCGCCCAGTTGCTGCTGGACCGCTGCGATGAGTACGTCACAACCTTCCCGGGTCGAAAGATCAGCCGCAACCAGCAGTGCGCCCGGCATTTCGACGTCCACTTGCCGAGCCGAAGTGATGACTTTTGCGTCCTCGGCCAGGAACCACTCGACCACTGCTTTGCCGATTCCCTTGGTGCCGCCAGTGACGAGGACCCGCTTGCCAGTCAATCCTGAATTCAGCATGGCGAGATCTCCAGCGCTCGGAATTGATGGATCGCGTCGTAGATTTCTTTCTCGTTGATGACCGTGACATACGTCTGCACGACGGCGGGAAGTTGAAGGTTCATTGGCTGACTCCTGATTGATTAACTGGAGTCATCTTGCTGGGCCGCACATAGTTTGTTCAACTGGGACAAACCTTAATGACCTATCCCGGAAATCAGGACAATCCATGGTTCAGGATCGCTTGGCCCTCAATGAACTGGACGCCGTCATAGCCGTGGCGCGAAGGGGGTCGTTTCGCCAGGCCGCCATTGATCTCGACGTCTCCACTACCGCGCTGAGCAACACCATTGCGCAACTGGAAGCGCGCCTCGAATCGCGACTGTTCAACCGCACCACCCGCAGCGTCGCCATCACCGAAGCGGGCAGGGTGTTTCTCGAACAGGTGGGGCCAGCGTTGCAAGATTTGCGTGCGGCACTCGACGCAGTGCGCTCGCAAAACGCCGGACCCTCGGGCACGTTGCGCATCAACGCCTTCGCCAGCGCTGCGCGTTCGGCGCTGCTGCCACTGGTGATCGAGTTTTTGCAGCAGCATCCGAAAGTCCATATTGATCTTGTAACCGAAGGCCGGCTGGTGGATATCGTGGCTGACGGCTTCGATTTCGGCGTGCGCTCGGCAGGCCTGGTGCCCAACGATGTGATTGTGGTCCCCGTAGGGCCGCCGCAGCGTTACGCAGTGGTCGGTTCGCCGGGGTATTTTGCACAACACGGCAAACCGCGCACGCCGTCCGATCTGCCCGGGCATCGATGCATCCGCGTGCGACTGCCGAACGGGGCGATTTTCCCTTGGTATTTCGAGCGGGACGGAGAAGTTACCCGTCTGGATGTGAACGGTCCGCTTACGCTGGATGAATCGAGCGTGGTCAAGGTCGCGGTGCAGGCGGGCATGGGGCTGGGCTTTTTCATGGAGCAGGACGTTCGTGACGAAATCCGCACCGGCGAGTTCGTGCAGGTACTCGAGGACTGGACCCCGCCCCGAGACAGGTTGTGCCTGTACTACCCGAACCGCCGCAATCCCTCTGCGGCCGCCAAGGCATTCATCGAACTGGCTCGCGCCAGGCAGGCTGATCAGGCTTGACCGGGCGGACTCAGGCGATCAAGCCCAGTGTCAGCCCCTTCAGGGTGGCGGCTGCCCGGGTCGAACACTGCAGTTTGCGAAAGATGCTTTCCATGTGCGTGCGTACCGTGCTCGGACTGATATCCAACAGTTGCGCGACTTGTTTGTTGCTGGCGCCACGGCTGATCTCCAGAAGAATGCGGCACTCACGGGCTGTCAGCAGCGTAGGCTTGGGTTGCCGCAGGCGACGCTCGCCACTGGCGGCAGCAATGACGGCTTCGCAGACATCGTTATCGAACAGACCACGGCCAGCATCCTGTTTGAGTAGCGTGGCTGCTGCCGCTTCGTCGTGGGCTGATCGCCAGGGCCGGGCCTGCCTCAACGCCACCCAGGCGACCGAGGTGGCGAACAGCCGATGTTCGGCATTCAGTGCATCACCCGCCACGCCGCGAAAATAGCCGCTGCCATCGAGCCGTTCATACGCGTGGGTGGCTATCTCGGCGGGCGCGGCCAGTTCCATTACCGGCCTGAGCGCCTGTTGCGTCCAGTAAGGCACCAGGCGCACTCGCTCTGCCGCACCGTAGGGCAGCGGCCCTGGGCTATTCCATAGGTGATTGGAAACGGCTGCGCGGCCGAGACCGTAAATCAGCGCGGACTTGCCAATGTTTGCCAAAGTCGGCTCATCCAGCCCCCACAGGCGCGCAGCTTCCACGGCGACATGGGCGACCTGACGCGAATGCCCGGCCAGCCATGGCAGCTTCAAGTCAATGATGTCTCCGACCAAAGTCAGTGAGACATGACGCTGCTCAGGCGCGGGTTCAACTTTTGTGCAAAGCGTTTCCAGATCCGCCAGCCAGTCCTTGGCATTAGCCACCAGCAACGACACCAGCGACGCAGGGTAGCGCCGATCCGACTGCTCGTTGATCCAGCGCAGCGCCGCGTCCAAGCCATGGGCGCGGGTGAGAATGTCCAGATCTCCGGCCATGACCACCTGATAGGCGACTTCCGGGATGTGCTCATGACTTACGCCCAGTGGTCGGCCAGTGCCGTCGTAAGTTTCGAACACTCGACACAGGCCCGCCTCAACGGCGGCCCCGAGCTGGAGGGTTTTGGCGATTGCACCGGACACTTCACAGTGCACCACGGCCAGCGGGGTTGCCTGATGCACCGCGTTCATCTGTTCATTGCCGAGGGTCAGATCGAGCATTGCGCGGCGACCATCGACGTCGTCGCCCAGCAGGTCGGCAAAGCCTTCGGCGTTGGCCGTGCACCCAGACCAGCGCAGCAAGGCAATCTGCTCTGCAACCTGCAAATGCTCACCGGCGCCGTGGCATGCCTGCGCGAGCATCCGCGCCAAAGCGGCAACGCGCCGGGAATGACCGAGCGGTTGCCCCATGCTGAGGTCACCGACCTGGGCGATGGTTGCCAGTGCGCCGTCCAGCGAGATGTCCAGTTGCAAGCCACTATCCATGAAAAATGCCCCGGGGTCGGATAATTGACCGATGCCCACAACGCAGGCCAGTCAGCAGAATCTGAACTCCCGAACAGGAGCTCATCCAATGAAAACAATCAAATCGAAATTCGCCACCGTCGCCTTTGCCCTGGCCAGTACCTTCTTGGCCGGCGCCAGCCACGCGCAGGATACAACGCCTTCGGTGGTGATCGTACACGGCGCCTTCGCTGACGGTTCCGACTGGGCCAAAGTCGTGCCACTGCTGCAAGCCAAAGGCGTGGCCGTGACCGTTGTGCAAAACCCGCTCACCTCGCTGGCCGACGACGTTGCCGCCACGCGCCGCGCGCTGAACAACCAGCAGGGCAAGGTGGTGCTGGTCGGTCACTCGTGGGGCGGCACGGTGATCACCGAAGCCGGCAACGACCAGAAAGTCAGCGCGCTGGTGTATGTCGCCGCCTTCGCGCCAGAGGCCGGGCAAACCAGTGGCGAACAGGGCAAAGGTGCGCCGACGCCGCCGGGCATCAGTCAGATCAAGGCTGACGGTAACGGCTTCCTCTATCTGACCCCCGAAGGCATGGCCAAGGACTTCGCTCAGGATCTGCCGGCCGCGCAAACTGCCGTCATGACTGCCACGCAAGGACCGATCAAGGCCTCGGCTTTCGAAGATAAAACCACCGTTTCGTCCTGGAAAACCAAGCCGTCCTGGTACCTGCTCGCTACCGAAGACCGGATGATTCATCCCGACGTCCAGCGGTCTGCCGCCAAGCGCATCGGTGCGACCCTCGCCGAGGTGAAGTCCAGCCATGTCCCGCAGCAGTCGCAGCCGGCGCAAGTCGCGGCGGTGATTCTCCAGGCCGTGCACGGCGTTGCTGAACAGTGATCGCGGCATCGAAGGGGAGCGGGCGTATGAATCTTCGGAGCGATCACGACTATGACTTCATTGTCTGTGGTGCCGGCACGTCGGGCTGCGTGGTCGCTGCGCGGCTTGCCGATGAGTCAGGCGCACGAGTTCTGCTGATTGAGGCCGGCGAAGACTATTCGGGCCCCGAGGTGACAGAACCGGCGCAATGGCCGCTGAACCTCGGCTCTGCGCGCGACTGGGCATTCGAGGGGCAATCCGATCCACGCCTCAACGGTCGACGGCTCCCGCTGAGCATGGGCAAGGGGCTCGGTGGAGGTTCGAGCATCAACGTGATGGTCTGGTCGCGCGGCCATCGCGCCGATTGGGAGCATTTTGCTGCCGAGTCTGGCGACCCGGCCTGGGGCTACGCATCGGTGCTCGATTACTACCGCAGGATCGAAAACTGGCAAGGCAGCCCGGACGCCACCCGGCGTGGTTCAGGTGGGCCGGTACATGTCGAGCAGCCGGCCACGCCTCAACCCCTTGCGTTGGCAACGCTGGAGGCGGCCAGCGATCTGGGCATCCCCCGATTCGACAGTCCCAATGGCGTGATGATGGAAGGGGCAGGTGGGATCGCTGTCACCGACTTGCGCATCAAACAGGGCAAGCGCGAGTCGGTTTACGACGCCTACATCCGGCCACACTTGCACTGTCCGAACCTGACGGTGATGACCGGGGCGTTGGTGACCCGCGTGTTGCTGGTCGGCACCCGGGCCGTCGGTGTCGAAGTGTTGATCGCCGGTGAGCGGCGCCGGTTTCATGCCGCAGCTGAAGTCATTCTGTCCATGGGCGCGGTGCAATCACCGAAAGTGCTCATGCAGTCGGGCATCGGCCCGGCGGATGAACTGCGAAAACACGGCATCGCACCGGTCGTTCATTTACCCGGTGTCGGCGAGAATTTGCAGGATCATCTGGCTTTCGGCTGCACGTGGGAATACCAACAACCCCAAGCGGTCGCTGGCAGCGGATGCGAAACCACCTTGTACTGGAAAAGCGACAGTCGCCTGGAAGCCCCGGATCTTTTGCAGTGTCAGCTGGCATTCGCGGTACCGTCTCCGCCTGAGGTCGCCATCGAGCCGCCGGAGCATGGCTGGACCATGTTCGCCGGGCTGGCCAGACCTGCCAGTCGCGGACGCTTGCGGTTGTCAGGTGCAGGGCCGCTGGATGCACCGATCATTGAGCCGAACTCCCTGAGCGAGCCCGAGGACATGGCCGCAGCCCATGCGTCGATCGAACTGTGCCGCGCACTCGGCAACAGCCAGGCCTTCAATGGGCTGATCAAGCGCGAAGTCGTGCCCGGTCCCAGAGAGCGTCGCGCTATGGAACAGTTCATCCGCAACTCGGCGATGACCTACTGGCACCTGTCGTGTACGGCAAAAATGGGCCGCGATGCGCTGTCGGTGGTTGACCATCAATTACGCGTATACGGGATCGACGGGCTGCGCGTTGCAGATGCCTCGATCATGCCGCGCATCACCGTTGGCAACACGATGGCGCCGTGCGTCGTTATTGGTGAGCGGGCAGCGGAGCTGGTGCTTGCGGGAGTATAAAGCGCCCACAACGCCCCGCTGCGCAAAATCTGCTTTCACTCGTTCGCAAGATTTTCCCGCGCCCACTGCTCGGCCGTCGTGACCTGTATCGCCCGCTGCTCATTGAACGTGCCCGCTTTCGGCCACGCCACACCTCGACCTTGGGCAAACACCGCGCGGTATTTTTTGATGTGGTGAGTGGGGTCTTTTTCCAGTTCCTGCATCAGGTGCGGCACCGTCCAGACGTTACGCTTGAAGGGCCGTCCGAGCACGCGTTCGAGAAGGCCCGCGACCTGTTCATAGGTCAGCGTGTCGCCCGACAGATACACGATCTCGTTGCGAAAAGGCGGTTCGAAGAAAACGATTTCTGCAGTCAGTTTGCCGATGTCGTCCGGGGTCGTCAGCGTCACGCTGGTGTCCAGGCTGCCCAGGGCGTTAACGGTGTCGTTGTCGAAATCAACGACTTCAAACACCGGCTCGAAGAGGAAACTGGTAAACATGCCGGTCGAGATGATCACCCATTCGGTTTTGTCCTGCGCGCGCAGCAGTTCGCGCACGTCGAGCTGAGCATCGAACAGATCCTGCGGACTGCCCCGGCCGATCACTTCGAAGTCCACGCCAAACTGCCAGGGAAAGTAGCGTTTGATGCCCGACTTGAGCGCAGCGGTCGCCAGCTTCATCGGCGTCTCACGACCAGCGACCATGCCGGCGCAGCCGATGACGGTATCGAAAGGTGCGAAGACTTCGGCCAGTTGGTCGATCGAATCGTTGACCAGATCTGCCGCCACCATCTGCACGCCGAGACTGCGCAGTTCATCGATTTCGGCTTTCTTTGCCGGCAACTGACTGTCGATCGTCGAGGCCCTGAGCAGGACGCTGATCGTGCTGCCGGGCGAGCGCTTTGCCACTCGCGCAAGGTTGCGCAAAACCGGCAGGCCGAGTTCGCCTGCGCCCAGGACAAGAATGGATTGCGGGGAAGGGTGGCTCAATTCGGTCATGATGTCTCCTGAGATCTGCATGTAAGATCGGCAAATGCTGGCACGATCGGGCAGCACTCAGAAGAAGGCACACGCGTGATACCAAGTGAAGAAATGACTGATCAGCAAGCGCTCAGTGAGGCAGAAGCAATCTGCCAGACGCTCAGACGAGACGATGATGGCGTGCGCCGCGAAGTGCTCGCGCACGCCGGCAGTCGCTGGTCTTTGGGCATCCTGCATGCCTTGGGGGTGTACGGCACGATGCGTCACGCTGAGATCAAACGGCAGATGACCGGCGTGACTCAGCGCATGTTGACCAAAACCCTGCGTGCGCTGGAACGCGACGGCCTGCTGACCCGGCGCGAGCTCGACCAGGTGCCGCCGCACGTCGAGTACGAGCTGACGCCATTGGGCATGGGCTTGCTGGTGCGGATGTCGCCGATCTGGACTTGGGTGGTGGAAAACGTCGAGGGTTTCCGCCAAGCGCGACGCACGTTCGATAGCCAGGTCGGCAAGAAACCCTCATGGCAAATTCCTGTTCCAGCGCGGGATGATTCTGAAGCGTCAGACTGAGGTTTCGCGCTTCAGCTCAGCGGCACCGCGAACACGGCACTGGCGCGCGCGACCGTTCGCTCACCTACGTGCAGACTGACGCCAGCAAACGCCAGTTGGCGGCCCTTTTTGGAGTGTTCAAGACGCACTTCGAGCCACTCGTTGATTTGCACCGCCCCGAGATAATCCAGGGTCATGCTCGCCGTAATCAACGGCTGCGGCGGATCGCTGGAAAAGGCCATGGCGTAGCCCATCCCGACATCGGCCAAAGTCGCCAATACACCACCATGCAAAGTGCCGCGACCATTGGCGTGGCGGGAGTCGGTCAGCAAGCCCAGTTCCAATTGCAGGCCGTGGCCTCTGGCGTAGATCGGGCCGAGCAGATCCAGCAACGGACTGCTGCGGGTGAATGGTGTGAAACCTTCGGGAATGGCCGTGGTGTTCATGATCCCATCCTGATGCAGGTGGCTGACCTGTTTGATTGGGCGGGGAAACACAGAAGGGGGCAAGCACTATGCGGATGGGGAATTTGCTGCGATAAGTGCTGTACACGGAGCGGACAAGCAAGGAGCTACTGGGTGGATATTCAAATTCACATCGCGAGAGATGCGGATGCATCGGCTATCAGTGAAACGATCATCAAGACGCTCCGTGAGAGCAATGCTCGGGACTATCCTCCCGAAATCATCGATCGAGTGATTGAAAGTTTTTCGCCCTCGAAGATCCTTCGTTTTTTGACTGAGCGTCAGGTGCTGGTCGCTACGCTCGACAGTCAAATCGTCGCAACGGCAAGTCTCGATCGAGACGTTGTTCGAAGCGTTTTTGTCGACCCGGACTTTCAAGGAATGGGTGTCGGAAGACAGCTGATGAAGAGCATTCAATCACTCGCCATGGACACAGGTTTCAATCTGCTGCGCGTTCCTTCCTCAGTCACCGCAGAAGGCTTCTATGCTTCGCTCGGCTTCAAGAAAATCAGAGATGAGTTTCATCAGACGGAGCGCACGATCATCATGGCGAAGAAGTTGAAACGATAGCGTTCACCTAACGTTTCAGCCTGCCGAATGTGGCTTCCATCGCTGCGCGGTCATGGTCGAGCAACCAGGCATGATGTCGTTGATAAAGCTGCAAAAGTAGTTCGGTGTTGGCTCCAACCACGTCCATGCCTCGGTCGTCATAGGGAAAGACCATGACTCGCTTGGGCAGATTGAACAGGTAGACAGCACAGTTCGCACGCGGTTGGATAGCACCGAAGTCCTTGGCCAATGCGCACCAGAGTAATGCTTGAATGCTCGCCACAGACGCTTCGAAGGCGACGTTGACCCAATATTCCGGCTCTTCCTCACTGAACCATTCCTCGTTATCTATTTCTTCGCTCCAGATGCACAGCGCTGATGGAGTATCGATGCCAGCAGATTTAAGGGCGCGAAGAGTACTGCGATGGGCGAATCGATTGCGACCGGAATGAATGCGCAGGCATGCGACAAACGATTCGTCCCCTTGGAAAACGTCGCCGCAGATGGTTATGGATTTGCGCATAGCGGTCAGGAATTGCTCGATCATTCCGCCCGTTTCGGAGAGTTCGAAACGCAATCCTCCGGGCCAGGAATAGAAAAGCGGGCGGGCGAATGCCTGGGGTCCAAATGCGTTTTCGATCTCAGCTCTCAGATTCACTTTCTTCCCTTCAATGTGGATTTCTGTTTGTTCAAGACGCGGGTGAAGTCAGTGCGACGACACAAACGGCGAAGCAGTCGTCGGTGCCGGCAGCGCATAGGCCTGTTTCATCCACGCAACTTCCGCTAGCGGTGTGCGGCCGAAGAGGCGTTTGAAGTCGCGGCTGAATTGCGAGGCGCTTTCGTAGCCGACCAGAAATGCAGTTTTTGCCGCGGTCAGGTCGTTACGCAGCATCAGCAATCGCGCCTGGTGCAGCCGCGTCGACTTCAGATACTGCATCGGCGAGGAGTCGGTGACCTTGCGAAAGTGCAGATGAAAATTCGGCACGCTCATCTGCGCTTCCTCGGCCAGGGTTTCTACGTCGAGATGCTGGTGATAACAGCTGTGGATCTTGTGGATGGCGCGGGTCACTTTGCCGAACTGACCTTGCTGGGCGATGGCGGCACGCAGGGTGCCGCCTTGTTCGCCGGTGAGGATGCGGTAGTAGAGCTCGCGCAGCATCGCCGGACCGAGGATTTGCGCGTCGGCATCGTCGCTCATCACTTCAAGAAAACGCAGGGTTGACCGGCGTAGCGGTTCGTCGAGCGGCGAGGCGTACATGCCCATCGGTTGGGATCTGGGGAAATCCCACAGTTCATCGACCTGCTGAATCAGCTCGCCAGCCAAAGCGAAATCCAGGCGCACGTACACCGCGAGCATTGGCTCGGCTTCGCTGGCGTCGGTTTCCATGGTGAAGGGTACCGGCACCGACACCACCAGATAATGCTGAGCGTCGTAGACGTAGACTTCATCGCCGAGATAGCCGCGTTTACGCCCCTGACAAAGGATCACGATGCCCGGTTCGTACAACACCGGCGTGCGGGTCAGCGGTCGGTTGGAGCGCAGGAAACGCACATCCTCCAGCGGGCTCAGGTTGTAACCTTCCAGCGGGGCGAGCTTGCTCATTAGCTGGACCATGCGCGCTGTGATTAGGTCTTTCGGTTTCGGCATGGGCTGTGGGTTTCCTTGTGAAAAGGCGGGTTTGAACCTGTCTGGCTGATTGGCGGGGTGTCAGACAGAGCCCTCACCCTAGCCCTCTCCCAGAGGGAGAGGGGACTGACCGTGGTGTTTGATCGGGATCTGCCGACCTGAAATATCGCGCCGAATGCTGACCGCGCTGTTCTAGAGTAATAAGCCCTGCGGAAATCTTCGAGGCAGGCTCAGGAGTTGAATCCACCCGCGATCGGCTCCCTCTCCCTCCGGGAGAGGGCTGGGGTGAGGGTGCTTTTGATCTTTCAGCCATCCGTCGAGCGGCTAAGCGCTGCCCATTGCTCAATACTCTCCGCCGTGCGCTGCAACTTGTCACGCACCAGCGCCAGCGCATCACTGCCCAATAGCAGGTGAGCCGGCGGGTTTGGACTGTCGATGATCGTCAGCATGACCCGTGCAGCTTTCTGCGGATCGCCCAACTGATGGCCGCTTTTCTCCTTCCGGGCCTTGCGCACCGGATCGAAGCTTGCGTCGTAATCACTGATACTACGAGGCGTGCGCTGCATCGAGCGGCCTGCCCAGTCGGTGCGAAACGATCCCGGCGCCACAGCGGTGACAAAAATATTGAAGGGCGCAAGCTCCTTGCTCAAGGTGTCAGAAATCCCCTCCAGAGCGAACTTGCTGCCGCAGTAATAGGCGATCCCCGGCATGGTGATGTAGCCACCCATGGAAGTGATATTGAGAATATGCCCTGCGCGGCGCTGGCGGAAATACGCGACGAAAGCCTTGGTCACCGCCACCGCGCCGAACACGTTGACGTCGAACTGGCGGCGCAGTTCCTCCAGCGATGACTCTTCGAAAATCCCCTCATGGCCATAACCGGCGTTGTTGACCAGCACGTCCACCGGGCCGTGGCGATCCTCCACTGCCGCAACCACCCCACCGATGGCATCGAACTCGGTAACGTCCAGCAGCACCCCATGCGCGCGCTCGGGCGACAGCGCTTCGAAGGCTGCCAGAGCGGATTCACTGCGCACTGTGCCGATAATCCTGTGACCTTGAGCGAGCGCTTCCTTGGCCAGCGCCTGGCCGAAGCCGCTGCTGACACCGGTGATGAAAAGGGTCTTCATGAATCTGTACTCCAGCAGGCAATTGGAGAGGCCATGCTAGGGCGGATAACGCTGGCGGACGATGCCGAATCGGATCGAAGTATTGCCTGTTCCTATCAATAGGGTTTTCGATCAGGTCTTGCCTCAAAAACGGAAAAGTCCTGCAGGTCTCAAACCCGCAGGACTTTTCCTGTCTCGGCAACACGCGCTTAAGCTGCGCGACGACCCGGTGTACGGTCCGATCCATCAGCGGCGAGGGCCTCACCCAATGGGGTGCGGTCTGAGCCGTCGGCCGCGATGGCCTGGCCTTGTGGGGTCTTGTCATAACCGTCTTCAACCAGGCCGTGTTCCTCGAGGCGGTTGCGGCCGTTTTCAGCCAGAGCCTGGCCTTGGGGCGTACGTTCCGAGCCATCGGCAGCAACAGTCTGCTGTGGTTCGTTGACCTGGGTGAAGAAACGATCTTCCTGATTGCTCGGTACGGCGAATGCGCTGGCGCTGAGGGCGAAAGTGGCGACGGCGATCAGTTGGCTTACAGTTTTCATGGCGGTGACTCCGGTCAAGTTGAGGTTGCGGTCCGGGTCGTTCAGATCAGTCTCTGGTTAACCCGTTGCAGTGGTGTGTTCTGCATGGGTTCAGATTAGGGGGCAGGGCGGTGTCGGCGTTAGGCGGATACTGTTGGCGATTTGCCTGATTCTGCTCGATGGAAAATAGCCATTGACTTAGAGCGCACTCAAACCTTTACGGTGATGACATGAATCCAGAACTGACAATTTCACAGTTGGCCAAGCGCCTTGATCTGAGCGCTCACACGATCCGCTATTACGAGCGCATCGGGCTGTTCGACCCGGTTGGGCGCGGTGGCAATGGCCACCGGGTGTACGCCGAGAAGGATGTGCTGTGGGCCGAGTTTCTGCTCCGGCTGAAGGCGACCGGAATGCCGATCCAGCAAATGCTGCGGTATGCCGAACTGCGCCGTTCAGGCGACTCTACCCTGGCAGAACGCCGCGAACTTCTCGAGCAGCATCGCCGGGACGTGCAAGCGCAGATCAGCCAGTTGAGCCAGTCCCTGGAGGTTCTGGATAACAAGATTCAGATCTACCACCAACTCGAGCAAAAGGAGCATCACCATGATCCGTAAACTTCCCGGTTTCAATCGTTTGCTGTCCGCCACACTTATTGGTGCAAGCGTGACCAGTGTCGCAGCGCCCGTGGAGATGACTGATCGTCGAGCGCGCGGAGAAGCCGCTCTAACGCAGATTACTGGCGGACCTGGTCAGGCAGTGGTTGATTCATTGAAGGATACTGCTCCAGAGCTTGCGGACTGGATTCTGAGTTTTGCCTACGGCGATGTCTTCGCCCGCCCCGGCCTCGACCACTGCACTCGTGAGCTGGCAACCGTTGCGGCATTGACCGCACTGGGCAACGCACAGCCACAACTGAGAGTGCATATCGGCGGAGCCCTGAACGTCGGGTGCACACCGGAGGCGGTGGTCGATGTGATCTTGCAAATGACGGTATACGCAGGGTTTCCCAGTGCCTTGAACGGTATAACGGCTGCGCGTGAAGTCTTTGCTGCTCGCGGGATCAGTGTTAAATCCTAGGTGCGCACGCTGCAGAAACTGCGCGATAAAGCCGGATTCAACCTTCCACCCACCCCGCATACAACTGCACAAACCGCACCTGCAACCATTCGATAAACACCTGCACCTGCGCCGGCAAATGCGTGCGGCTCGGGTACAGCAGCGATACCGGCCGAGGCGTCGGGCGCAGCTGTTGCAGAATTTCCACCAGAGCACCGCTAGCCAAATGCTCGGCGACCGCAATACCCGGTGCCTGGATGATGCCGAAGCCCGACACGCCACACTGCACGTAAGCGTTCGACTCGGTGACGGTAATGCCTTTGCGGCTGACGTAGCTTTTCTGTTTGCCCTCAACTGAAAACTGCCAGGGCAGAGTGCGGTTGTTCTGGCCCGAGAGAAAGATCACGCCTTGATGGTTCGCCAGATCTCCAAGCGTTTCCGGCGTGCCGTGCTCGCGCAGGTATTCGGGCGCGGCGCAGGTGACCATGGTCGCCAAGGCGATAGGGCGGGCGATCAGGGTTGAGTCGGGCAGCTCGCCGATGCGCAGCGCACAGTCGATGCCTTCGCCGACCAGATCAACCGCACGATCGGTGACGCCCAGCACCATGTCGATGCCGGGGTAGGTGTCGGTGAATTCGCGCAGGCTCTTGATGAATTCCAGTTGCGCGAACGCAGTGGGGATATCGATGCGCAGGCGGCCGGACAGCGTGGCTCCGGTGCGATCGAACATCGTGGTGGCGGCGGTGATCTCGGCGAGGATTTCCTGGACCCGCTGATAGAAAAGTTCACCCTCGGCGGTGAGTGCGACTTTCCTCGTAGTGCGCTGGAACAGGCGCACGCCCAGCGATGTTTCCAGTTCCTGAATATAGCGAGTGACCTGCGGCCGGCCGATATCCAGCGACTCGGCGGCTTTGGTGAAACTGCCCAGCTCCGCCAGCCGGGCGAACAGGCGCATCGAATGCAGTAATTCCATGACTTTTCCGCTGAGCTTCAGTATCTGGATTTGTTGCCTGAGAATAGAACAATCCTGTCTGTTTCCAAGCATTTATTGCGCTGGTGTAAAAGCCAATCATGGCCCCAAGGCAAACCTGCTGAGGGTTTGCGGCCAATAACGCATTTGGAGACTCACCATGAAAGCATGGTTACTGAAAGATTTCGGGCTCGACAATCTGCAACTCGGGGAGACGGAAACGCCGCAACCCAAGCCCGGCGAGCTGCTGGTCAAGGTCGGCGCGGTGTCGCTGAATTTTCGCGACAAGGCGATCGTTGACGGCATCTATGAGCCGCACATGGTGCCAAAACCGTTGATTCCGGTCAGCGATGCCGTCGGCACGGTGGTTGCGATCGGCGACGGCGTGACACGCTTCAAGGTCGGCGACCGGGTCAATTCGCATCTGTACTCGCGCTGGCTTGACGGCGAGCCGGGGCCGAACGAGCCGGATTACTGCTTCGGTTCGCCGCTGCCCGGTGGCCTCGCCGAGTACATGATCATTCATCAGGACAGCGCCGTCGGCGCGCCGGCCAACATGAGCGATGAAGAGGCGGCGACGCTGCCGATCGCCGCACTTACTGCGTGGTATGCGCTGGTGGATTTCGGCGCTATTCAACCGGGGCAGACCGTGTTGGTACAGGGCACCGGCGGCGTATCGATCTTCGCCGTGCAGATCGCCACCGCGCTGGGCGCCAAAGTCATCGCAACCTCAAGCAGCGATGAAAACCTGCACGCGGTAAAACGTCTGGGTGCGGTCGCCGGTATCAACTACCGCAGCACGCCGAACTGGGCGGACGAGGTGCTGAAACTCACCGAGGGAAAGGGTGTGGACCTGCTCCTTGATGTGGCGGGAGGCAATGGCATCAATCAGTCGGTAGCAGCGACCAAGGCCTCGGGGCGGATAGCGCAGATCGGCTTTCTGACAGGGCAGACTGTCGAGCTGAACCTGATGCCGCTGATCTTCCGCCAGACCACCATTCGCGGCATCGCGGTGGCACCGCGTTCATCGTTCGACCGGATGAACGTGTTCCTCGCCGAGCACGACATTCGCCCGGTGATCGACCATGTGTATCCGTTCGAACAGGCGCGTGAGGCCTATGAGCATCTGGCGAAGGGGGCGTTTGGCAAGATTGTGATCAAGGTGAGCTGACAACGAAAAAGGCGCCGATCAAGGCGCCTTTTTTGCCGGTCTGGTTTTTTACGGTTCGCCGCGCTCAACCATCGCGCGCCATTGCTGCACACTCGGACGTTG
>NZ_RCNX01000007.1:0-1724 GCF_004307595.1 Pseudomonas sp. Sample_23
CCCTCAACCTCCACCAACCTCACTCCAACCCCAACCTTCTCCCCCACCAAAAAACTCCTCGGCGCTCCATCATTCAAACTCAATATCGCCACCGTCCCGCTCCCGCCCGCGATCACCCCGCTCACCTTGATATCCACAGGCGCGGTCTCATTGGAGAACCACTGCAACGCCGGGCTATCACTCCTCGCCGCGAGCACTTGCGGGGCGGCTGCGGGGGTGTGGGATTCCGCCGAGGTCAGCAGCAGCGACGACCACGTCGCGACGCCCACCAGGGCGGCGAGCAGTGCCAGGGCCTGGACGGTTTGCGCCGGGGTAATCCGTGCGGTGAGTTTCATGGGTTGTCGCTCCTTGTTGTCCCTGTTGCCAGCCTACGCGGCAATTCTCTCCGTTTTATTTCACATGCCTTACATGTTGGCCGGGCACGATGGGGTGGGACGCCAAGGAGCGCGTGGGTGATGAGCAGGCAGCGTGGTTTTACGTTGATCGAGTTGATGGTGGTGCTGGTGATTATTGGCATTGCCAGTGCGGCGATCAGTTTGAGTATCAGGCCCGATCCGTTGCAGTTGTTGCGCAAGGATGCCGAGCGGGTTGCGCAGTTGTTGCAGGTGGCGCAGGCCGAGGCTCGCGCGGATGGGCGGCCGATTGTGTGGGTGGCGGATGCCAAGGGGTTTCGCTTTGGGCGGCGTGGGGATGATGGCGAGGGGTTTGAGTCGTTCAAGGAGGATGCGCAGTTGCGCCCGCGTGCGTGGCAGAGTCCGAAGGTGGAGGTGCGTGTGGAGCCCCGGCAGACGGTGGTGCTGAATGCCGAGTGGATCAATCCGCCGTTGCGGCTGATTTTGTCGGATGGGGCCAATCGGCTTAGTGTGCTGCGCGATGGCAGTGGGCGGATCAGTATTCAATGAAGACTCAGCAAGGGTTCACTCTGATTGAGGTGATGGTCGCGATTTTGCTGATGGCGGTGGTGAGTCTGATCGCCTGGCGCGGGCTGGACAGTGTGACGCGGGCGGACAGTCATTTGCAGGCAAGCAGTGAGCAGAGCGATGGGTTGTTGCGGGTGTTGAATCAGTTGCAGCGGGATGTGGACATGCGCGCGGGGGTGGAGTTGAGCGAGCCGCGCAAGGTCGGGGCTGAGGATGAGGCGCCGACCGCGCCGCCGGCGGTGACGGTGCGCAGTAGTGATAGCAAGGGGTTTCGGCTGGACATCATTCGTAGCGCGGCGGATCAGCCGGGGGCTTTGCAGCGTGTTCGGTGGTGGGTCAAGGGGGATACGTTGTATCGGGCGGTGGCTGAGGCGCGCAGTCGCTATCCGTTGCCGGCGCCTGGGAAGGGGGTGGCGGTGTTGAGTGACGTGAGTGATGTGCAGGTTCGGGTTTGGGAGGTGGATAAGGGATGGCGGCGGTTGAGTGGGAATCGGCGGGAGGATCCGTTGGGACTGGAGATTAGTTTGAGTCGGCAGACGGCGCAGGGGGTTGAGCGGTATCGGCAGGTGATTGGGTTGTTGCAATAGCCGGGATCACCGCAGCTTTTTTGTAGGAGTGAGCCTGCTCGCGATTGCGGTGGGTCAGTCAACACTGTTGTTACTGGTAGACCGCATTCGCGAGCAGGCTCGCTCCCACAATTGGGTTGGGGGCGGTCAGTTGCAGGTTGGGTGGCTGTTAGACCGTCATCGCTGGCAAGCCAGCTCCCACAGGGATCGAGTGCGACCGGAAGATATTGGTCAGTTG
>NZ_RCNX01000007.1:1734-18213 GCF_004307595.1 Pseudomonas sp. Sample_23
CTGGCAAGCCAGCTCCCACAGGGATCGAGTGCGACCGGAAGATATTGGTCAGTTGGGCAACCGCTTTCGCGAGCAGGCTCGCTCCCACAATTGGGTTGGGGGCGGTCAGTTGCAGGTTGGGTGGCTGTTAGACCGTCATCGCTGGCAAGCCAGCTCCCACAGGGATCGAGTGCGACCGGAAGATATTGGTCAGTTGAGCAACCGCCTTCGCGAGCAGGCTCGCTCCCACAGGGGATCTGTGTGTGGCAGGCAGTTAGCTGAGCACTACGACGCCACCGGGCAGTTCGGTGCATTTGACGCCGTAGGCGTCGCGGATCAGCAGGGCGACGCCGGCGAGTTGGTCGAGGTTGAAGCGGGCCTGGACGCGGCGTTGGCCGAGTTCGCGGTTGAGCAGCAGGAGCATGCCGGGGCGGTAGCGGTTGATTTCGTCGATCATCTGGCTGAGGGTGGCGCCGTTGAACACCAGCACTTGTTGGCGCCAGTTCATCACGGCGGCGGTGTCGACGGTTTGTACGTTGCCGATTTGCCGTGCGTCGTAGGTGACTTGCTGGCCGGCTTCGAGGCGTAGGTTACGACCGTCGATTGCGACGTCGACCGCGCCGTCGAGGCAGGTCACGCAGACTTGCTGGTCGGTGTTGCGCAGGTTGAAGCGCGCCTGGCTGGCGCGCAACCACCCTGCTCCGGCCTGCATCGCGAGTGGCAGGCGTGCGGTTTGCACTTCGACTTCGCCGCTGACCAGTTCAAAGCCCTGCACGCCGTTTTCGACGCTGCGCTGGTTGATGCGGGTTTGGGTGTTGAGTTCGAGGCTGACGCCTTGCGCCGGTTCGACGCGGCGTTGCTGGCCGACTTCGGTGATGTAGTCGGCGCCCAACCCTTCGAAGCCGCCGGGAATCGTGCCGCGCACCAGCAGGAATGCGGCGGATGCGGCAATCGCACCGCCGAGAAATGCCCGTCGGCCTAAGCTGCGTCGGCCCTGCAACGCTTCGGCGGCCGGTTGCAGGTGATGCCATAGCCGCTTGGCTTCTTCGAAGGCCCGGGCGTGTTCGCCACTCTGCGCGCACCATTCGCGCAGGGCGCGGGCGTCGGCGACAGTGGCACGGCCCGAGGTCAGCAGGATCAGCCAGTCGTGGGCTTCGCTGTGCAGAGACTCGGTGGCCGAAGGCTCGGCGGGTTTCAGTCGAAAGATGTTCAAACGCGCAAATTCTCAACGGATTAATCGGGTCACTATTCGCTAGACGGTTTTCCGGCCCCGCGACCGAACCGCTGAAACACTTTTCTTTCCAGTTTCGCTGCGCAGAAGCCCAGCGCGGCTTTGATTTCCTTCTCGACCATGCGCGTGGAGATGCCGAAACGCTGGGAGATTTCCAGGTGTGGCGCCTCTTCCAGCCGCGCGGCGATGAAGATCCGCCGACGTCGTGCGGGCAGTTCGTACAAGGCGCTGAGCAGGGCCTGCATCTCCTTTTGCCCACCGACCACCCGCGCCGGGTCGAGGGCTTCGTCTCCCAGTTGCAGCAGTTCCTCGACTTCGGTGCCGGTGAGCAGGCGCGCATCGGCCTGACGACGGTCGGCGGCAATGTTGAGGGCCATGCGATACAGATAGGCGTTGGGCTTGAGCAGGTTTGGCGGGGTCTCCATGCGATCGACCCGCAGCCAGGTTTCGTGCAGCACGTCATTGGCCAGGTCCTCGGAACCGAGGCGGCGGCGCAGGCGCACGCGAAAATCCTCGTAGGAGCTGAGGAACAGCTGGCCCATCACGCTTTGTCCGGCGTCTTTCATCCCCCGGAAACTCCTTCCCATCTCGTGCATTCCATGCGTTTCCCTGACGACTCCGGTAACAACAGCAACGTGACCGGCTGGCGCAAGGCGCTGGGCGTCGGCCGATCGATTGTGAGGTTGCGAAAACTTTCCACCAGCGCGTTATCGCGCCGTACATCACCGGTCGAAGTGACCAACCGGTTGTGCTGCACCACGCCGTCGCGCCCGACCCACACCTGCAACACCGCGCGATAACTGCCCGGTCGGGTCAGCGGCGAACGACACAGCTTGCGCTCGATCGCCGCTTGCACCGCCGTCGCGTAACTGCGGTTGACCGCGACAGCGGCCGGCGTGGGTTTGTCCGTCGGCACTGGCAGGTCTTCCACCTGCGCCGCTTGCAGGGTGAACGCGTCGGCGCGGGCGTAACGCGCCATCAACCCGGTGCCGCCGAGCAGATGGCGCAAGGCGTCGGCGGCGGTGAATTCGCCATCCACGGCGAGGGAGCGACGGCCCCGGCTCAACTGACTGTCGACCAACACCGCGACGCCCGTGGCGCGGCTGTATTGATCCAACGCCCGGGCCAGCTCCTGCGCCGGGATGTGCAAGGTCATGCGCATGTCCGCCGCTGCCGGATCAGCATGGGCTGCGCTGGCCAGCAGACCGAGCAACCACCCCAGACCCGCGCGGCGCACAAGCGTCGCCGAGCGCTGAAGACTGATCCGCGAACTGCCTCGCTGCACGACTGGCGCACCCCTGAAAATCGCTATCCTGCGGGGCATTTATGACTCTGGTATGACGGGCGGTGCAAAAAAACCATCACGGGTTTTGCGCCGCGCTTGCACTAGACTCAAATCCAGAGCGGCCCAATCGGGCGGGCCAGGAGGCGGACATGAAAACACGGTGGATGTGGGTCTTGCTGATGACGGTGGGCGCAGCGCAGGCGGAGGAGCCGCTGGGCTGTGTCGAGGTCACGGTCGGCGGTTACAAGGCGCCGAATTACGATTGCCTGAGCCAGCAGATGGGCAACAATCCCGACGGCGCGGCGGCAGCGCAGAAGAACATCGAAGCGTTGAATGTGCCGGTGCACAAGCGACCGCCGAATCAGGTAGGGCTGGCGACCCCGGCCGCGACCAGTACGCGGATGGGCAATACGTTTGGCACATCAGTGAAACCGCAGCGACCGCCGCAGTGAAGGACTGATCGTTCCCACGCTCCTGCGTGGGAATGCAGCCTGGGACGCTCTGCTTCCCATTGGAACGCGGAGCGTCCCTTGAGGCATTCCCACGCTGAGCGTGGGAACGATCGGCGTGTACCTCTTCTTTCTCTCGTTTTGTTTTTACGACGCAACTCAATCACTCGGGGTCTGGCGGAAGCTCACGGCCAGGCGGTTCCAGCTGTTGATGGTGCTGACCGCAACCGTCAGGTCCACCAGTTCACCTTCATCAAATTGCTCGCGCGACTGTTGGTAAACGTCATCCGGCACGTGGCTTTCGGCCAACAGCGTCACCGCCTCGGCCCAGGCCAGCGCCGCGCGTTCGCGGGGGTTGAAGAAGTTGCTGTCGCGCCACACCGCAATCGCGTAAAGACGCCGATCACTCTCCCCGGCTCGCCGCGCGTCCACCGAATGCATGTCGGTGCAGAACGCACAGCCGTTGAGTTGCGAAGCGCGGATCCGGATCAATTGCAGCAGCGGCGCTTCGATACTCAGATTGCTGGTCAGCGCCTCCATGGCAAGCATCGCTTTCATCGCCTTGGGCGACGCGTTGTAGTAATCCAGACGCAGGGACATGGCGCGGCTCTCGGCAGGCGGAATGATGAGTTCACGGTACGGGCTGTGCAGGCTGTGTTACAGCCCCAATTCCACGAATTTCGGCTACACCACTGCCCCCCTACCTTTACGCGCTGATCGTTCCCACGCGCAGCAAAGGAACGCAGCCATGGACGCTCCGCGTCCACTGTGACGCAGAGCGTCACGGGAGGCGTTACCACGCGGAGCGTGGGAACGATCAGGTAACTGACCCACCGCTTTCGCGAGCAGGCTCGCTCCCACAGGGACTTGCGCCAATTTGCGGTTTTTACTCCACGCAACTACTGCCAAAAGCCCAACAACGCTAATCTGACCGACACTTCACTCAACACCCGGGAGCCTCGTCGGTATGGAACTTCATGTCGTGATCAACGGCCGCAAGGATCTTGCCGGTCAGTTGTATCAGCAGTTGCGCGCGGCGATTGAATCCGGGCGACTGGCGGCGGGTACGCAGTTGCCGCCGAGTCGCTTGCTGGCCGAGCAATTGGGCATTTCGCGCAAGACCATTTCCGACACCTATGCGCAGCTGACCTACGAAAATTTCCTCACCGGGGTGATCGGCAAAGGCACCTACGTCAACGCCCGCCCGGCACAGGTGCAGCGCAAGCAGAGCCACACCGAGCTGGCCAGTGCCGAGGTGATCGAGAGCTGGCGCAATCTGCCGGTGTTCCTGCGCCACCCGACGCTGGAAGGTTCGCTGCGCTACGACTTCATCGGTGGCGCCACCAGCAAAGGCCAGTTCCCGCACGACGACTGGCGCCGCTGCGTCGCCCATGCGATGCGGCAGATGGCGCAGTCGAAAGGTTTCTACAGCGTCGCCGAAGGCTTGCCGGCGCTGCGCAATGCGATCGCCCGGCACATCGCGTTTTCTCGCGGCATCAACTGTCAGGACGAGGACATCGTGGTGTGCAACGGCGCGCAGCAGGCGCTGGACCTGATTGCTCGCGTACTGACCCGCCCCGGCAGTCTGGTGGCCATGGAAGATCCGGGCTATCCGCCCGCGCGCTTGCTGTTCGGCACCCACGGCGCCGAAGTGGTCGGGGTGCCGGTGGATGCCGAGGGTATTCAGGTCGAGCAGATTCCCGATGGCACGCGGCTGATTTATGTCACGCCGTCGCACCAGTTTCCGCTGGGTATGGCGATGAGTCAGGCGCGCCGCGAGGCCCTGCTCGCCCGTGCCCACGAGCTCGGCGCGATCATCATCGAGGATGATTACGACAGCGAATTCCGCTACGAGGGCCGGCCCACCGATTCGCTGTACAACCTCGATCAGCGCGGTATCGTCGCCTATGTCGGCACCTTCTCGAAAACCTTGCTGCCGGAGTTGCGCCTGGGCTACGCGATCCTGCCGCCGTCGATCATCGAGGCAGTGATTCGCGCCAAACAGCTGACCGATCTGCACGCCTCAACCTTGCCGCAATGGGCGCTGGCCAAGTTCATCGCCGAGGGTTGCCTGCTCAAGCACATCCGCCGCTGCCACACGATCTACGCGCAACGTCGCGAACGCATCCTGGAGCGCATGGCGACGGATCTGGCGCCATGGCTGCAAGCCGTGCCGGCCAGTGCCGGATTTCACATGGCGGTGCTCTGCAAGGTGCCGATCGATTTGCCGCTGGTCATCGAGCTGGCAAAAAAGGTCGAGGTCGGCCTGTATGCGATCAGTGGTTTCTACTACCAGCAGCCGGCGAAAGAAGGCCTGTATTTCGGCTTCGGCGCCATCGAAACCCTCGACATCGACATCGCCCTCGATCGCCTGCGTGACATCCTCGAACAGCTGTCATGAGCCGTTGGTATAAGGCTTTTACCGCCGATTGGTTATTGGTGATTCACGGCGGCAGGCCTATTCTGCACAGGCGTTATCCCTCAATGAGCAGGATTCGTCCGGCCTGATTCAGGAGTGTGAGCAATGTCCAACGAAGTGATCAACACGGTTGAGGTCAAGGCGGTTACGGGCCGCTCGGAAGAGCTCGGCAAGCAATTGCAGAAGATCGTCGACACCCTGCGCGAAACCCCGGGCTGCGATTCCTACCTGGTCGACCGCTGCCCCGAGGACAGCCACCGCTGGACGGTCAGCGCGCGCTGGCAGTCGGAAGCGGCGATGCAGGCGCATTTCAACCGGCCCGAGGCACAGGGGTTTATCGACCTGATCGATAGCCGCCTGGCCAATAGCGTCGATTTCAACAGCTTTCCTATCGTCTAAAAGCAAGATCAAAAGATCGCAGCCTTCGGCAGCTCCTACTCTGGAATGCGTTCCCCTGTAGGAGCTGCCGAAGGCTGCGATCTTCGCTTTTGAACCAGAATTGGTCACCTGATCTTCGCGAATATTGGCGGTTTGAACCGGCCACCTTGCGGCCTACTGTGAGCACACCCCAACCATCACAGGTAACCCGCCATGAAAGCCCTGCACCTCGTCGCTGCCGCCCTCGTCTTCAGCCTCTCCGCTTCGGCAATGGCCCACGATCCATCCGAAAAAATCACCGTTCTGCAGGAACAACTGCTGAAAAACGCCCCCGGCAAAAAAGCCATGATGATCGAAGTCGACTACCAGCCCGGGCAGTCCTCGATCGCGCACAAACACGAGGGTACGGCGATGGCTTACGTGCTCGACGGCGAGGTGATTTCACAGGTCAAGGGCGAAAAAGCGATCACTTACAAGAAGGGCCAGTTCTGGTACGAGCCGGCCGGTTCCGAGCATCTGGTGTCGAAAAACGCCAGTTCGACCAAGCCGGCCAAGTTGCTGGTGTTCATGGTGCTGGCCCCGGATGAGCAGGTGCTGATCCCGCTGGAAAACTGATGGCTGCCTGATCAGCCATAAACGAAAGGCGCGAATCGAGCATTTGCGCCTTTTTTATTGCGTCGCGGCATTAACTGCAAACGCTTAAAGCCAATAAAACTAACCACGCAAAGGTTATTCAGCCAACGGTCAGGCCGGCAGGTTTACCCTGAATATCCGCCGATATCTTCGGCCCGTGCACACTCATCGACAGACCTTGTTTCACGGGAGAAACACCATGAAACCTGCGCTTCCCGCCCTGCTGGCGATCTCCGTTTTGATGCTCTCTGCCTGCTCTGTTCCCACTGCTCCGCAAGCCGTGTCATCCCTCGACACGCTGCTGCCGCACCCGACCGGTCGCAGCAGTGCTACTCAGGTCAACAGCGGTCCCGGCGTCTCGCTGGGGGTGATTTACAGCCCCGGCACCCAGGCCAATCGCCAATACTTGCGCGAGTATCAGGCCAAGGCCGGCACCGGTTTTGGTCAGAGCCTGCTGGTGCAACCGATCCACGACGCCTACGTTGCCAGCTCCAGCCCGGATCGGGCGGTGGAGTGGGTCAACGCTTCGCTGCAACGCCAGTTCGGCTCGGTGACGGTGTACCCGGACATGCAAAGCCTGCGCGCGGCCAGGCCGGATGTGGTGGCGATCGTCGATACCCATAGCCAACTGATCACCTCGCGCAGCTCGGATATCCGCGCGGATGTCAGTGCTGATTTTTACGATGCGCAATTGAACTACATCGGCACGGCGAAGGGCTCGCAGGCGCGGGAACTGACGCCGGTGTGGGCGGACTTCAAGCGCTCGGAAGAGATCGTCGCGGATATCAATCAGCAGGAGGAATTGCAGCTGGCGGCGTTGCGCGAGTTTGACCGTTCGCTGAGTAATCTGGTCGTGCGGCCGGGGGAGAAAGTGTCGATGCTCGAGGGTAAACCAGCTCAAAAGTTGTATTGAATGTAAATACCTCTTCGCGAGCAGGCTCGCTCCCACATTTGGAATGCGAATCCCTGTGGGAGCGAGCCTGCTCGCGAAGGCGCCAGACCAGACACCACAAAAACCCTCAGACATTAAATCCCCGCCAAGACTGGCCATCCCTTCCAGATCCACAATCATCCCCCGCTGTCCACTGTCAGGTCTGACAGTGGACAGCGCGATCGAAAGCTTCCCAAATACCAGCACTGCGTTGATGTGCCGGTCTCTATCGACTGATCGCTTTACGCAAAAACAGCGTATTCGAGGAGCTGACCATGACTGAAGTCAAAGACACTGCCGTGCATAACCTGGACCCCACTTTCGGCCCCAACAAAAATGGCCTCACCTGGTTTGAATATCCCGATCAGGAAAACGGCTTCGCCAACGCAGTTACCGTCGCGGCGGACGGCAAGCTGCTGATCGCCGCCAGTGCGGGCAACAAGTTCGCCATTGTGCGGTTGAAGCCTGATGGCACACAGGACGCTTCGTTTGCCCGGGATGGCGTGGCGACCGGGGTTTTCGCGCAGGGCTATAAATCCACGGGTGGCAGCATCAGCATCCTCAAGAACAACAATCTGTTGCTTCAGGGTGCTTTTGTCCTACACGAATACGCACGACCACAGCGCTGCTTGGCAATGTTTCGCAATGACGGAACGCCCGAGAGCGGATTTGGCGACAACGGCGTGGTCATCGTCAGCCAGATTCCGTTGCCCGCCCTCACGCCTTCCGAGGCAGCACCGGGACAAAAACGCATTACGGCATCCGATTACAGTGGCCATGCCATTGAACTGGCCGACGGAAAACTGATGGTCCTGAGCAATCATCAATATTCCCCCAATGACCAATACGGTCTTTTGATCAGGCTGCATAGCGACGGGGCTCTGGACACTTCCTTTGGCCAAGGACAGGGTTACATCACGATTCGATACCTGGACAATTCCACGTGGGCTGGCTCACTGATCCGGCTGCAGGACGGCAAATTCGCCATCGCAGGTTACGTTTCACGTAAAGACCGCTACCGCGCAATGATCGCCCTCTTCGACGCCGCAGGTAAGCCTGTCAGCAGCTTTGGCGATAACGGTTTTGCCCTGTTCGACCGCCTGGACAAGCTCAGTCAGATCAACCAACTGGTCGAAATGCCTGATGGCAACATCCTCGGCATCGGTAGCGCCACCTCGGAGGATCTTGTTCACAGGGGCGTCCTGGTTTGTGTCGACAGAAATGGCAAATACGCCAGCGACTTCAATGAAGGGAGGCCAGTCCTGACGTCTTATTCCGATGCGCCTTTCGGCATCCAATGGACTGCTGGCACGCTGCGAGAAGGCGTACGCATCGTGTTGCTTTCCAGCACCCACGGCGAAGAAGACTCCGAAATCGTCATTGCCCAGTTCAAATCGGACGGCGCTCCGGATCGCGGTTTTGCCGACGACGGTGTGCTGGTGATCAATCTGACCGACGTGCTCGACATGGCGGGAGGCCTTGCTATTCAGAACAATCAGATTGTCGTAACCGGAACATCCCTGCCCCGTGCCGACGGCGTTGGTAGCTTCGCCTTCCGCTGCGCCGAGACGTTCTGAATGACAGACAAGAAAAAGCCCCGCCTCTTTCGAGAGCGGGGCTTCTTCATTCAGCCACTACTTACGCCAGTTCAAGCTCGGCATTCGCAGTGATCGCAGGCACGATCGCTTGCCCGCTCAACGCCAGATCCAGCAGTTCACGGTTGGCCACCGCGTACATAGCGTAGTCCGTACCGCTCGCAGCACGGATTTCCACCAGCATGGCGCGCCAGCGTTCGATCATGCTTTCGTGCTGGGCCATCCACAGCGCCAAGCGTGCTTCCACATCCTGGGAGCCGTCGCCCTGTTGCAGGACGGAGATGGTGATCGCCCGTTGCTGCCAGTCGACGTCATCACGGAACGCTTCACGGGCCAGAGCCTGCCAGTTGTTTTCCACCGGCAGAGCGCTGATCTGTTGCAGGTACCAGGTGATGTCCAGCGCAGAGCCGACGGCGAAGTAAGCCTTGGCCACTTCGGCCGGGTCCTGCCCGGTGACGTCTGCGGCTTCGATGATCGGCAGCAGCGTGTACAGGTGCGAAGTGCCCGCAACCATACGCGCCAGCAATTCCGGCACACCGGCTTCGACGTACGCTTGATAGCGCGACTGCCAGTTCTCGCGGATTTCGCCGCTGAGCAGCTCGTCGAGTTTCAGACCCAGCTCTTTCAGGTGCGGACCGAAGTGCGCGACGTCACGGGCAGCATTCTGCTCGTTGCGGCGGGCACGCAGGAACCAGCGCGTGGCGCGACGGCCCAGACGCATCAGCTCGTCCATCAGTTCCAGCTGCACGTCAGCGGAAACCTGATAGTCCAGCGCTTCGATCTGACGGAACCAGTGCGGGAGGTGGAAGATGTCGCGCACGATCACGTAAGCGCCAGCCACGTTCGCCGGGCTCATGCCGGTCGACTCTTTGAGTCGCTGCACGAAGGTGATGCCCATGTGGTTGACCAGATCGTTGGCGATCTGGGTGCTGACGATCTCGCGCTTCAGACGATGGCGACGCATGGCTTCGGAGAACTTGCTGACCAGGGTCGGCGGGAACGCCGTTTCCATGTCGCGGGTCAGGTAATCGTCGTCCGGCACCAGCGAGCCCAGCAACTGCTCTTTGAGGTCGATCTTGCTGTAGGAAATCAGCACCGACAGCTCAGGACGGGTCAGGCCGTGGCCCTCAGCGACGCGCTCGGTCAGTTGCTCTTCAGTCGGCAGGAACTCGATGGCACGGTCCAGCTTGCCACGGCCTTCCAGATCGCTCATCAGACGCTTGTACTCAGCGATGCGCGCGTAGGCACGGCGCGCCGCCAGGGACAGGGCCTGAGTCTGCTTGTAGTTATTGCCCAGCACCAGATTGCCGACTTCGTCGGTCATGCTCGCCAGCAACTGGTTGCGTTGCTTGTCGGTCATGTCACCGGCCTGAACCACTTCGTTCAGCAGGATCTTGATGTTCACTTCGTGGTCGGAGCAGTCCACGCCACCGGCGTTGTCGATGAAGTCGGTGTTGGAGCCGCCGCCATTCAAGCCGAATTCCACACGACCCAGTTGGGTCATGCCGAGGTTACCGCCCTCGCCCACGACTTTGCAGCGCAGCTCGTTACCGTTGACGCGCAGTGCATCGTTGGCCTTGTCGCCGACATCGGCGTGGCTTTCGGTGCTGGCCTTGACGTAGGTGCCGATACCGCCGTTCCACAACAGATCCACCGGCGCCTTGAGCAAGGCGTTGAGCAGTTCGGTCGGGGTCAGCTTGTCAGCCTGGATGTCGAAGCGTTCTTTCATCTGCGGCGAGATCGCGATGCTCTTCGCGCTGCGCGAGAAGATACCGCCACCTTCGGACATGATGCTGGTGTCGTAGTCGGTCCAGGCCGAACGCGGCAGATCGAACAGACGCTGACGCTCGACGAAACTGGTCGCCGGGTTCGGGTTCGGGTCGATGAAGATGTGCATGTGGTTGAACGCAGCGACCAGTTGCAGCTTGTCGGACATCAACAGGCCGTTACCGAACACGTCGCCGGCCATGTCGCCGACGCCAACCACGGTGATGCTGTCTTCCTGAACATTGATGCCGCGCTCGCGGAAGTGGCGCTGCACGCCGACCCACGCGCCCTTGGCGGTGATGCCCATTTTCTTGTGGTCGTAACCGGCCGAACCACCGGACGCAAACGCGTCACCCAGCCAGAAGCCGTAATCGATGGCAATGCCGTTGGCGATGTCGGAGAAGGTTGCAGTGCCCTTGTCCGCCGCGACCACCAGGTACGGGTCATCGTCGTCATGACGCACGACATTGACCGGCGGTACCAGTGCGCCGTCCTTCAGGTTGTCGGTGATGTCCAACAGGCCGGAAATGAAGATGCGGTAGCAGGCGATGCCCTCGGCCGCGATCTCGTCACGGCTGCCGCCCAGTGGCAGGCGACGCGGAAGGAAGCCGCCCTTCGCACCCACCGGCACGATGACCGAGTTCTTCACTTGCTGGGCTTTTACCAGGCCGAGCACTTCGGTACGGAAGTCCTCTTCACGGTCGGACCAGCGCAGACCACCACGGGCAACGTTGCCGAAGCGCAGGTGCACGCCTTCGACGCGTGGCGAGTAGACGAAGATTTCAAACTTCGGCACTGGCTTCGGCAGCTCAGGGATCGCATGCGGGTTGAACTTGAAGCTGAAGTACGACTTGTTCTGGCCGTTGGCGTCAGTCTGATAGAAGTTGGTACGCAGGGTGGCTTTGATCAGGTCGAGGTAACGACGCAGGATGCGGTCTTCGTTGAGCACCTGAACATCGTCCAGTGCGGTCAGAATCGCTTGTTCCAGACGCAGTTGCTTGTCTTCCAGATCGTCGCTGCCGAGCTTGCGCGCCAGGTAGAAACGGGTCTTGAACAACCGGGTCAGTTCGCGAGCGATGTCGGTGTGGTTGTTCAGGGTACTGGCGATGTAACCCAGGTCGAAGCCCAGACGAATCTGCTTCAGGTAACGGGCGTAGGCACGCAGCAGCGCCACGTCGCGCCATGGCAGACCGGCGGTCAGCACCAGACGGTTGAACGCATCGTTTTCGGCATCGCCGCGCACGATGTGCACGAACGCGTCCTGCAGGGTGTCGTTGAGTTGCTGGATGTCGAGGTCCAGACCTTCGGCGGCGGTGAAAGCGAAATCGTGAATCCAGAATTCGCGGCCGTTGGTGTGACGCAGACGGTACGGGAATTCACCGAGTACGCGCAGGCCGAGGTTTTCCAGAATCGGCAGGACGTCGGACAGCGCCAGCGGCGTGTCGGCGTGATACAGCTTGCAATGCAGCTCGCGCTGGCCGGAGACCTGACCGAGCGGCTGATAGAAGCTCATCACCAGCGGATTTTTTTCGTTGAGGCTCAGCAGGTGCTGCATGTCGACCACGGCCGAATGCGCGGCAAAACGCTCGCGGTAACCGGCCGGGAAGCCTTTCGGGAAGTCGGCCAGCACGTTGGTGCCGTGGGCTTCGCCGAAACTTTCGACGGTCAGTGCGGCGTAGTCGTCCTGCCAGCTGCGGCAGGCCTGGACCACTTCTTTTTCCAGCAGTACCGGGTCGATGTCGAGGCGGTTCTTCGGATCGACGCGCAGAATCAGCTGCACGCGGGCCAGCACGGATTCCGAGAAGAAGGTCCAGAACTCGCAGTCGGAAGCCTTCAGGCGCTCCATCAGCACTTGCTGGATCTTCTGGCGGACTTCGGTGGAATAGATGTCGCGCGGCACGTAGGCCAGGCAGTAGCAGAAGCGACCGTACGGGTCTTTGCGCAGGAACACGCGGATCTTGTTGCGCTCCTGGATCTGCACGATCGACATCACGGTGGTGAACAGTTCGTCGACCGGGGTCTGAAACAGGTCGTCACGCGGCAGCACTTCGAGGACCTGCGCCAGTTCCTTGCCCAGGTGGGCCTTGGACTGGAAGCCGGAGCGGCGCTCGATTTCTTCGACCTTGCGGCGGATGAACGGGATGACCCGCACGCTCTCGCCATACACCGACGAGGTGTACAGGCCCATGAAACGGTGTTCCTTGATGACTTTGCCGTCGGCGTCGATTTCACGGATCGACACATAGTCCGGGTAAGCCGGACGGTGTACGCGGCTCGGGTGCGCAGCCTTGGCGAACGACAGCAGGGTCGGTTCGCGCAGGTAGGACACGGCGTAGTCTTCGATGCGCAGGTCTTCGTAGGTCAGACCGGTGCGCAGCAGTTTGGTCAGGCCGAGGAAGGAATTCTGGTCGTACTCGATGTGGCCGCCATCGGCCTGATCGGTAACCACGAACTCTTCGTAGCCGAGGAAGGTGAAGTGGTTGCCCACCAGCCATTCCAGGAAGCTCTTGATTTCGTTCTTTTCGTCGGCATCGACCGGATAGGCGCTGTTGTCGAGCTGGGTGAGGATGTCCTGCACCTTGGCTTTCATCGGCTCGAAGTCAGCGACGGCGACGCGCACTTCACCGAGCACCTGCTCAAGCTCTTTGCTCAGCACATTCAGCTCGGCCGCGTTGGCGCAACGGTCGATTTCCAGGTACATCAGCGATTCGTGCAGCACGCCTTCGCCGGTGCTGCCTTTTGGCAGGACTTCCAGCAGTTCGCCCTTGCTGCCACGACGTACGCTGAGCACGGTGGTCTGCAGGGTGTGAATGCTGTAGCCGCGACGGTTCAGCTCGGTACGCACCGAGTCGACCAGAAATGGCAGGTCGTGGTGCAGCACTTCGACCGCGGTGTGGGTCGACTGCCAGCCGTGGCGTTCGTAATCGGGGTTGTAGACACGCACTTGCGGTTGCGCGTGATCGAAGCGCTCAAGCAGGCGCCACGCAGAGAGAGTACAGCCAGCGAGGTCGGAGAGACGACGTTGAGTCAGCTCGTCCAGGGAAATGATGCCGAAGAATTGTTCAGCGAACAGCGCCACTTGTGGCAGTGCCTGTTCACTGATGTGCTGCGCCAGTGCCGCTTGCAGTTGGTGCTGGAAGTCGGCTTTGCTGGCTGCGGTGAAGAACGCCATCTGTGGTACTCCGCTTAAGCTTGTTATTGATGGAAAGCGTCGCGTGCAACACCCCTTTCGGGGCTGGTGTCGCCCTGTTCCTGATTCTCGGGCAGAGGAAACAGGGAGACAGGTGGGTGAAGCTGGACGGGACACTCAGGTCACATTCACCTTCCATGAATGAGCATCTGCAAAAGCGACTGCCAGCACAGCCGACAATGCCTTTACGGGTGCTCATCCGTTGCGCAGCTTAATGGGTGCGACAATGTGTCTGCTTGCGGTGCTGCGACATATTCGGTCATTGGCACGTAAATGCAGGGTTTGGCCTGCATCAACACTAGCAGGCGTGCGCCGAAATGCAGGTTCGAAACCCCGGTTTCACGGGACTTTCGTGCCAGGTCGGTCGCCGAAGAGGTTACATATCCGGAAACGAAAACGCCCAAGGCCCTGTTATCGACCCTGAGCGTGGCATCCGGTTCAGCGCCAGCGGTTGACGCGGATCAGTCCGGCAGTTCCTCAAAGGCTCTGAATTTGCTCACCGTGGCGCAGTCGTAGCACATCGTCTGCAGGATCTGCTTGTCCATGCTGGCGTCGATGTTGCTCGAATCGCATTCGCGGCAGAACAGCCGCAGATGGCTGAGCAAGTCGCTGTCGAACGCCACGGCGGAAAAGAACTGCGGGACCAGTTCGTCACGCCAGTACATGCCCGGCGATTTGGAAAATCCGGCGCCGCTGTCCTTGAGCACCACGTCGTAGAGCAAGCGCTGCAAGGCCGTTTGCGGTACTCGCGCATCGCGATGGGCGTTCTTGCGCCAGTTGCGCGCGAGCGCGTCCTGCGCCGTGCTCAGCATGTTGCGCGGAATGGTGTTGGAGGCGTGACTGCGCCCTTTGGAATTGCCGGTGGCATAAAAGTGCGCGGCGTTTCGTACCGCCAGGCGGGCGAAGTAATACAACTGACTCACCGAGAAGTCCTGCAACAACTGCCCGACCACCTCCTCGGCACGGGCCTCGGCCGTGAAGGCAAAATCCACTTCAGCGGCCAGCACACGGATGTATTGAATGGACGCTTCGCGGGCGAGACTGAAGACCAGCGAATAGATTTCGCTCTTCCAGGCGGCTTTGACGCTGCCCGACAACTCCTGATACAGCACCTGATACAAATTCTCGCGGGCACAGCGCGTTACGCCGTCGAGCGTGACGCTGGGCAGCCAGCGCACCGCGCTGTACTCGCGGATATTGCAGCCCTCGCTGCGATCGAAGGCATTGATGTCGGAATCGGTGGAAACTGCCAGCACCCCGGCTTCGTGCAGGCCTTTGAGCAGCTCTTCACGGGCCTCGAACGTCAGGGCGAGCAGCTCTTCTCTGGATGGTGCATTCAACGGAGCAATCCATTCAACGGTTGCGCCGTAACCATCATCCAGCAAAGCGAGCAACGTCAGCTTCTGCACAAACCCCAGATTGGCGTAAGGCACTGCGGGGCATCGCGCGCCATATCGAGCTTCCAATTCCAGGCGATCACGCGTGGCCCGGGCGGCAAGCTGCTGCTGGCGCACCTTGAAACATTCTGTGCAGCTGCAAGTCGTGTGGCGGGTGTTGGTGCCGGGTAGGCTTTGCTGGTGCTCACAGCGTACGCATTTGAAGGTACTGCGCAGCGAAAGCGGAGTACCTCTGGCGTGTCGGCGCACCCACATCGGCAGTTTGCAGTAAGGACAACTGAGGTCGGCACTGATAACCGGGGGCAGAACCTTGAGCAGACTGCGCACCGTCGCAGGGATCTGAAATTCCGCCATCAGCGCGGCAGTTTTCTCGCCTTCGAGATAGCGCTTGTAGATTTCCTCGATCTGTTCATCGGACAGGTGGCGGATTTCTTCGGCGCGATCGAAATATTGGTTCATGGCAAAGTTCCCTTTTTGGGGTTGTCGTAACGCACTCCATTGCGCAAGAGCGGCGAAACTAACGGTAAAAAGGCCGCGATCACAAGCGAAAAATCGCAATTTCCGGTGGATTTTGCGCATCCGGTAATTGCCTTGCGCTGGCGTCGGATTTTCCCTTCTCGCTACTCGGAACCGGGCGACAGAAATGTCCTGCTTTGCCACTTTTTACCGATGCAGGCAGCGCAAACCGGTTGAGACTGGCAAAATCGCGCCTTCGAACAGATTCACCGCCGCCACTGCCCAGGATTTCCCCAATGCAAATGACCACCGCCCTACTGATCGTCAACCCGTGCGACGACGAAGAAGACAACATGGCCATGCTCTGCTGCCACAGCGACAAGGGCGAGATGTTCCTGATGAGCCGTTACCCGGATGAGGATGAGCTGGAGATCACCCTGGATGGCGAGCCTTCGACGCTTGACGGGGTGAAGGTCACGCTGACTTCGAAACTGCTGAAGATCGAGATTGCTGCGGCGGATGCCGATGCGTTGAATGGCGATGATGTGCTGGAGATCAGCTTCAACCCGGATATGGTGGATATGGATGAGGTTGTTGAGACTTTGAAGAATATTCTCGATGGGACCGGGACCTTTATCAGCGAGGTTTGATGTTGACCGGGCTGGCCCTTTCGCGAGCAGGCTCGCTCCCACATTGGAATGCGTACATCAGACCCTGTGGGAGCGAGCCTGCTCGCGAAAGGGCCAGCCCGGTCAACATCAAACCTCGC
>NZ_RCNX01000022.1:0-17447 GCF_004307595.1 Pseudomonas sp. Sample_23
GAATCAACCCGCTACCCTTGAACCACTCCACCACCCCCGCCGCCCCGTCCCGAAGTTGGTGGTGATAGGTGGTGCGCCACACATCGACCCGCGCGCAATGCGGGCGCAGCATCGAAAAATACTCACTGGCACTGGCCATGTCGGTACGCTGCCCGGCAGCGTCTGCCAGCCTGCTCGCCCACGGCCCATTGGCGGCGACTTCACGCATCAAACGGTGGGACGGTTCGTTGAGGTTGTCCGGCATCTGGATCGCCAGGCTTCCACCATCTGAAAGCTTGCTCGCCAAGGCTGGCAGCAACGAAGCGTGATCAGGCACCCATTGCAACACTGCATTGGCGAAGATCACATCGAACGGGCCTTCATCGGCCCACTTGTCGATCTCGGCCACCTCGAACTGCACATCGGGCAAGCGCTTGCGCGCGGCGGCGATCATGTCCGCCGAACTGTCCAGGCCACTGACCCGGGCCTCGGGAAAACGCTGCACCAGCAACTCGGTGGAATTGCCCGGCCCGCAACCGATATCCACCACCGCCCGGGCGTGCGCCGTGAGTATCGCCGCTAACAGATCACGGGCCGGGCGGGTGCGTTCATCTTCGAAAGCGACGTATTGCTGGGCAGACCAACTCATTGCGTTCTCCTGTTGGGGTTTTCTGTCGACTGTCGACACGATACCGCGATCTGCGCGGTACGCCTTCCCTACCAAAGTCCTGCACCGAAACTTGTAAACAGAATTTTCAGCGCAACGCCGATGTCTGAATTTCAAGCTCCCAAAACAAGGACTCCCATCATGAAATTCGCAAAAATTGCCCAAAAACTTGCCCTGTGGGCCGGTAGCCCGAAGACGTTCATGGGGGCGTTGATTCTGATCGGGTTGTGGGGTTTGAGCGGGCCGATTTTTGGTTACAACGACACTTGGCAACTGATCATCAATACTTCGACGACGATCATCACGTTCCTGATGGTGTTCCTGATTCAGAACACGCAGAACCGCGATACCGACATTCTGCACTTGAAACTCGATGAGCTGCTGCGGGTGAACAAGGAAGCGCAGAACGCGATGCTCGGGCTGGAGGCGCTGGATCTGAAGCAGCTCGAAGCGCTGCGCCGGCATTATCGCGCGCTGGGTGAGAATCAGGTGTTTGATCTTGAGGGGCTTGGCGACAAGAGCAAGCCAAAGCAGGATTTGAATGAGTGCTGAGCAAGTAAACACACCCTGTGGGAGCGAGCCTGCTCGCGAAGAGGGAGGGTCAGTCAAAACATCATTGACTGACAGACCGCTTTCGCGAGCAGGCTCGCTCCCACAAAGGAAACATGCATTTCAACTGAAGGCTTCGTTCGCGCTGAACAATACGGCGAAGTTAGCGACTGGCCTGCAACGCGCGGGCCTTTTCCAGATGGCTTTGCAGCTTCGGCAAGGTCTCATCGGCAAACGCTTTGATTTCCGGCACGTCGGTGGTCTGTGCCTGTTGCTCGATCTGGGTGATGGCCTCTTCGGTCGCCTTGACCTGACTGGCGGCATAGGCCTGATCGAAAGTCGCGCCGTCCTTCACTTCCGGCATCAACTCTTTGGCCTTGTCGGCGAGTTCTTCGCGGGGGGCAACCGGCAGGTCGAGCTTCTTGGCGATTTTCGCCAAATGCTGGTTGGCCGTGGTGCGGTCGTTGATGACAACAATGGTGTAATCCTTGACCTCTTTGGATTCGGTCTTGCCGTGGGCCTGACGGCTGGCTTCGATGTCAGCCATGCCTTTGGCGGAGGCATCGTTGATGAATTCGGCAGGCGACTGGGCGAACGCAGTGCTGGCGCACAGGCCCAGCAGAGTCGCAAAACTGGCATTACGTAAACGGGTGGCCATCCGGCTCATGGTCGCGCCCTCCTTCGTTGAAAATTCAAGCGGGCCGTGATTCGCCCGCTGCTCAAATAGTCGCGGCGGACAATTGTCCGCCTCAGTTAAGAAGGCTTTGGCGTTCAAAGGTTTAGAAAATCTGCCGAGGCCGCGACGAACGGTGCGCTCGCTTCAGATGCCCAAGGCCCGATGATTCAGGCGTTTGTCCGCATACATGGCTTGATCGGCATGCCGAAACAGTTGCTGTTCTTCTTCACCGTGTTCAGGGAAACGCGCCACGCCGATGCTCGGTTCGATACGCAGGTCATGGCCGTCGAGGCGCATGGGCTGCGCCAGTACCTGACGGATTTTTCCGGCGACACTGTCGGCATCTTCGGCGGCATGCACGCTATGCAACAGCACGACAAATTCATCGCCACCGATACGCGCCACGGTGTCGGTTTCACGCACGCAGCCTTTCAGCCGATTGGCCACGGTTTGCAGGAGCATGTCACCGACGGCATGGCCATGGGTGTCGTTGACCTGTTTGAAGCGATCCAGATCGACATACAGCAGCGCCATGTGTCCGTGCACGGTTCGCGCATGGGCCAGCGCAGCCCTGAGCCGCTCACGCAGCAGTTCGCGGTTGGGCAGTTGCGTCAGTTGATCGTATTGCGCCATGCGCTTGAGCCGCGCATGCAGTTGCTGGCGTTCGATGGCCGTGGCGACTTGTGCGCAGACGTATTGCAGCAGTTCCTTGTCCTGCTCGGTGTAGCGTTCGCCGCCAGCGAGGCTTTTGACGATCAAGGCGCCGATGGTGCCGTTTTTTGAGCTCAGCGGTACGCCGAGCCAGCAAGGCGCGTTCTGCTCCGCCACCAGCGCAGCGAAGTCGGGCGTGGCATCGGCGCTGTCCGGGGTCAGCAACATTGGCTGGCCGCTGCGGATCACTTGCGCGCAAAGCCGTCCGATGACCGTGCCGGGCTGCTCGGGCTGCAATTCGTGATCGTCGACGTGATAGGGAAAACTCAGCTGCGCGCAGTGTTCGTCGTACAGCGCCACAGAAAAATTCAGCGCCGGCAGCCATTCGCCAATGAGCAAATGAACCCTTTTGAACAGCGCCAGCAGATCCTCCGCCGCATGCGCCGCCTCGGAAATTGCGTACAACGCCGCTTGCCGCGATTCGGCCTGCTTGCGCTCGGTGATATCGCGGGCGACGGCGATGCGGAGTTGGTCGACCTCCGACCAGCGCGCCGACCAGGAAATATGCGCGACGCTGCCGTCCTTGCGCAGGTAGCGGTTCTCGAAATTGTGCTTCGGGTCGCCGCCCATGATTTCGCCTGCGGCCGCGAGGGTGCGCTGGCGATCGGCCGGGTGCACCAGCTCGATCATCGAGCGGCCGATCAGCTCGTCAGGCGTGTAGCCGAAAATCCGCTCGCAGGCAGCGCTGACAAAAACGAAACGGCCCTGTTTGTCGACCGCGCAAACGGCGTCCAGCAACAGGTCCATGTAGCTCGCCAGCGGCGCAGGGTTAGGGCTTTCCATGGTTCTACGGGATGTCCGCACAGTGCAGCGATTTCAATCGTCCGTGATCGTGATTGCGCGTCCCTGCCCATTTCATCAAGTCTTGTTCGGCAGCAGCCCCGGCAGCGCGTGCATCAACGCATTGATGGCGAAGCCGATAAACATCACGCCGCATAAACGGGTGATGAGCAGCTCATGCCGCTGATACACCATGCGCACTCGCTGTGCGCCGACCACGCCGATGAGGATAGCGTAAGCCAGCGCACCGCCGATAAAGCTCAGGGCGATCAGCGCCGGCAGCATCGACCAGTTAAGCAGTTCGGCGCGGCTCGACAGCAGCGCCGTAAAGGTCGCCACCGCCACCGGGTAGGCCTTGGGATTGGTCAGGCCGAAGACGATGCCGTGCCAGAACGGCTGCCGCGCCGCGCCTTGCGCCTCGTCGCCGCTACGGCGTTGGGCACGCACCGCACGCCAGCCGAGCCAGAACAGGTACACCGCGCTGAGCACGCCGAGTACATCGAACGCGGTGCTACCGATCTCACGGGCGCCGACGATTGCCACCAGCGCGGTACTGCACCAGATCACGTCGCCGAGCAGATGCCCACACAGAAACCCCGCCCCGGCCCGCCGCCCATGGGCCGCGCCAATGCCGAACACCGCCAGCACGCCCGGCCCGGGGGTGATCCCGTAGATGAAACCCGAAGCCAGAACGGCCAACAGCAATGATGGAGTCATGAAAAACCTGCAAGCGCCAGAACACGTGGCGCAGAGTCTATATCAACAAGATTGAAGCGGATCAGGGTTCGTCGCGGATACGCATGCCGGGGTACGGTTTCTGCCGACACGCAGCCAGCCGCGACTGCAAATCGCCGACATGGGCTTCCAGCTTGTGGCCGTCGGGGTCGAGAAAGTAGAACGACGCGCCTTCAATAGCCTCTCAGATTTTCGGGAACGAAATATTGCTGTCCGTCATAGCGCAACGTGTTCAGCACCGGCTTTTCGTGAGTGGTCTTCGACTCGCAGGTGTCGGGTGGCCCCTCACCGACCAGGCCCGTGGTGACTGAGCGGACAATGATATCTGCGTAACCATGGGAACTGGTTTTGCCCATCTCAAGCGTACGCACCGTCTCCGAGCGCTCTCCGGCGCAATTGCCATCCCATTCGCCACTGAAGCTGTAGACGACCAAGCGATCCAGCACCGGGCGCAGTTTGTCGCCTTCTTTCACATAAAGCGAAAGCAAGATTTCATCCAGCGGATTAACGCGTGACGAGCCTTTGAAATGGGCGCGAACGCCGAAGGCACGAAGGTCGGGCGTGAGTTTATAACGCGCCGTGTCGAGTTCCAGACTCTCCAGCGCGATGGCATCGGAGAGAAACGCCGACGGCTGATGGTAGGTTGCCAGCGATTTGGGGCTGCCGGCCGTGACAGCCAGATCCAGATCGTACGAGCCCACGCTGCCGTCATGGCCATAGACCGGATCGGGCACAAACGTCGATAGCGCGGTGATGGTCAGCTGCGGATAAGCCGGCCAGTCCTTGCACAAAGAAAAGTCCGCTTCGCCACTGACCGCAGGCGGCGTGCAATCTGCCCACGCCTGCCCAGCCATCAACCACCCGCAGAGCGCGGCAGCGCTGATCCACGTGGACTTCATTGTCACTTCCCGCTCCTTGAAGATATTTCCAGGCGCGCACTATCCCTTTCTGCATCGGAGGATTCAACAGATCTGGCCAGCGAATCTTCTCATGTGTCTGAAGTCGGAATTCGCGAGCAGGCTCGCTCCCGCAGGAAAGCCGCATTCCAAAGTGGGAGCGAGCCTGCTATCGCCGACGCAGCAAATCTCAATACTTGTCCAGCGTGCGCAACTTCTGCGGCAAGCCCCACAGCAGCAGCGCTGCGGCGATCAGCGCGGCGACGCCGATGACGTACAGCGCCGGGGTGGTGCTGCCGGTGAGGTCCTTGATGCGTCCGACCATGACCGGGCTGACAATCCCGCCGAACTGCCCCAGGGTATTGATCACCGCGATCCCGCCCGCCGCGCCGGCACCGGCGCCCGCCAGCAGTTTCGGTGGCAGGGTCCAGAAGCTCGGGATCGAAGCGATGATGCCGGCGCCGAGCAGGCCGAGCGCGACGATCAGGAAGGTCGTGTGGCTGGCGAAGATTCCCGCGCTGAAAAAGCCGATCGCGCCGACGATCACCAGCCCGGCGACAAACTTGCGCCGCTCACCGGTGGCGTCTGACAAGCGCCCGATCACCACCATGCTGATCGCCCCGCAGATGTACGGAATGGCGGTCAGCAGGCCGATCATCACCGGGCTTTCGGTGCCGGCGCTGCGGATCAATTGCGGTGCCCAGAAATTCAACCCGTAGGACGCGACCTGAATCAGGAAGTAGATCAAACCCAACGTCAGGAACCCGGGTATTTTCAGCGCCGCGAGCAATGAGCCGCCGCTCTTGTGTGGCTCGTGATGGGCGATGCGACTGGAGAGTAATTTCTTCTCGTCAGCGGTCAGCCAGTGCGCATCCTCGATGCGGTCCTTGAGCTGCGTCAGCACCAGGAAACCGAGGGCGATGCACGGCACGCCACCAAGCAGGAACAACCAGTGCCAGCCGCGCATCTGCAACACGCCATCGAGGTGTTGCAACACAAGGCCCGAGAACGGCGCGCCGACCAGCCCGGCAAACGCCGAGGCAAGGAACAGCATCGAGGTGATGCGGCCACGGAAGTGCTGCGGAAACCACAGGGTCAGGTAATACAGCACGCCCGGAGCAAACCCGGCTTCCATCGCGCCGATAACGAAGCGCAGCGCATAGAACTGCCATTCGCTGTTGACGAAGACCATCGCCGCCGTCGCCACGCCCCACGACATCATGATCCGCGCGATCCAGCGCCGTGCGCCGACCTTGTACAGCATCATGTTGCTCGGCACTTCGAACAGCACGTAACCGACCACGAACAGCCCGGCGCCCAAGCCATACGCGGTGTCGCTCAGGCTCAAGTCGGTCTGCAACTGAAATTTGGCGAAGCTGATGTTGATGCGATCGAAGAAGGCGAACAGGTAGCAGACCATGATCAGCGGCATCAGGCGCCAGGCGACTTTGCTGACCAGGGCTTTTTCGGCGTCGTGATCGACGGACGGATTCACGCCCGCCTCCATTACGTTGAGGCTCATAGATTTTCTCCAGGCGGACTGCCGATGGGCGTCCGATTGTTTTTGTTGTCTGGTTACTGCTGAATGCTTTTGAACTGTGGGAGCGAGCCTGCTCGCGAATGCGCCAGATCAGTCGATACCGATGTTGAATGACACACCGCGTTCGCGAGCAGGCTCGCTCCCACAAGGGTTTTGTATCTTCAGATGGGCATCGGATGCAGATCGCAGTTGCGCCCGGCCTTGGCCAGTTGGCCGGGGACATCGTGGCCCAACAGCGCCGGCAAGCCGCGCGAAAGTTTCAGCAGCAGCGGCAAATCGATGCCCGTGGGAATGCCGACTTCATCGCACAGATTGACCAGATCTTCGCTGCAGATATTGCCCGACGCGCCCGGTGCGAACGGGCAGCCACCGAGGCCCCCCAGCGCCGCATCGAAGCGCCGCGCGCCGGCCTCGTAAGCGGCCAGTACATTGCACAGCCCAAGGCCGCGAGTGTCGTGGAAATGCAGGGTCAGATCGGCCGGCGAAACCCGCTGCAAAACGCGCCGCACCAAGCGATCGACCTGACGCGGATTGGCCATGCCGGTGGTGTCGGCGAGGCTGATGCCCTGAATGCCGAGCTCTTGATAAGCGTCGACAATTTGCAGCACGCGATCCTCATCGATCCGTCCTTCGAACGGACAACCGAAGGTGGTGGCGATGCTGCCGTTGAGGCGCACACCTGAGCCGCTGACAAACGCAACAATGTCAGCGAACGCCGCCAGCGACTCTTCGCAACGCATGCGCATGTTGGCAAGGTTGTGGGTCTGGCTGGCAGACATCACCAGATTCAACTCATCGGCATTCGCCGCCAATGCGCGTTGCGCGCCTTTGAGGTTGGGGATCAACGCCACGTAAATAACACCCGGCTGACGCTGAATGCCGTTGAACACTTGCTCGCCGTCACGCAGGCCCGGAATGGCTTTGGGCGAGACGAACGAGCCGGCCTCGATGCGGCTGAATCCGGCCTGTGACAATTGATTGATCAGGGCGATCTTGTCAGCGGTTTCCACCCACGTCGGCTCGATCTGCAAACCGTCGCGGGGCGAGACTTCCTGGACGATCAGGGTTTGCGAATAGTCAGTGATCATTGCACCACCCCCTGGCCTTTCAGACGTTCGATGTCGAGTTCAGTCAGGCCAAGATTGGCGAGAATAGCGTCGGTGTGCTGGCCCAGTTTCGGCCCGGACCAGTTCACCCCGCCGGGCGTCTCCGAGAGTTTGGGGACAATGCCGGGCATCTTCACCGTTGCGCCACCGGGCAACTCGGCATCGAGCAGCATGTCCCGCGCCTGATAGTGCGGATCGGCGACGATGTCAGCCACCGAGTAGATGCGCCCGGCCGGCACTTCAGCGGCTTCGAGGGCGGCCAGTACCTCGTCGATCGGCAGGCTGCTGGTCCAGTGTGTGATGGCCGCATCGAGCAAACCGCTCTGCGCCGCGCGGCCGTCGTTGTGGGCGAACTCTTCTGCCTCGGCCAGATCAGCGCGGCCAATGGTGTGCATCAGGCGCTTGTAGATCGGGTCGCTGTTACCAGCGATCACCACGTAGGCACCGTCGGCGGTGAGGTAGGTATTGGAGGGCGCGATGCCCGGCAAGGCGCCGCCGCTGCGTTCGCGCACATGGCCGAGCATGTCGTATTCCGGTACCAGGCTTTCCATGACGTTGAACACGCTCTCGGCCAGCGATACGTCAACGATCTGCCCGCCGCCCTGCCCGGTCTTGACCCGCAACAGCGACATCAGCGCGCCGATCACTGCGTGCAGCGAGGCCAGCGAATCGCCGAGGCTGACGCCGACCCGAGCTGGTGGCGAATCGGGATTGCCGGTGGTGTAGCGAATGCCGCCCATGGCCTCGCCAATCGCACCGAAACCGGGCCGGTCGCGGTACGGGCCGGTCTGGCCGTAGCCAGAGATACGCACCAGGGTCAGGTTCGGATTCAGCGCATGCAGCACGTCCCAGCCCAGACCGAGTTTTTCCAGCGCACCGGGGCGCAGGTTTTCGATGATCACGTCGGCGTCACCGGCCAGTTGCTTGACCAGTTCGATGCCTTCAGCGGATTTGAGGTTGAGTGCCAGGGATTTCTTGTTGCGCGATTGCAGGTACCACCACAGCGACGTGCCCTCGTGCAGCTTGCGCCATTTGCGCAGCGGGTCGCCTTGGCCCATGGCTTCGATCTTGATCACCTCGGCGCCGAACTCGGCAAGCATGCGCGCGGCAAACGGCGCGGCGATCAGGGTGCCGATCTCGATCACTTTGATCGCACTCAAAGGGGCAGTCATCGCGGGGTACCTCTTGTTCTTGGAATATGTCGCCAAGGCTAGAGGAACGATGATCGGAGAATCCAGCCGTCTCTCGGCAAAGGGCGTTCGCGAAATGCGAATGCTCCGCTGTGATTCGGTGGTGAATTCAGGGCCGCCTTCGCGAGCAGGCTCGCTCCCACAAGGTTCTGTAGTGGTTTCAGATTCTGTGTTCACAAGTTCAATGTGGGAGCGAGCCTGCTCGCGAAGAGGCCATCAGCTGCAATGAAGATCTACCGCCCGCGCAAATGCTCAAACAACATCCGGCTCACCGGCGACAATCCCGCCTCATCGCGCACCACCACAATCAGCGCGCGATCGGACCAGTCGTCGGTCAGCGGCACCGCACGCAAGCCCAGTGCCTGACCGAACAACTCATAGGCTCGCTGCGGCAGAATGCCGATGCCCATGTTCGCCTGGACCATCCGGCAGACCGCATCGAATCCCGGGACATGAATGCGAATGCGCAGGACTTTGCCGGCCTGCCGCGCCGCCGCATGGGTACGCATGTTGATCGAACTGGCTGCGTGCAAGCCGACGTAATCGCTGTCGAGAGTTTCATCGAAAGTCACCGATGCGCGCGTAGCCAACGGATGCTCCGGGAGCATCACCACCACCAGTTTGTCCTGGCGGTACAACACGCTGTGCAGGCCTTTGGTGTCGCTGTCGTCGGAGCAGATGCCGAGGTCGGCGACGCCATCGAGCACGCCCTGAATCACGCCGGCGCTGGGGCGTTCTTCAAGGTCGGTCTTGACCTGCGGATGCCGCGCGGAGAAGTCGCGCAAGTCTTCAGGCAGGAACTGAATGATCGCCGAAAGATTGGCCAGCATGCGCACGTAACCACGCACACCGTGGCTGTGCTCGCCCAGTTCCAGGCCCATCTTTTCCACATTGAAGAGCATCTGCCGGGCATGGTGCAGCAGGGTTTCACCGGCCGGCGTAAGGATCATGCCTTTGGCCTGACGCACGAACAAAGCGATGCCCAGCGCCTCCTCCAACTCCATCAGGCGCTTGCTCGCCGCCGACACCGCGATGGCCTCGCGCGCAGCCGCACGGGTCAGCGTGCCTTCCTCGTGGACGGCGACGAACAGTTGCAGAGTGATCAGGTCGAGACGGCGGATCAGGCTTTTTTGCAGCATGCTGGGCTCGAAGGCAGAGGTTCATCCGAGCCGGCAGGATAGCCCGGTTCTAACTCTGCCTGCTCAATGTCCGATGGTCTTGCGCCGTTATGCGACAGGCGCGGTCAACAAGCGGACCAATTGTGCGCTGTCGTCCCTGCGACCTAACACCAGGATCGAAAAGCCTTGCAGGCAGGCATCGATGGCTGGCCATGAAATGTCCTTCGCGCCCTCGACATCAAACGAATCATCCACTGCGCCATCGACCAGAAAGCCTCCCGTCAACAAGCCTCGTGCGCTGCCCGAGGTCTGTCCGACCGCCACAATACGTTTGCCAGCGATGTCATCCAGCGCAAACCCCGCTTGCCAACCTCTCAGGTCGAGTTCGTGCGCCGTCGGGCTGAGGACAGGGTTGTTGAACGCGTCATCCATTTGGCCGGCGTAGGTAATACCACTGATGAACCCGTGTTGCAGTTTTGTGCCTTGCGTTGACTCGACCGCCGAACCGAGCAGAAGCAGGCGCTGCGCCGTTTGCACAGCAATGTCCGTCACGCGGCTTTCGAGCGGCTGGCCATCGCGCTGAATGTTCAACAGCAGTACCCCCTTGTCGCCGAACGCTTGTGCAACTTTCCCGTTGTGGTCGAACGCCATGACCAATCCCTGATTGGTTACTTCCGTTTTGCCATGCAGCAGGATCTTCCCATCGTCGAGCTGGATGATCCCGGACAGCGAAATGGCCACGCCTGGCAGCGACAGGGGCAGCCAACCGTTGCTGGCGAACGATAAATCGTCCGAGCCATCGAGATGGAATCGCGTCAACAGGCCACTGCCCTTTTGCGCGGTCACAAACAGCAGCCTGTCCGGCTGCGCAAGCTGCGGATCGGATTTCGCCAGCAGCAGTTGCCCATGGGTCGCCCCAAAGAGTGCCGGAATCCGCATGGGCACAATCCGGTAGCCATTACTGTCGCCGCCGAACTCGATATCCGGCGAACCGTCGGGCAGAAACCGCGCGATAACTTGCTGGTATTCAAGAGCCTGGTCTTTGACCACGCCAATCACACCGCACATCCAGAACCGTCCGAGCGCATCAACAATCAACGGCCCGCCTTGCGTGAGCGAGCCTGTGCCGAACTCGCCATTGAGATATCCGCCGTCGCCGAAGGCCGGATCCGGATTGCCATCGGCATCCAGGCGCGCAAGGCCGTAGTACGAATGGCCCGATTGCTCGACGGTAGCGCTGACCATGATCTTCCCCGAAGGCGTGATCGACACGCCTTCGGCAATGGTCTTGGCCGCTCCGGGGAATTTCAGCGTTCGCAGACCAAACTGAGCATCCAGCTCCCCGGCTGACTGCACGGTTGGGGGCAATGGCGCGGTGGATTCCGGCATGTTCGTATTCTCCTGTGGGATCGACATCGATCCCCTCGCTGGGAGCATTCGACCCGAAGAAGCCACGCCGGACAACTGACACAAATGACAGTTTTTTAGAAGAAAACGAAATTGATCACCGTGCAAAAAAGACTGGATGACTGGTAGTTCTTACAGGTTCGAATTCAGGCACGTCATGCCAACCTCAGCGTTCAAATCAGCCATGGACGAGAAGAACGATGAGCACTCGCGACGAGCAAATGTCACAACCTGCCCCGGCCCCGACCATAACCTACCCCGAGGAGGCCAGCACGACGGGACCTGCGACATTGTTGCTCGGCAGCGGCATACCCGATGCGCTTGTACAGGTCTGGAACATTGAAAACACCCATTCGCTCGGTGCAGGGCTGGTCAGCGCAAAGGGACGATGGGCGTTCAGCATCAGCGGCGCCCAGGCTCCAGGCCAGCAGAAGATTCACGCCCACCAGACGTATGCAGGCATCACGTCTGAATGGAGTGACGAGCGCGGATATGAGGTGCGACTGCGGCCCGAAATCGACGTCCCGGGCGTCTTCGTACCGCTTGAGGGAGCGGAGGTAAATGCGCCTCTGTTGTTGTCGGGAGATGTCACACGGGCCGAGGGTTTCGTCAGTATTTTCGATCTGGACACTGGCCTGGAGATTGCCAGGGCAGCGGTCGAAAGCGACCGAAAATGGCAAACACCGGCTGCACACTCATTGGCAGTCGGGCAGTACCGTATATCCGCCGTTCACAACATCGCCGGCCAGGTTTCAGATTGGGGCCGTGTGCGGACATTTACCGTGGTCGCAGAAGCAAGCGAAGGACTGTTCGACTTCGCTCGCCTGCGCGCCTTCATTCAAAACGCGTTGCGGAAAATTTCCTCGATCTGGCGCTGATCTGCCGCCCTTGGATTGGTCAGGCCGCACGCATCCTTCAAAGCATTGGCGGCGAGCACCGGAATGTCGCTGAGTTTCGCGCCCAGCTCACGCAGTCCGCCGGGAATCTCCACATCCTTGGCAAGGTTGCGAATGGCATTGATCGCCGCCTGCGCGCCCTCCTCTGCGCTGAAACCACGAATATCCGCGCCCATGGCGTGGGCGACATCCCTGAGTCGATCAGCACAGACCAGCGCATTGAAACTCTGCACATGCGGCAACAGCACGGCATTGCACACGCCGTGGGGCAAGTCGTAGTAGCCTCCGAGCTGATGCGCCATGGCGTGGACAAATCCGAGCGAGGCGTTGTTGAACGCCATGCCGGCGAGGAACTGCGCGTAAGCCATGTTCTCCCGCGCCGCCAGGTCGCTGCCGTCGCGCACCGCCAGACGCAGGTTGCTGCTGATCAGGCTCATCGCTTTAAGCGCGCAAGCATCGGTGATCGGGTTGGCGGCGGTCGAGACGTAGGCTTCGATAGCGTGGGTCAGTGCATCCATGCCAGTGGCGGCGGTCAGGCCTTTGGGCATCGCGACCATCAACTCCGGGTCGTTGACCGACAGCAGTGGCGTGACGTTGCGGTCGACGATGGCCATTTTCACGTGGCGCGATTCGTCGGTGATGATGCAGAAGCGGGTCATTTCGCTGGCAGTGCCGGCGGTGGTATTGATGGCGATCAGCGGCAATTGCGGCTTGCTCGAGCGGTCGACGCCTTCGTAATCGCCAATCTGCCCGCCATTGGTTGCGCACAGGGCGATGCCCTTGGCGCAATCATGTGGCGAGCCGCCACCCAGCGACACGACGAAATCGCAACGGCTTTCCTTCAACAGCCCCAAGCCGGATTCGACATTGGCCGTGGTCGGGTTCGGTCTGGCGCCATCGAAGATCACCGAATCGATGTCCTGCATCGCCAGTTTCTCGGCGATCATTGCGGCCACGCCCGCCTTGGCCAGCCCGGCGTCGGTGACAATCAGCGCCTTGCGAAAACCATAATTGCGGATCGCGACCATGGCTTCGTCGAGGCAGCCGCTGCCCATGATGTTGACCGCCGGAATGAAGAAGGTGCTGCTCATCGTGTGTCTCCTGACTGAAGCCGGATCGACTGCCTCGATTCGGCGGGTGCACACAGGATCGACCGATCGGTCACGAGCAATGTTGATCTGGCTCAATGTCCGCTCGTGATAAAGTCGCCGTCCATCTGCCCTTTGTTTTGAGACCGCCCACGCAATGACCGATTTTCTCGATGTCGACGCCACCCTCGAAGACTGGAATGCCTTGCGCGCCGCGAACGATTTCCAGGGTTTGCTGGTGGGCAATGGCGCCAGCCGCGCGGTGTGGGATGACTTCGGCTACGACTCGCTGTTCGAAAACGCCCGTACGGTCGAAGAGAAACCGCTGAGCCCATCGGAACTGGCGGTGTTCGACGCGCTGCAAACCCGCAGCTTCGAACAAGTGCTGGGCGCCCTGAAGACCACCAGCCGGGTCAACAAGGCGCTGGCGGTCAGCTCGGCGGCGCCGCGCAATCGCTATTACGCAATCAAGGAAGCGCTGATCAACACCGTGCACGCGGTGCACATCCCGTGGCGGCTGGTGCAGCCTTCGACAATGTCGGTGCTCAATGCAGAACTGGCGCGCTATCGCACGGTGTTCACCACCAACTACGACCTGCTCAATTACTGGGCGCTGCAACACCCGGGCGAGGCCATCGACGACCTGTTCAACGGCGCAGACGCGAGTTTCGATCTGAGCCAGAGCGCCACCGACAAACCGCGTCTGCTGTACCTGCACGGTGGTCTGCATCTGGTGCGCAATCAGGACGGCACCGCACGCAAACTGACCTCGACCGAGGGCACCCTGCTCGGCAGTTTCGCCATCAACAATACGATCAAGACGCTGGACGACGTGCCGCTGTTCGTCACCGAAGGGCCGAGCGCTGACAAGCTCAAGACCATTCGCAGCTCCGATTATCTGTCGTTCTGCTACGAGCAATTACTGGCTCATGGCGACAGCCTGTGCATCTTCGGCCATGCGCTGGGCGAGCAGGATGCGCATCTGGTGCGCGCGTTGCGCCTGGCCCGACCGAGATGCGTGGCGATCTCGATTTACCCGCGCAGCGCCGCATTCATTCAGCATCAGAAACGTCACTACGCCAAGGTGTTCGACGGTACCGGCGTTGAGTTGCGGTTCTTTGATGCCAAGAGTCATGCGTTGGGTGATCCGCAGTTGTCGGTACCGGTTGAAGTTTGATATTGGCCGGGCTGACGCCTTCGCGAGCAAGCTCGCTCCCACAATGGAATGTAGTCACCTGTGGGAGGGAGCCTGCTCGCGAAGACGGCCTATCAGCCAATACAAAAGGTGACTGGAACACCGCTTTCGCGAGCAGGCTCGCTCCCACAGGTTGATGTCGGATTTCAGAGGACAGGCAGGGTCTTGTCCTTGATGGTTTTCGTCGGGCCGTTGGCCTTCACGCTGGCGATGCCCTTGTCGCACGCGCCATCCGATGAATACGACTCGCTGCTGCCGATGACCTGGTGATTGGCCGCCTTGAGGTTGAAGTACGGGTGGCCATCCTTGGTCGATTTTTTCTCGTAACGCTCGTCCAGCGGGCTGTTGGCCTGCACCGAGGCGATGCCGCCGTCGGCGCCGGCGCGGGTGCTGTAGAGTTCGCTGGTCAGAATCGTTTCGGCGTTCGCTGCTTTCAACACGAACCTGAATTGGCCGTTGCTGCTTTTGCTCACTTCGTACCATCCGGACATGTCTGTTTCTCCTGGGGGCGATTGAGAGATTTCGCGCTTCAGAGTAAAGACCAGCGTCTGCGATCTGTCGCCTGCCTCGACTACAAGGTGATTTTCGTACCGAGCAGACCGAGGAAACCGGCCAGCCATTTCGGATGCGCCGGCCAGGCCGGAGCGGTGGCGAAATTTCCCTGAACATGGCCGTCGGTCACCGGAATGTCGATGTAGGTGCCGCCCGCCAGACGTACTTCCGGGGCGCAGGCCGGATACGCGCTGCACTCACGCCCCTCAAGCACACCCGCCGCCGCGAGCAGTTGCGCGCCATGGCAGACCGCTGCGATGGGCTTGCCGGCGTTGTCGAACGCGCGCACCAGCTCGAGGACTTTGTCGTTCAGCCGCAGGTATTCCGGCGCACGACCGCCGGGAATCAGCAGCGCGTCGTAATCGGTTTCGCTGGCCTTGGCGAAATCGAAATTGAGCGCGAACAGGTGACCGGGTTTTTCGCTGTAGGTCTGATCACCTTCAAAATCATGAATCGCCGTGCGCACGGTGCTGCCGGCGGACTTGTCCGGGCACACGGCGTGGACCGTGTGGCCGACCATCTGCAGGGCCTGGAACGGCACCATCACTTCGTAGTCTTCGACGTAATCGCCGACCAGCATCAGGATCTTTTTCGCGGCCATGGGAAAACTCCTCGGGGAAAGGTCTGGGGAGTATTCAAGGTAGACCCAAATCGCGCAGAGGGTTAACGATCGACCGCGTTAGCATTCTTCGCGAGCAGGCTCGCTTCCACAGGGTCAGGCCAGATAGCCGTCAGCGCGCAGCAGGGTTTCCAGGCAGTGTTCGCTGATGTGGTAGAACGCCTTGAGCTCTGCGATCTTCGCCAACAACTGCGTCGGATCGACCGGTTCGGCGCGTTTCACCGCGAGAATCATCTTGTTCTTGTTGGTGTGTTCCAGCGAGATGAACTCGAACACCTTGGTCTCGTAACCACAGGCTTCGAGGAACAGTGCACGCAAGCTGTCGGTGACCATTTCCGCCTGCTGGCCGAGGTGCAAGCCGTATTGCAGCATCGGCTTGAGCAGCGCCGGGCTCTGGATCTGCAGGCGGATCTGTTTGTGGCAGCACGGCGAGCACATGATGATCGACGCACCCGAGCGGATGCCGGTGTGGATCGCGTAATCGGTGGCGATGTCGCAGGCATGCAGGGCGATCATCACGTCCAGCTCGCTCGGCGCCACCGTGCGCACGTCACCGCACTTGAACACCAGCCCCGGATGTTCAAGCTTGGCCGCAGCGGCGTTGCACAGGTTGACCATTTCTTCGCGCAGCTCGACGCCGGTGACTTCGCCCTCGGCCTTGAGCGTATTGCGCAGGTAGTCGTGAATGGCGAACGTCAGGTAGCCCTTGCCCGAGCCGAAATCGGCGACCCGCACCGGTTTGTCCAGCGCCAGCGGCGACGAGGTCAGGGCATGGCTGAACACTTCGATGAACTTGTTGATCTGCTTCCACTTGCGCGACATCGCCGGGATCAGCTCGTGTTGCGCATTGGTCACGCCCAGATCCTTGAGGAACGGGCGGCTCAGTTCGAGAAAGCGGTTTTTCTCGCGGTTGTGCTCGGCGGACGGCGCTTCACGCAATTGCTGAGGCTTGCTCTTGAACAGCGAACTCTTGCCCTTTTTGCTGTATTCCAGCTGCGCTTCGTCGCTCAGCGCCAATAAATGCGCATTTTTGAACGAGGTCGGCAGCAGACCGGCAATCAGCGCAACGCCTTCGCTCAGCGGCAGGTTCTTGGTGATGTCGCGGGTCTTGTAGCGATAAACGAAGGAGAGACACGCCTGCGCCTTGACCGTCACCGGTTTGATGATGACCCGTTGCAGATCCGCCTCTTCACCGACGTATTTGGCCAATACCAGTTTGATGAAACCGCTGTCGTCGAGGCTGGCTTGCAGCAGCTCGATGAACTGGGCGTGGTGATCGGCGGCCGGTTTGGCGGACGGCGCGGAAGAAGCGGAAACAGACATGGACAAACGGCCTCGGACGGGCGGAATCGGGAATGGCGGGTATTTTAGGGGGGATGGGGGTTGGGGACATCCTCTTATTTACCCAACGGCAAAATCCATGACACCGACCTTTGTGGCGAGGGGATTTATCCCCGATGGCGCGCGAAGCGGCCCTCTGTGTTCGGCCCGTCAAACCACGCGCGCAGGTGTTGCGACTGCTACGCAGCCGATCGGGGATAAATCCCCTCGCCACACAGGCCAAATATGCGCGACTGCTTCAGCCCAACACCACCAACCGATTCGGCAACTCGTTCCTCACCTGCGTCACCGGCACGTGCACCTTCAACAACTCGCCACACGCCTCCACACACGTGACAAACCCTTCAAGCGTGCGCCCCTGCCTGACCTGTTCGGTAAACGCCGCGACAATCGCGTCCCAGT
>NZ_RCNX01000071.1:0-16635 GCF_004307595.1 Pseudomonas sp. Sample_23
ATCTAAGACCCCATACCCCATTGCGCAGGTGCCCCATGACCGACCAGCAAGATCGCCCGGACAATCACGACGATTACGAAACCGACCACATCGAACACACCTCCTCCGGCACCGGCCTGGCACTGCCCGGGCAAAACCTGCCGGACAAGGTCTACATCATCCCGATCCACAACCGTCCGTTCTTCCCGGCCCAGGTCCTGCCGGTCATCGTCAATGAAGAGCCGTGGGCCGAAACCCTCGAACTGGTCAGCAAATCCGAACACCACTCCCTGGCCCTGTTCTTCATGGACACGCCCCAGGAAGACCCGCGCCATTTCGACACCGGCGCCCTCCCCGAATACGGCACGCTGGTCAAGGTTCACCACGCCAGCCGCGAAAACGGCAAACTGCAATTTGTCGCCCAGGGCCTGAGCCGTGTGCGCATCAAGACTTGGCTCAAGCACCATCGCCCGCCGTACCTGGTCGAAGTCGAATACCCGCACCAGCCCACCGAGCCGACCGACGAGGTCAAGGCCTATGGCATGGCGCTGATCAATGCGATCAAGGAGCTGCTGCCGCTCAACCCGCTGTACAGCGAAGAGCTGAAGAACTACCTCAACCGCTTCAGCCCCAACGATCCGTCGCCGCTGACCGACTTCGCCGCCGCCCTGACCTCCGCCACCGGCCCCGAGCTGCAAGAAGTGCTCGACTGCGTGCCGATGCTCAAGCGCATGGAAAAAGTCCTGCCGATGCTGCGCAAGGAAGTCGAAGTCGCGCGTCTGCAGAAAGAGATTTCCGCCGAAGTTAACCGCAAGATCGGCGAGCATCAGCGGGAGTTCTTCCTCAAGGAGCAACTCAAGGTCATTCAGCAGGAACTCGGCCTGACCAAGGACGACCGCAGCGCCGACCTCGAACAGTTCCAGCAACGCCTCGAAGGCAAAACCCTGCCGGCGCAGGTGCAGAAGCGCCTCGAGGAAGAAACCCACAAACTGTCGATCCTCGAAACCGGCTCGCCGGAATACGCCGTCACGCGTAATTATCTGGACTGGGCAACATCGGTGCCGTGGGGCGTGTACGGCGAGGACAAACTCGACCTCAAGCACGCACGCAAAATCCTCGACAAGCATCACGCCGGTCTGGACGACATCAAGGATCGCATCCTCGAATTCCTCGCCGTCGGTGCGTACAAAGGCGAAATCAGCGGCTCGATCGTGCTGCTGGTCGGCCCACCAGGCGTGGGTAAGACCAGCGTTGGCAAATCCATCGCCGAATCCCTCGGCCGGCCGTTCTACCGCTTCAGCGTCGGCGGCATGCGCGATGAAGCCGAGATCAAGGGCCACCGCCGCACCTACATCGGCGCGCAACCGGGCAAACTGGTGCAGGCGTTGAAAGACGTCGAAGTGATGAACCCGGTGATCATGCTCGACGAGATCGACAAGATGGGCCAGAGCTACCAGGGCGACCCGGCCTCGGCGCTGCTGGAAACTCTCGATCCTGAGCAGAACGTCGAATTCCTCGACCACTACCTCGACCTGCGCATGGATCTGTCGAAGGTGCTGTTCGTCTGCACCGCCAACACCCTCGACTCGATCCCCGGCCCGTTGCTGGACCGGATGGAAGTGATTCGCCTGTCCGGCTACATCACCGAAGAAAAAGTCGCCATCGCCAAGCGTCACCTGTGGCCGAAACTGCTGGAAAAGGCCGGCGTATCAAAAGGCAGCCTGAGCATCAGCGACACCGCGCTCAAAGCCCTGATCGACGGCTATGCCCGTGAAGCCGGTGTGCGGCAGCTGGAAAAGCAGATGGGCAAACTGGTGCGCAAAGCGGTGATGAAGCTGATCGACGATCCGAAAGCGGTGATCAAACTCGGCCCGAAAGACCTCGAAGCCTCGCTGGGCCATCCTGTATTCCGCAATGAGCAAGTGCTGTCCGGCACCGGCGTGATTACCGGTCTGGCCTGGACCAGCATGGGCGGCGCGACCTTGCCGATCGAAGCCACGCGGATTCATACCTTGAATCGTGGCTTCAAGCTCACAGGGCAACTCGGCGATGTAATGAAGGAATCGGCGGAGATCGCCTACAGCTACGTCAGCTCGCACCTCAAGCAGTTTGGTGGAGACGCGAAGTTCTTCGACGAAGCCTTCGTCCACCTGCACGTACCCGAAGGCGCGACGCCAAAGGACGGCCCGAGCGCCGGCGTAACCATGGCCAGCGCCCTGCTATCCCTCGCGCGTAATCAGCCACCGAAAAAAGGCGTGGCGATGACCGGCGAACTGACCCTGACCGGGCATGTACTGCCGATCGGCGGCGTGCGCGAGAAAGTGATCGCAGCGCGGCGGCAGAAGATTTTCGAATTGATTCTGCCGGAGCCGAACCGGGGTAACTTTGAGGAATTGCCGGATTACCTGAAGGAAGGGATTACCGTGCACTTTGCCAAGCGGTTTGCGGATGTGGCGAAAGTCTTGTTCTAACGCGAGTGTAAGTGCTGCGGGCCGTACCGCAGCGCTTATATGAATCTGCTGTTAAAACCAGTCATATCCAAGCATAGGAATCTAAAGTACTGTCAACTCTGACAGTACTTTTTTTCATGCGCACTACCCACACTGATTGTTCTATTTGTCGTCTACTCGTGAGTACCTGATGAACAATCACAACGCGCCTCATACCCGCTACATGCATAACCTTTGCGGACGCTTCGAAGCTTCATTCACCAGACCCGGCGATCCAGGCGAAGCACGCTATCCCTATCACTCGCAGACAGTGCACAACCGAATGGCCAGATCCCTTGAGTATCTGAACTTTGATAGCAACTCGGGCACGCAGCCATTACCCACGACAACCAGCGACCATCGAAGCATAGGCATTACGCTTAAATCAGAGATCGCATCGGGCACCTACGTATTTCCGCGGGACGCTTCAGTGGTCCAGGTAACCTATGGGGAATTTCAAAACTCCGACACCAATTTCAACTTCGTGGTTCACAAGGCGACCAAGGCTGAACTTGAGTTGAGCATTACTGAAGACGGGCGCCGTTACTCTGGTGAGCTCCGATTCGAAGTGCTGATCAACGGAGAAATCCTTGAAATCACGTCGCGCTTTGACGTTCTAGTGACCTTCAACAGCAGTCCGACAGTTTCAAGCAGCATGCAGTCTAAAAGAACTCCAGCAAGCACGAGATTGCAAAACCTGACCGGAGAATTCAACGCGACGTTTCCTGTTTCTGCGGAACCGGGCGAAACGTCATTTGCACGAGCTCCATTTCACTCTTCGGGCCTAAACTACACTGATGCATTTTTTCTGGAAGACATTAACTTCAACACCCAAAGCGGAACAGTTTACCCGGACACTTATATAACCAGTGATGCGCGCTCATTTTCAGTTCACTTGAAGAAAGAAATCACTTCTGGAACCTATCACTATCCAAGTGTGGGCAGCCCATTTACGCTGTTGCAATATAGCGAAATGCGCTACGTGGGCGATAGATATATAAATTGGAGCCTGGACATACTTGAAGCAACGCTTGAACTGGAAGTTACCGATGAACGTCGCTACCGCGCGAAGGCCTTGTTGGTAAAAGCCAAAACACCTAACGGCTCGATTTTGAACATCAACGCAGATTTCGATATTTACCTGGCCAAGGATTGACTGAGGCAACTCCATATCTTCATCAGCAGAGACAGGCGATACCGTGCGTTTCGTTAAGAAGCTTGCGGACGTGAAGGTTCTCTTCTGATGATCATTGCTATACCTCCTTCGCAAGCAGGCTCGCTCCCACACGGTGATGCAGTGAACACAAAATCTGTCGACACTGCTGATCACTGTGGGAGCGAGCCTGCTCGCGAAGGCGTGAGCTCTTGCAACACCACTCTCCCTGACTGTCACACTTTGTCTCATCTTCAGTTATGCTCGCCGCTCGTCGTAACTGCCGGAGCTGCTGACCTTATGTCCCCCACTCGCCTGTTTCTCCCCCTCGCCCTTTCCTTGCTGGCGGCCTGCGCCACGCAACCGAAACACAACGTGACTGTGGAAAAACAAAGCGAATGCCCCGTGCGGCTCAACGTCGGGCAAAACCTGATCATCAGCCTGCCAAGCAACCCGACCACCGGCTATCGCTGGGCGATTCAGGATTCAGCTGGCGGCGTGTTGCGCGCCCTCAGCCCCGAGGTTTACAGCAATCCGGAAGATGCCGGCGTGGTGGGCGCAGCGGGGGTCTCGACCTGGCGCTTCCAGGCCTTCGCGGCCGGCACCGGGCGCTTGCGCCTGACCTCGCAACAGCCGTGGGCTCCGGAAGTGCTGCCGGTGGAAACCTTTGACTGCGCTATTTCGGTGAACTGACGGCGGGAAACCGCGCTGGCCTCTTCGCGAGCAGCCTCGCTCCCACAGGACACCGCGATCCCCTGTGGGAGCGAGCCTGCTCGCGAAAGCCATATCCCTGACGGCGAGAAATTACACCCGTCTCGGTGCTTTATCAGACAACCCAAGCATCCCCGCGCCACTTTGGCTAAAATGCCGGCCTTTTCCACCGACACCGCCGGACGCCGCCGTGAGCAAAGAACCCGATCGCCTATTCGCCCAGCCTTTGGCCCAGGTGCCTGACTTCGCCTTCAATGAAGACGTGGTGCGGGTGTTCCCGGACATGATCAAGCGCTCGGTGCCGGGTTACCCGACCATCGTCGAAAACCTCGGCGTGCTCGCGGCGCAGTTCGCCCAGCCGAACAGCGTGCTCTACGACCTCGGCTCGTCGCTCGGCGCAGTCACGCAAGCCCTGCGCCGTCATGTGCGCACCGACGGTTGCCGGGTGATCGCTGTGGATAACTCGGCGGCGATGGTCGAGCGTTGCCGGGAATACCTCAACGGTCAGGATTCGATGTTTCAGGAATTGCTGCCAGTCGAGGTGATCGAGGGCGATATCCTCGCGCTGGAGTTTCAACCGGCCTCGGTGGTGGCGCTGAACTTCACCCTGCAATTCATCGCCCCGGACCAGCGCACCGCGTTGCTCTCGCGCATTCGCCAATCGTTGTTGCCCGGCGGCGCGCTGATTCTCTCGGAGAAGCTGCGCTTCAACGATGCCGAAGAGCACGCGCTGCTCACCGATCTGCACGTGGCGTTCAAACGCGCCAACGGCTACAGCGAACTGGAAATCGCCCAGAAGCGCAGCGCCATCGAAAACGTCATGAAGCCCGACAGCCTCGAAGAACACCGCGAACGCCTGCTGGCCGCCGGGTTCTCGAAAGTCGTGCCGTGGTTCCAGTGTCTTAACTTTGCCTCGTTGATTGCCTTGCCATGATTGATCTGTCTCCCCTCGCCCGCCGTCTGGCCGGTACTCCGCTGGCCGAATGGGCCAACACCCTGCAAGCGCAACTCGACAAGAAAATGGAGAAAGGCCACGGCGATCTGGAGCGCTGGCAAAGTGCGCTGGACGCCTTGCCGAAGATCCAGCCAAGCGAAATCGACCTGCTCAACGGCCTGAAACTCGACACCGATTGCGACGACGACACCCGCGCACAGATGCGCACCGCGCTGATGGGCCTCTCGCCATGGCGCAAAGGGCCGTTCGATCTGTTCGGTGTGCATGTCGACACCGAATGGCGCTCGGACTGGAAGTGGTCGCGGGTCTCCCCACACCTCGACCTGAAGGGCAAACGCATTCTCGATGTCGGCTGCGGCAACGGCTACTACATGTGGCGCATGCTCGGCGCCGGTGCCGACAGCGTGATCGGGGTCGACCCGAACTGGCTGTTCTTCTGCCAGTTCCAGGCCGTGCAACGTTACCTGTCCGAGCCGAATGCCTGGCACCTGCCGTTCCCGTTCGAAGACCTGCCGCCGAATCTGGAAGGCTTTGACACGGTTTTTTCCATGGGCGTCTTCTATCACCGTCGCTCGCCAATCGAGCATTTGCTGGCGCTGAAGGATTGCCTGGTCAAGGGTGGGGAACTGGTGCTGGAAACCCTGGTGGTCGAAGGCGACAAGCACCAAGTGCTGGTGCCGGAAGATCGCTACGCGCAGATGCGCAACGTGTGGTTTTTGCCGTCGGTGCCGGCGCTGGAATTGTGGCTGCGCAGAGCCGGATTCAGCGATATTCGTTGTGTGGATGTCAGTACCACGACGGTGGAAGAACAACGCGGGACGGAGTGGATGAAGTATCAGTCGCTGAGTGATTTTCTGGATCCTGAGGATCACAGCAAAACCATTGAAGGGCTGCCGGCACCGATGCGTGCGGTTATCGTCGCCAGGAAGTAAGCGTATTTTCCCATGACCGCGGTGGGCCTACCCCCTCACCCCAGCCCTCTCCCCAGGGAGAGGGAGCTGATTATTGAGCTTTTCAAAACTTGCGTCCGACTCGGTATTTCAGGTCGGCGGATTTGGTCCATCCAACTCGGTCGGTCCCCTCTCCCTCTGGGAGAGGGTTAGGGTGAGGGGCTTTTGGTGCGTCTGGCGCGGAAAAACTCGGTCAGCACCGCACCACATTCTTCAGCCAGCACCCCGCCCTCATACAACACCCGGTGATTCAAAAAGCCCTGGGTAAAAAACTGTCCCTGACTCTGCACAATCCCGGCCTTGGGTTCCAGCGCGCCATACACCACCCGCGCCACTCGCGAATGCACGATCAGCCCGGCGCACATGCTGCACGGTTCCAGCGTCACATACAGCGTGCTGCCCGGCAGGCGATAGTTATCCACCGCCTGCGCGGCGGCGCGGATCGCGACCATTTCCGCATGGGCACTCGGGTCGCTGGTGCTGATTGGGCAATTGAAGCCGCGACCGATGATCGCGCCATCCTGCACCAGCACCGCGCCCACCGGCACCTCACCGAGGGCGGCGCCCTGTGCGGCGAGGGTCAGGGCTTCGCGCATGAAGTCGCGGTCGCGGCTGCGGTCGATGATCGCCGCCGGGCGGATCTGGCGCATCATTTCACCTCGATCGCGGCCATCAGGCCGGTTTCCATGTGGTCGATGACATGGCAGTGGAACATCCATACCCCCGGGTTATCTGCCACCAGCGCCACTTGCGCACGCTCGTTCTTGCCCAGCAGATAGGTGTCGGTGAAATACGGAATGACTTTGTGCCGGTTCGACGCGATCACCTTGAAGCTCATGCCGTGCAGGTGGATCGGGTGCTGGTACTGGGTCATGTTCTTCAATTCGAAAATATAGCTCTGACCCAGTTTCAGGCTGGCAATCGGTCGGTCAGCACAGGTCTTGTCGGTGATGTCCCAGGCCTTGCCGTTGATCTGCCACAGGCTCGGCGGTTTGCCGTTTTCGGTGTTCACCGAGACCGAGCCGACCCATTCGAAATTGAAGTTGAGTTTCTCCGCATTGGCCAGATCCGGCTCGGCCACCGGGTTGGCCGGCAGGGCTTTCGGCCAGTCCGTCGGCGCGTCGGTGTTGGCGACTGAACGTAGCGTGCCCAGACGCACCGGGCCGTTACGCAGCGACAACTCTTCACCCGCCGCCGGCGCCTTGATCGCCAGGCAAATGCGCATGCCGGGGCCGAGCCAGTATTCCTTGCCCAACGGGCGGGGCTCGACCGGGTTGCCATCGAGTGCGTAGATCTTCGCTTCGACACCGGGGATGTTGATGCGATAGGTCAGGGTGTTGTCGAGGTTAAGCAGACGCACCCGGGTGATCTGCCCGGCCGGCAGATCAATCACCGGCAACGGCACACCATTGATCGTCGACAGGCGCCCGGCGGTACCGCCACGGGCCGCTTCGCGGGGGATGCTGAACTCGACGAACTGGCCTTGCTCGTCAATGTGCCAGTTCTTCAGGCTCAGGGTTTTCTCATACTTGAACCCGGTCGGCTCGCGTTCTTCGATGATCAGCGGCCCGACCAGCCCGCGCCCCAGTTCCTCGCTGCTGCTGACATGCGGGTGATACCAGTAGCTGCCGGCGTCCGGCACGCGGAATTTGTAGTCGAAGTATTCGCCCGGCAATACCGGCAGTTGCGACACATAAGGCACGCCGTCCATTTCCAGCGGCAGGCGGATGCCGTGCCAGTGGATGGTGGTCGCCACCGGCAGGTGATTGATGAAACGCACCCGCAGCCATTCACCCTGGCGTACACGCAACTCGGTGCCCGGCGCCGACGGGCCGAACGCCCAGGCTTCGGTCTTGTGCCCCGGCACCAGCTCGACGTCGAGCGGCGCGGCGATCAGTTCATAGTCGTGGCCGGCCTCGGCGTCGGCCATCTTGCCCAGCCAGTAACGCGACGCGCCTCCCGCGCCCACGCCAACGACAACAAGACCGGCCAGGCCACCGAGGATTTGGCGACGGGTAAAGGACATGAACTCAACTACCTCACGTATCAGCGACGGACCCCGAGGGATCCGCAAAAAGGCGAATACGATACACCCGCAGTTGAGAAACAGTAAGGGCGACCTGCGGCCGCACGTCTTTTCTGCCTTATGCGCGCAGCCCGATAATCAGGTGCAGCACACCGCCCTCAAGGCACATGACGCCCGACACACCGGCCATACTCAACGCCTGACGGTCGACACAGGCCGCGTCGTGCAGCGTGACGCGCACCCGGGTCAGCGCCAGCGGTTGCTGCGACTTGAGGTTATCCACACCGCCCAGCGCGGCGACGATCTCGGCGTTCAAGCCGGCAACCGCATCGGCGGTAATGTTTGCCTCATCCGGTACCAGATCCGGCGTCAGTGCTTTCCAGAATGCCTGCTGCAATTTGTCGAACATGTTCAATTCTCCATAACCGGTGAGGCATCGACTTTCGCCCCATGAAACTGCTGCAAGGCTGCGCGCACGTCGGCGGCGCTTTCCAGGTTCGAAACCTGTTCGGCGATGATTCGACAGTCGGCCAGATCCACTTCGCGGACCGCCGACTTGATCGCCGGAATCAACGGCACGCTCACCGACAGCTCATCCACACCCAGCCCCAGCAGCAGCGGCACGGCAAGGCGTTCAGACGCCATCGCACCGCAGACGCCGACCCATTTGCCGTGGGCATGCGCAGCCTTCACCGTCATCGCGATCAGGCGCAGCACCGAAGGGTGAAAGCTGTCCGCCTGACTGGCCAGACGCGGATGATCGCGGTCCATGGCCAGGGTGTATTGAGTGAGGTCGTTGGTGCCGATGGAGAAAAAGTCCACGTGCGGCGCCAGCACATCGGCCATCAGCGCAGCGGCAGGCACTTCGATCATGATTCCCAGCTTTGGCAGATGCGCCAGGCCCAGCACGCGCGCTTCTTGCTCGAGAATCTGCCGCGCCAGACGCAGTTCGGCCAAATTCGTGACCATCGGCAACATGATGTGCAAACGCGTCAGCTCACAGCAGGCGAGGATTGCGCGGAACTGCTCACGCAACAGTTGCGGTCGCTCAAGGCACAGGCGAATGCCGCGCAAACCAAGGAAGGGATTGGTTTCGCTGTCCATCGGCACGTAGGCCAGCGGTTTGTCGCCACCGACATCGAGGGTGCGCACCACCAGATTGTGTGCCGGCCCGATGGTGCGCGCGATGGCGCTATAAGTGGCCACCTGTTCGTCATGGCTCGGCGCTTGCTGGCGGCCGAGGTAGAGAAACTCCGAACGCAGCAGCCCCACACCATTGGCGCCCAGCTCCATGGCCTGGGCGGTTTCTTCCTGCGAGGCAACGTTGGCGGTGACTTCGATGTGCTGACCGTCACGGGTACAAGCCGCCTCGCTGGCCTGCGCCAGTTCCTGCTGATGACGCTGGCGCTGACGCTCATGCCGCGTGCGCAATTGATCGATGGACTCGGCGTCCGGGTGCAACTGCAATTCGCCTTTGTCGGCATCGAGCAGCACCCGCGTGCCGTTGCCGAGCCCGAGCATTTGCAATGGCATGCCACAGATCGCCGGCAAGCCACAGGCTCGCGCGAGGATCGCGACATGGCTGGTGGCGCCGCCGCCAACGGTGGCAAACCCGAGCACCTTGCGCGTATCGAGCCCGGCGGTCTGGGAAGGGGTCAGCTGATCGGCGATCAGAATGGTGTCGTCCGGCAACTCCAGCGTCTGCTCGTGAACACCGAGGATCAGCTTCAGCACGCGCTTGCCGACATCATCCAGATCCGCCGCGCGCTCAGCCAGCAAGGCATTGCCCAGCGAGCGAAACATCGCCGCCGTTGCATCGGTGCTGGTCTTCCAGGCAAACGCCGCGCTGTTGCCCGCGTCGATCAGCGCCCGGGCCTGATCCAGCAGACTCGGGTCGGCGAGCAGTTCCTGATGCGCCTTGAAGATCTCCGCTTGCGCCTGGCCGCTGGCGGTGTCGCGCAGATGTTGCAGGGCCATGTCGGCTTCGATCAGGGCCTGGCTCAACGCCTCCAGTTCAACTGGCGGCTCGGCGCCGAACTCGTTGATCAGAAGCGACGCTTCGACGATCTGCATGACTTGTCCCAACGCCGAACCGGGCGAGGCGCAGACACCACGCAGGATGTTCGGCATTTCTGCTGCATCGGCTTCGACCGGTGCGGGCGCTGTCACCGCTTCGCCGCAGCCTTCGCTCAGCAAGCGTGTCAGCGCTGCGACCGCTACTTCGGCATCTTCACCTTCGGCGCTGACTTGCACGCTGTCGCCATGGGCCGTCTGCAACGCCATGATTGCCACCAGGGATTTGCCGTTGGCTTGCGCGTGCAGCTTGTGCAGATGAATGGTCGCTGAAAATGCTTTGGCCGCCTGGGCAAATACTGCCGCCGGCCGCGCGTGCAGACCATTGGGATTGGGCAGATGGATCGGCTGCGAGAACACCGCGTCGCCCGGCACCGGCGCTGGATGTTCGCCGACGGCTGCGCCGACCACGACGTCCAGCACTGGCTGGCCCACCTCGACCAACCCGGTTGAGCCAACGAGTGAATCGAACGGCTCGCCGCTGACCACCAGCATCAAGGTCAACAAACTGCGCGCGTGCAGGGCAATGTAGTCAGCATCGAAGTCGATCAGCGCCTGCCCTGCTTCGACCCGCTGCCCCGCTTCAACGCGGCGGGTGAATCCTTCGCCGGCGAGATTCACCGTGTCCAGGCCGATATGCATCAACACCTGAACACCCGCGTCACTGGTGATGGTGAGCGCGTGCCCGCTGGCCTGCACGTCGCTGACCACACCGGCCAACGGTGCGCAGAGCGTTGACGAAGTCGGGTCGATGCACAAACCGTCGCCGATGATCCGCCCGGAAAACACCGGGTCGGGCACCTGGTCCAGCGCCATCAGCACGCCGGATAAAGGAGCCAGCAGCTGCAATTGTTGGGGTGTGGCCATGACATCACCTGAGCTTGTATTCATTGAATGAGCGGTCGCAGCCGCCTTGCTTATTTCCACCAGTATTCAACCTGCAAACCGACATTGGCGCCGTGCCGCGCGTTGCCGAAGGCGCCCGTATCGGACAGTGCCGAGCCTTTGGCCAACAGGTTGGCGGCACGCTTGGCTGCCTGGTTCCAGCTGGCATAGGTGTAATACAGACGTACTTCGGGCCGCGCCCAGAATTCCGGGCCTTTCGGTGACCAGGTCGGCGCGAAGGTGAACTTGCTCAGCTTGCGCGTGCCGTCCGCCGCCTCGACCTGATCGTGCCCCAGTTCGGTCACCAGTTTGAACTGCTCGCTCAGCGCATAGGCCGGGCGCACGCCGAGTGACAGCCAGTTCTGGTCGGCGCCGCCCTGACGAATATCCTTTTGATACACCGCCTGCACTTGCCCGCCAAAACGCGGCGTCAGTTGCCAGTCGAAGAACTCGACGATGCGATAGCTCTTGTTGCGGTCATCAAGCCTGACGTTACCGGTATAGCCCAATCCGGTGCCCGGCCCTTCACCGTATTGCAGCGCAAGTTTGTTCTTGCCACCGAGAAAGTCCTGCTGCACGTGCTGAGTGGTAATCGCCCAGCCACGGTGGGCATCGCGGCTGTCGGGCTTGTCGATGTAACTCAGGCCGAACTCCAGTTCACCGCCCGGGTTACTGTTGAAACCGCCGACATTGAAGTCGTGGCGGTTGATGTAATCCTTTTGGTAAAGGTTGTCCTTGCGCGAAAAGGCGTAGCTGTATTTCAGGCCGCCGAGCAACACGTCTTCAATGCCTGCCCCGGTGGCGCTCTGGTTCCAGTAATAGAAATCGGAAATATGGATGTCGTTACGTTTGTAGTAACGCCGCCCTGCCCACAGCGAGCCGCCGTTGAGCGCGGGCATCGCCGACCATTGCGCATACGCCTGCGGCAAACGAATCGAGCCGTTGTCCTCCTTGAACGTCAGGCTGCGGTCGTAGCGGTTATACAGCGAGGCCATGCCGTCGACGCTCAGCACCGAGCCGTCGTCGAGGGTGTACAGATCCTGGCGCAGCTCGAGCTCACCGTACTGCTCGCACTCGTTACCGAGGCGATATTTGGTCTGCGCGCCGGGCAACTGGAAACACGACTGGCTGCTGCTGTTGACCGATGTACCAACCCCGCTGCGCAGATAGCCGCCGAACTCCAGCGCATGTGATGACGTAGGCATCGCCAGACAAATCCCCGCGATTGCCAGACTGTAATTTATGGTTGCTCTCATATATGCCACCCGTTGTTTTTATTGTGTGGTTGCAGGAATTCAGCGCGCACAAATCCCCCGCGCAGCGTTCTGCGTGTTTTTTCAAAGGTTGTTATTCAGTTAAAAAATCAGGGGTCGGTCAGGTGCAGCACGAAGGATTCGTAAGGTCGCAACTGCAGCAAACGCGAGCGTTGCGGGCAGTCCGGGTAGTTGCTGATCAACAGGCGCTGCTCCTGGGCTTCGTCGATCAGTGCCGGTAGCTCGACCTCACAGGCAGTCCCATAGAAGTTGTTCACCACTAACAGGCGTTCGCCCGTCCCCTCGCGCAGGTACGCCCAGACCTGTGGATGCTCCGGCAACAACTGGCGATAGATGCCATCGGAGATCAACGCTTCAGTGCGGCGTAAAGCGATCAGGCGCCGATAGTGATGCAGCACCGATTCCGGGTCGTGCAGTTGATGCGCGACATTGATCTGTGCGGCATTGGCCGGCACGCCAATCCATGGTTCGCTGCGCGTGAAGCCGGCGTTGTGCCCGGCGTGCCAGTGCATCGGCGTTCGCCCGTTGTCGCGGGACTTCTGCATGATCGCCGCCATGTTGTCGAGGTCGCTGGTGCCGGCTTCACGCTTGAGGCGAAAGATATTCAGGGTTTCGACGTCACGGTATTGCTCGATGCTCTCGAACCCCGGATTGGTCATTCCCAATTCTTCGCCCTGATAAACGAAGGGCGTGCCCTGCAGAAAGTGCAGCGCAGTGCCGAGCATCTTCGCCGACAGCTCGCGGTATTCGCCGTCATTGCCGAACCGCGAGACCACGCGTGGCTGATCGTGGTTACACCAGAACAGCGCATTCCAGCCGCCGCCCGCCTGCATGCCGGTCTGCCAGTCGGAGAGAATCTGCTTGAGCTGGAGGAAATCGAAATCGGCGCGCACCCACTTCTGCAGATTCGGGTAATCGACCTTCAGGTGATGAAAGTTGAAGGTCATCGACAGTTCTTTCGACTGCGGATTGGAGTAGCGGATGCAGTGTTCGAGGCGGGTCGAGGACATCTCGCCGACGTTGATCAGCTCATGCCCTTCGAAGACTTCGCGGTGCATTTGCTGCAAGTACGCATGCACGTTAGGCCCATCGGTGTAGAAGCGCCGACCGTCGCTGTCGTCCTCGGGGAAGTCCGCCGGTTTCGAGATCAGATTGATCACGTCCAGACGAAAGCCACCGACGCCTTTGTCGCGCCAGAAACGCATCATCTTGAACACTTCGTCGCGGACCTTGGGGTTGTCCCAATTGAGGTCGGCCTGGGTGTGGTCGAACAGGTGCAGATAGTACTGGCCGGTCTGCGCTTCGTACTCCCAGGCCGAGCCGCCGAATTTGGATTCCCAGTTGTTCGGCTGGTCGCGCCAGATATAAAAGTCGCGGTAAGGATTGTCGAGGCTGCTGCGCGCCTGCTGGAACCAGACGTGCTCGATCGAGGTGTGGTTGACCACGATGTCGAGCATCAGCTTGATCCCGCGCTTGCCCGCTTCGGCAATCAGCAGCTCACAGTCGGCCATGCTGCCGTAACTCGGATCGACCGCGTAGTAGTCGCTGATGTCGTAGCCGTTATCGCGCTGCGGCGAGCGCAGGAACGGCGTGATCCACAGGTAATCGACTCCCAGCCATTGCAGATAATCGAGCTTGGCGACGATGCCGAGCAGATCGCCAGTGGCGTTGCCCGCATGGCTGTGAAAGCTCTTCGGGTAGATCTGGTAGATCACCGAACGTTGCCAGTCTTGCATGGCGCGACTCCTTTATTGATTTCAGGCAACCCGGTAACCCGGACGGACGATCTTCATGCTCAGCACGCAGGTCAGGGCAAACGGCACGAGCATGGCGATCAGCATCCCGATGACGAACATCGGGATGAACTGCGGAATGATCGAGATGAAACCGGGCAAGCCACCGACGCCGATGGCCGAGGCCTGGATCTTGTTCAGTGAGAGGAACATGCAACCCAGCGCCGAACCGGCCAGCGCGGCGTAGAACGGAAACTTGTAGCGCAGGTTGACGCCGAACATCGCCGGCTCGGTGATGCCGAAATACGCAGAAATCGCCGAGGTCGAGGCCATGCTCTTGTCCCGCGCATTGCGCGTCATCCAGAACACCGCCAATGCCGCACTGCCCTGCGCCAGATTGGACATGACAATCATCGGCCAGATGAACGTGCCGCCCTGGCTCGAAATCAATTGCAGGTCCACGGCGAGGAACATGTGGTGCATGCCGGTGATCACCAGCGGCGCATACAACAGGCCGAAAATCAGACCGCCCACCAGCGGCGCCAGATCGAACAGCATCACCAGCCCTTCGGTGATGTAGATGCCGATATGCCGGGTCACCGGACCGATGATCGCCAACGCCAGCACGCCAGTGACAACGATGGTGGTGATCGGCACCACCAGCAACTGCACCGCGTTGGGCACGCGTGCGCGCAGCCATTTTTCGATCACGCTCATTACGTACGCCGCCAGCAGGATCGGCAGGATCTGCCCCTGGTAACCGACCTTTTCCACCTGAAACAGACCGAGGATGTCGAAGTACGGCAGTTGCTGCCCATCCAGCCCGGCCACGGCCTTGCCGTAATTCCAGGCGTTGAGCAGGTCTGGGTGCACCAGCATCAGACCGAGGACAATGCCGAGGATTTCGCTGCCGCCGAAACGCTTGGCCGCCGACCAGCCGACCAGCGCCGGAAGGAACACGAATGAGGTGTTGGCCATCAGATTGATCAGGCTCCACAACCCGTCGAGGTTGGGATAGGCATCGAGCAGGGTCTGGCCCTCGATGAACATGCCCTTGGCGCCGAGCAGGTTGTTGATGCCCATCAACAGGCCGGCAATGATCAGCGCCGGCAGGATCGGCATGAACACATCGGAAAACACCCGCACCAGCCGCTGCATGGCGTTGATCTTCTCGGCGCTTTTCTGTTTAACGTCGGCGATGGTCGACGCCGCAAGGCCTGTCTGCTGGCGCAGTTCGGCATAAACCTTTTCAACATCACCCGGGCCGATGACCACTTGGTACAACCCGCCGGTGAAGAACGAACCCTTGACCAGATCGACGCCATTGAGCGCGGCCACATTCACCAGCGCGGGGTTCTTCAGCGCCAGGCGCAAACGCGTGACGCAATGCGCCGCCTGCTCGATGTTGTCACGGCCACCGAGGCTTTCCAGCAGCTCCTTGGCGATGTTCGGATAGTCATGGCTCATGCTTGTTCTTCCGTCGTGGATTGTTGTTATTGGCAGCACGCCGAAACGAAAAATACTCGTCTGTACGAGTTAATGCAACAACTCGTCTGTACGAGTTTGCATCCGTGGATGAACGTCAGAAAAACGCGGATTCTTCCTACTCTGACCTAAGATGTTTTCCTTCGTCCGCATGGACAAACCCCTACCCTGCCCTTAAGGTTCGGGGTTTTGAGCACCGTCGGCACAGAGTCCAGCCATGAGCAAATACAACCAGATCTACAGCGATTTGCTTGCCAGTATCACCACCCAGCGCCTGGAGCGCGGCGCCCGGCTGCCTTCCGAAACCGAACTGATGGACACCTATCAGGCCAGCCGTGGCACGGTGCGCAAGGCCATCGACCAGTTGCAGGAGCGCGGTTTCGCTCAGAAGATTCACGGCAAAGGCGCGTTCGTGCTGTCGACCAACCCGATCGAATTCCAGCTCGGCGGCATCGTCAGCTTCCAGGAGACCCACCCGCGACTGGGCAACGACGTCAGCACCGAAGTGGTCGAGATGTGTCAGGTGCCGCTTGAAGGTGCATTGCTTGAACATATCAATGCCGAACCCGGCAGCCCGATCACCCGGATCAAGCGGGTACGGCGCATCGACGGCAAACGCGTCATCCTCGACATCAACCACTTCGTCAGCGACGTGATCCCCGACCTGTCAGCAGACATTGCCGAACATTCGATCTACGCCCACATCGAACAGACCCTGCAACTGCAGATCGCCTACGCCCAGCGCACCATCGAAGCCGTACCGTCCAGCAAGGACGACCAACAACACCTGGACCTCGACGGCCAGAGCCATGTCATCGTGGTCAGCAACCAGACCTTCCTGCAGGACGGCCGCCAGTTCGAATACACCGAATCGCGGCATACGCTGGACAAGTTCTATTTTTCGGATGTGGCGCGGCGCTGA
>NZ_RCNX01000094.1:0-9798 GCF_004307595.1 Pseudomonas sp. Sample_23
ACGCCGTCACCGCCGACACCAAAAACGAAGACCTGCTGGCCAACGCCTGCGAAACCCTCGCCTCGGCCAAAACCATCGCCCAGGAATTCGCGGGGCTGGTAAAGCCATCGCAGCGAAGGACGCTAATGGGGATTGCGCAGTTGATCATGCTTGGGGAGTTGGCGGTGAACCGGGTGCTGGATAATCTGGAGTTGCCGGGGTAATGCGGGCCGGCTGAGTTATGCGATGCCCGTGCCGGCCTCTTCGCGAGCAGGCTCGCTCCCACATTGATCTTGGTCGGACGCAAACTTTGCGACCACTGAAGGAAACTGTGGTAGCGAGCCTGCTCGCGATCACAAAGGGGAAGGATTATTTAACCCGATGGATGTGCTCGGGCAGCAGCTTCGGTCGCGGGTCTGAAAATGCAGCCTGCGGCAGCTCAAGTGATATACGCATGAGCTGCCGAAGGCTGTGATTCGTTCTTGTAACGGCTAGGCTCATACTCGTTAGCGCACCATTAGTATGATAATTTGCGCAAAGTTCCCCACCCGCAAAAGGCCCGACCATGGCTACCGTACGAAAAACCATAACCGTGACTGACCAGCAAGACCATTGGATCAAAGCTCAAATAGAAGCGGGACATTACACCAACGACAGCGAATATATCCGCGATTTGATCCGTCGAGAGCAAGAGCGAAACGCTGAACTGGAAGCCGTCCGCGCAGCCCTTCGAGAAGGAGAATCCAGTGGTGCCCCCCGGCCATTCGATGCTGATGCTTTCAAAAAGAGAATGTTGAGGGCGCATGGCTGAATACCGACTTACCCCCGCCGCCGAAGCGGATCTTGAGGCTATCTGGACCTATACAGCTCAACAATGGGGTTTGGATCAGGCCAATCGCTACATCGACATCCTGACTGCGTCTTTCGAGCAATTGGCTGATCGTCCCAAAACAGCACCCGCATGCGACGCGATCCGCCCCGGTTACCGACGCTGCAGCGTGGAGAGTCACGTGATTTATTTTTCGAATCACCGCCTATGGGATCGCGATAATCAGAATCTTGCATGACCGGATGGAAGCGCAGCGTAATCTCTAACCTTCTCGTATCACCGAAAATCAAAAGATCGCAGCCTTCGGCAGCTCCTACAAATCGATGTAGAAGCTGCCGAAGGCTGCGATCTTTGCTTTTGGGAGACTGGCGGAAGACAGCCGGAGTCGAACCTGCGCGGGAACGGATGCCGTCTCCAACCGGGTTTGAAGCCCGGCCGCGCCGCTGATTGTGCGTCGGCATCGGCCTGCGCATCTCCGAGTGCAGACCTACCGTCCGTCGCAAACCCACTTTCAACTGTCAGATCTGACAGTAGCGAACTTCTCCAGCCCGGTATCTGATGTCTCCATCCCGGCCAGCCCTCCCTGGCCATCTCATCAGGAAGGTGTGCCATGGAAAAGACGCAACCCGACAACACTGTCATGACGCTGTATCCGGTGATAATTCCTGTTGCCACCGAGAACGTGATCACTGACCCGCCAGCAGAGCCACCGACAGTCACCTATGGCCTGCCGCTCAAGGTATTCACGGACCTCACGCGCGATGAAATCAACGCCGCTGGTGTACAGGTGGTGGTCGATCCGCCTACGGACGTTGGTGAATATGGCAGTATCAGACTCTTCGTCAACGGTGAGCAAAGCGGCGTTCCACAGCCAGTCATCAACGAGCGAATGACCTTCACCGTGTTCCAGAGGGCACTTCACGACGGCGTCATCAACACAATCCAATACATTCTGAAAAACGTCGCCGGCAATGACAGCAAGTCCATCGAAGCGTGGGCCCTCTACAACGACACGTTGCCCGGCGGCAATGATGTGCCTGGCACCGGTGATCATCCGGGGCTGCTGATCAGTCTGCCCGAAGGGCTCGGCAACCCGGCGGTGATCGACAAGGATCAGGCCGCCAAAGGCGTACTCCTGACGTTCGATTACCCTCATTGCCGCGCCTACGATCAGGTGAAATACGAGATCAATCGCCAGACCTTCAAACACACGGTGACGCCGGAACAGGCGGGCAAGGCATTCTCGGTGCTGATCGGTCCCGACACCTTTCAAAAAATTGGCAGCATGAACAACTGCCCGTTCTCCTACACGGTGGTCGATCAACTGGCCAACGCCACTCACCGGGACCGGTGGTCGAAGTACATTCATGCCAACATTGACCTTGAGCGAAACTTCCTTCCCCAGCCGATCCTGCGCGAGGATCCAGACGATGACATGGACGATCCAGCGATTGTGGACCTCGACAAACTCGAGGGCCGGCCGCTACTGATCGTCGTTGCTCCCACTACTCCCGATTTTCAAAAGGGCGACACGGTGAGGGGCTTTTATAAGTTGGACGATTCGGCCGAGAAACCTACTGCACTCGGCGTGATCACCGACAAGTTTGGAGTGCTGCAACCGTGCATTCTGGAGCTACCCAACGATCAACTGACTTCCGGCGCGCGCTTGCAGGTGCGTTATGAGCTGGAACGGCCGGCAGGCACCGTTGTTGGGCACTCCAGAACGGCCGAGGCCGAGGTCATTGGCGAAGCGATGCTGGACTTTAAAGCTCCAGCCATCAAAGAAGCGCCCGACAACATCCTCAGCCCGTTCGCTGCCAAAGACATGCTTACAGCGATTATCCCGGCCAACCCATTGCTCATCGGCGCGCAATTGAGCGTAACTTGGTCCGGCACCGCCGGTGGCGGCAGCCACACTACCACCCCGATCAACCTGAGTACTGCCGGGCCTCATGAGGTTTCGATTCCAAACACAGTGGTGCCTAATAACCTGGGCAAATCGGTAGTGGTAAGTTACTTCGTGGCAATTAACGGGAAGCCGTATAATTCCTTACCTTCGACGCTGACGGTGCAGTCAATTGCGAATGAAGACCCAGCGATGGGCAGGCCTTTCATTATACAAGCAGCCAATGGGGGCGAGGGACCTGAGCTGGACATTAGTCAGCAGCCTAGCGAGGTTACCATGCGAGTTAACAGTTACCCTTACATAGCTCTGGAGCAATACGTATGGCTGCGACTGGAGGGGACCAACACTGATAACACGTTATACACCCAGACGTTCTGGCAACCGCCTGCTGGAAAAACCAACTCCACCTGGATCTCCCAAGGTTATTACACGCAAGCAGTTCCTCTTGCAGTACTGAAAAACCTAAAAAATGGAAGTAATTTAATTATGGAGTTCAAAGCTGGATTGACAGGCAGCCAAGTGGAAGCGGAAACAGTGACTTTCCCTAGAAGAATTTACACAATCAAGACGCTTGATGCTGTCTCCGGCTTTGAAAACTGGCAGACTGAACCAGTTCAAAAATTCTTGATAAACACACCCGCACATTTCAAAAGTGGATTATCTTTTACTCTTCTGGAGGGTAGAGAGTTTTCATTTATCGAAAACAGGAGTGGAAATCATATACTATTCCTTAAAAGACACTCACGCGGAAAATTTGGCTTACCGGGTTCCGCCAGAAAAATAGAGTTCTTATTTCACAACGCCCATTCAATCAACAACATCTATTTTTTTGATGCTAGTGAGCAGTTATTCGACGCTAGGAAACTTCCGCTGATTGGCAACAATTTCGAGCGATTCGGGTTTGATGCGCCCGCGGGGCGTTACGTTGCTTACTTTGAAATAGATACAACAGGGGAAGCAGGCGGAGGACTTTATTTTGATGACATACGTTGGAGCTGATAAAGCCTTATCAGAAAAAGGGGTGGAATTTATAGTGGGACACAGATCCTGCGACGTTTGAAGAGCCTCCTCGCGAAGACTGAGTATCAATCACTGAAATGTCGACTGAATAACCGCATTCGCGAGCAGGCTCGCTCCCACACGACCTGCATCCGCAGCGACCTACCATCCGTCGCAAAACCACCCTCCACTGTCAGATCTGACAGTAGCCAACGTCCCCCGCCCGGTATCTGATGTCTCCATCCCGGCCAGCCCTCCCTGGCCGTCTCATCAGGAAGGTGTGCCATGGAAAAGACGCAACCCGACAACACGGTCATGACGCTGTATCCGGTGATAATTCCTGTTGCCACCGAGAACGTGATCACTGACCCGCCAGCAGAGCCACCGACAGTCACCTATGGCCTGCCGCTCAAGGTATTCACGGACCTCACGCGCGATGAAATCAACGCCGCTGGTGTACAGGTGGTGGTCGATCCGCCTACGGACGTTGGTGAATATGGCAGTATCAGACTCTTCGTCAACGGTGAGCAAAGCGGCGTTCCACAGCCAGTCATCAACGAGCGAATGACCTTCACCGTGTTCCAGAGGGCACTTCACGACGGCGTCATCAACACAATCCAATACATTCTGAAAAACGTCGCCGGCAATGACAGCAAGTCCATCGAAGCGTGGGCCCTCTACAACGACACGTTGCCCGGCGGCAATGATGTGCCTGGCACCGGTGATCATCCGGGGCTGCTGATCAGTCTGCCCGAAGGGCTCGGCAACCCGGCGGTGATCGACAAGGATCAGGCCGCCAAAGGCGTACTCCTGACGTTCGATTACCCTCATTGCCGCGCCTACGATCAGGTGAAATACGAGATCAATCGCCAGACCTTCAAACACACGGTGACGCCGGAACAGGCGGGCAAGGCATTCTCGGTGCTGATCGGTCCCGACACCTTTCAAAAAATTGGCAGCATGAACAACTGCCCGTTCTCCTACACGGTGGTCGATCAACTGGCCAACGCCACTCACCGGGACCGGTGGTCGAAGTACATTCATGCCAACATTGACCTTGAGCGAAACTTCCTTCCCCAGCCGATCCTGCGCGAGGATCCAGACGATGACATGGACGATCCAGCGATTGTGGACCTCGACAAACTCGAGGGCCGGCCGCTACTGATCGTCGTTGCTCCCACTACTCCCGATTTTCAAAAGGGCGACACGGTGAGGGGCTTTTATAAGTTGGACGATTCGGCCGAGAAACCTACTGCACTCGGCGTGATCACCGACAAGTTTGGAGTGCTGCAACCGTGCATTCTGGAGCTACCCAACGATCAACTGACTTCCGGCGCGCGCTTGCAGGTGCGTTATGAGCTGGAACGGCCGGCAGGCACCGTTGTTGGGCACTCCAGAACGGCCGAGGCCGAGATCATCGGCGAAGCGGCGCCGGATCTGGTAGCGCCCATAATCAAACAGGCACCAGGCAACAGCCTGGATCCGCTTGCCGCGAAAGATGCGCTGACCGCTCTGGTCTTTGATCCTTCCATTCAGCTTGATGATGTAATCCAAGTGCGCTGGATCGCCGCCCCGGGCACGCCTGCCGACGGCTCCTACACCTCGCCGCCTCACGTGGTCAAAGTGCTGGGCACGCAGGAGATTGCGCTGGACAACAAAGTGCTTGCGTACAGTTTCGGTGGCAATGTCACTGTGAAATACAGCAAGACAACCGGATCGGCTAAGCGCGATTCCCTGCCGTTGATACTGAGCGTGCAGGACATTGCCGACGCAGATCCTCGATTGCCCACGCCGACGATCGACCGGGTGACGGGGGATGTGCTGGATCCTGCGGATTTGTTGGCGACAGATCATACGCGGACGACCGCTTGGCCGTTCATAGCTGTAGGACAGCGGGTTGATTTGACTTATAGGGAAATCAAACGTGATGGCAGTGCGGGAATTATTGTGGAGGCATATAAAGGGAAAGAGGTGACGGCGGATGATTTGGGTGGGATACGCCATCCAGTGCCACTGGACAAGTTGCTGATGTTGGAAGACGACTCGACACTTGAGATTGAGGTGAAGGTTTCTTTTGATAAAACTGAAAGTGTGTACAAATCGTTGCCGAAGAAAGTGTATACGATCAAAAAGGGGTTCGATGATCTGACCACCTTCACGAATAACGACATGAATGGATGGAGTTTGCATGGATCAATAATCAACGTAAGCGGCGAGTACTATGCTCAGTCGCGCTTTTCTAATGAAGAGCACGACTTGATTCTAACTAAGTCATATCAAAATATACAAAGTGGCAAGCCATGCAGTTTAAGCTTCGACTATTTAGTTCCGGGGACAGCGGTATGCCATGTTACTCTTGGCCACGAACAGCCAAATCCAATTACGCTTCCACGCATACAATTAACTACCACTGGCACATGGAAAAAAGTCGAAATAAAATTTTACATGGGACTACCTGAAACAAGCACTTACTCCACAATAAGACTTTCAATAAGTTACGCTACAGCCGTAAAAATGGATAACATCCGATTAATGGCCATACCGAAATGACGCCACCTATATAATTGATATTACCAGAGACATCTAACTTCAAGCATTTTTACTACAACGATGTGGTTGAAAAGAAAAACTGGCGGAAGACAGCCGGAGTCGAACCTGCCCGGGAACGGATGCCGTCCCCAACCGGGTTTGAAGCCCGGCCGCGCCACCGGGCGCGATTGTCTTCCTGAACTCAGGGTGCGCTGGCGTCAGCCAGCGCGTTGTCTGGGCGGATCTGGCGGGATTCGCCGAGGCGGCGGGTCAGGCCGAGTCGGTCGAAATATTCCAGATACTGAATACAGCGTTTGCGTCCCAAGCCTAGCGCATCACGGAAAGTTGTCACCTCAATCGCGGGGTTTTCTTCGGCGAGTTTCAGCAGCAGCGCTGCCATTTGCCGCAGGACGATGTCGCTGATGAACAGGTCGCGTACCACTTGGTGCATCAGGCCCAGGCGGGCGAGTTTGCGCAGTAGCAGGCGGACGCTGGCGTCGTCTTCGCCGAGCATTTTCGCCGCGTCGCGCACCCACGGCGGGTCAAAACCCGCCTGTTCAAACAGCGGCTGTAATTGCTGCCAGAGGATTTCATCGTCGGCATTCAGGCGCACCTGATGGTCGGGCAGGTGCAGCCAGGGGCCGCTGGCGAGGATCGAGCCGGCGCTGAGCAGTTCGTCGAGCAGGCCGATGAAGGTCGAGCGCTCCAGTGCCAGAGCGCTGAAGCGGCGCAGACGATCGCGGTCCGGGCCCATCTGGTCCGGTTCTTGTTCGTGAAATCGCGCCAGTTGTTCGAGCAAAGTGAATTTCAACTGGCCCCAGCGCTGCACGTTGAACAGCAGCGGGCCTTGACGGGTGTCGATCAGGCGGATGTTTTCCGCCAGCGTCCACTGCGCGCGCGGGCGGTTGAACTGGCGTTCCAGGCGTTGCGGGTCGAGGCCGCCGGGGCTGTGGTTGAGCAGTGCCGGCAAGGCTTGTTCGAGGCTGACACTCAGAGCGAGGGTTTGCAGTTGCGCGAGGCGTTCCGGGCTGCGGCGTTGGCGCGCCGGGGCGAACGGGTCGAGCACAACGCCGCCGCCCAATGTGCGCTGGGCACTGGAGTCGCGCAGGATCAGCCGATCGCCCTTTACCGCGTGCACTGGTGCGTTGATCAGCAGTTGCGCGAACATGCGCCCGCCGGGGCTCAGGCGCGGGCCTTGCAATAAAGCGACGCGGGCGATGACATCCTGGGTGCCAAGGTGCAGATGCACCGGGTGAAAGTGTTCGAAGGTGCGCTCGCCGGGCAACAGTTGAAAGTCGATATCGATGCGCTGGGTTGGCGCATGCAGCCAGTCCGCCAGCAGCCATTGGCCACGGTGAATCTCCGCCAGTTCCAGACGTTCGCCGCTGAGGTTCAACGCCACGCGTTGGCCGGCGAAGGCCTGTTCGGCGGCCTGGTTTTGCGCGTGCAGGCCACGGATGCGCACCGATTTGCCCGCGGGCCCCAAGACAAGTTTGTCGCCCACCGCAACCGTGCCCGACAAAGCTGTGCCCGTGACCACGATCCCCGCACCGGGGACGCTGAACGCCCGATCAATCGCCAGGCGAAAGCCGCCCTCGCAACTGCGCGCCAGCACCTCGTTTTGCGCCTGCAATAACGCCGCGCGCAACTCATCGACGCCCTGCCCGTTCACGCTCGACACGGTAAAAATCGGCGCATCGGCGAATGGCCCGGGCGCGAGCAGATCCAGCACCTGGCGCTGCACCTCTTCCACCCTGCCCGCTCCCGCCCGGTCGCATTTGCTGATCGCCACCAGCGCGCGGGGGATGCCGAGCAGCTCGACGATCGCCAGATGCTCTCGCGTCTGCGGCATGACGCCGTCATCCGCCGCGACCACCAGCAACACCAGGTCGATGCCCTGCGCACCAGCGAGCATATTGTGGGTGAATTTTTCGTGGCCGGGTACGTCGATGAAGCCGGTCAGCCCGGCGCCCGCTGCGAGTTCGGCGTAGAGATAACCGAGGTCGATGGTCATGCCGCGTTCGCGCTCCTGCGGGCGGCGATCGCCGGTTTGCCCGGTCAGCGCTTGCAACAGCGAAGTCTTGCCGTGGTCGATGTGCCCCGCTGTGCCGACGATCACCGGTCGACCTGCAATTGCGGCAACTGCGCCAGCCACGCTGGCTCATCGTCGAGCTGACGCAGATCGAGCCACAGCGCATCGTCGCCGATTCTCCCGAGCACCGGGATCGGCAAACCGCGCAATGCCACTTCAAGATTGAGCAGATAGCGCCCGCGCCAGCGCTTGGACACTTGCGGGCGACAACACAGCGCTGCGCTCGGCAGACGCGCCACCGGTTGGCTGCCGCTGCCGATCATGCCCAACGCCTCGACTGCACTGACCTGCCAGACCTCGCCCAACGCATCGGCGAGCAACGGTTGCAAGCGCACAGCCTGCGCATGAATGTCGGCTTGCGGCCGGGTCAGCAGGCGCAGGCTCGGCAGGCGCTCGACGAGGCGATCCGGATCGCGGTAGAGACCGAGCACCGCTTCCAGCGCGGCCAAGGTCAACTTGTCGACCCGCAGCGCACGCTTCAATGGATTTTTCTTGATCTTCGCGATCAGTTCTTTGCGCCCGACAATCAATCCGGCCTGCGGCCCGCCGAGCAATTTGTCGCCGCTGAAGGTGACGATGTCGGCGCCATCGAGCAGCGCCTGCCGCACCGTCGGTTCCGCCGGCAGGCCCCAGCGCGTCAGGTCGAGCAGACTGCCGCTGCCCAGATCTTCCAGCAACGGCAAGCCATGAGCGTGAGCCAACTCGGCCAGTTCCGCAGTCGGCACCCGCGCGGTGAAGCCTTCGATGCTGTAGTTGCTGGCATGCACGCGCATGATCAAACCGCTGCGCGGGCCGATTGCCGCTTGGTAATCCCTGGCATGGGTGCGGTTGGTGGTGCCGACTTCATGCAGGCGCACGCCGGCGCGGGCCATGATGTCGGGGATGCGAAAGGCGCCGCCGATTTCGATCAGCTCACCACGCGAGATGATGCCTTCCTTGCGCGCGCCGAGGCTGTTGAGGGTCAGCAGCACGGCAGCGGCATTGTTGTTGACCACGGTGACGGCTTCGGCGCCGGTCAGTTCGCGGATCAGGCCTTCGATCAGGTCGTCACGATCACCGCGCTTGCCGCTGGCCAGATCGAATTCGAGATTGAGCGGATAGCGTGCGGCCATTTGCACCGCTTCGATGGCTTCCTCGGGCAGCAAGGCGCGGCCGAGATTGGTGTGCAGCACCGTACCGGTGAGGTTGAATACCCGGCGAACCTGGCTGCGCTGCTGTTGCGCCAAGCGTTCGCCGACGCGGCCGGCGAGCACTTCGGCGCCGATTTCCACCGCCGCCAATTGTCCGCTCAATACGCCAGGCCGCAGCTCATCAAGCAACTGACGCAGACCCGTCAGCAAAGAATCCCGGCCGTAACGCTCGGCCAACGGCGCGCACGCCGGGTGACGCAACAAGCCATCAATGGACGGCAACCGCAGGGCAACGCTGGAAGACATCAGCCACTCCTGATTTCACTGAAACAAT
>NZ_RCNX01000094.1:9898-15755 GCF_004307595.1 Pseudomonas sp. Sample_23
GCCAGCTCCCACAGGGATTAGGCCATACCCCCTCCCACAATTTTGCGCTGGTCAGTCGTCTCCCGGCGCCAGCAACAGATTGGGCGCCAGACGCTGATAGCCGTCCTGGGCCAGACGCATGTCCAGCAGCAAACTGCCGAGATCTGCCGACAACGCTTCGGCTTCGGCGTCGTTCTCCAGGTAGAGCAATTTCAGGTAGCTGTTGCAGCTCGGGCAGACTTCGGCGCGCAGCGGGGCCTGTTCGGCGCTGTGCCGATCGTCTTCCTGGCTCAGGTACTCGAGGCCTTTGCTCCGCTCGCAATACACGCACTTGACACGCACCACATGCCATTCGCAGGCGCACAGCGAACACACCAGATAGCGCAAACCGTTGTGCTTGCCGCGATGGCGAATGACCCCGGCCATGGCCGGTGAACCACAGGCCGGGCATTGGCTGAGGCTGTCGCCGGGTTTCAGTTGCAGTTGCGGCACGCTGAGCAGCCAGTGGCTCCAGGCGGTTTGCAGCGCCGCGCCGAGAAACGGCACCAGCGCCGCTGGCACCAGCGAATATTGACCGCTGACCAGCGCCACTGCCCACGCGCGCAACTGGCCGGGACTGGCGCCGCGCAAAGTATCCAGCGCGTCGATCACCGCTGGCTGATCCGCAGGCGCATAGCGCTGCAGCAAGGCATTCAGCCACGGCTGCCAGGCATCCTCGCGCACCAAGGTGTCTGCCGCGAACGGCGGCAGACCGTGCTGCTGACAGGCTTCGAAACGCTGCGCATCAAACGGCGCGGTCAGCGGCGGATCGTCGAACACCTGCTGCTGCGCCCGGCACAATCCGGCCATCAGCCGCAGATAATCCGCCAACCCATTGCCCTCGGCCAGACGCTCAAGGCGCTCAGCACGCAGGGCAAACAGGTTACGTGGTGGCAGGTACAGAAACGGCGGCGAACTGGCCGCCGCCTCGATTTCCCCGGGTTCAAGAATGCTTGGCAAAAGTCAGCCCTTTTTCGTCAGCGGTCGCTCGGGCAGGTCCCGAGGCTGTTCGTCGCGGGTCACCTCGCGGTACCACAGTTCATGGTGTTTCTTCGCCCACGGCCGGCTGACCCAGCCATGCAGCATGGCGTCGACCGAACCCTTGATCCACAAACCGGCGTAGATGTGCACGATGATGCTCAGCACCAGCACGAACCCGGCCAGCGCATGCAACAGCATGGCCCAGCGGATCACGCTGATGCCGAAATACGCGCTGAACCACGCGCGCCAGATCACCAGCCCGGTGAACAGCAACGCGAGCATGCACAGCAGTAAAGTCCAGAACAGCAACTTCTGCCCGGCGTTGTATTTACCCACCGGCGGCACGCTTTCTTCGTCGTTGACCATCACCCGGTTGATCCGCCGCAGCCACTGGCGGTCATTGGCGATAAAGAAATTGGTGCGCCAGAAGCTGAACACCAGGCCGAGGAACAGCACGAACATGGCGATGCCCATGTACGGGTGCAGGATCCGCGTCCAGGTGCCGCCGCCGAACAGGTTACTCAGCCAGAACAGCGACGGATGAAACAACGCCAGCCCGGACAACCCGGCCATGAAAAACAGGATCGCCACCAGCCAGTGATTGGTGCGCTGGTTGGCGCTGTAACGCAGGATCGTCTTGTTGCTCATGGCCGCTCCTCCCCGCGTGGATCGAAGGTGTGCACCGCCGGGTCGACCACGTGCACCGAGGTATCGGGTGGCGCCGGATGCTCATCCTCCTCGACACGATTCGGGCCGATGCGCACGTAGTGGAAGAACCCGGCCAGCACCGCCGCGCCCATCGCCAGCAGGCCGAGGGGTTTGCTGATGCCTTTCCACAAACCCACCAGCGGACTGATCGCCGGATGGTCCGGCAAACCGGCGTAGATTTTCGGCGTGTCGGCGTGGTGCAGCACGTACATCACGTGAGTGCCACCAACGCCTGCCGGGTCGTACAAACCAGCGTTTTCAAAGCCACGGCTTTTCAGGTCGACGATGCGTTCGGCGGCGTGTTCTTGCATGTCTTCCTTGGTGCCGAAGACGATCGCGCCGGTCGGGCAGGTTTTCACGCAGGCCGGCTCCAGCCCTACCGCAACCCGATCGGAACACAGCGTGCATTTGTAGGCCTTGTGATCCTTCTGCGAAATGCGCGGGATGTTGAACGGGCAACCGGTGATGCAATAGCCACAACCGATGCAGTGGTCCTGATCGAAATCGACGATGCCGTTGGCGTGCTGAATGATCGCTCCGGGGCTCGGGCACGCGGCCAGACAACCGGGTTCGGCGCAGTGCATGCAGCCGTCCTTGCGGATCAGCCATTCGAGGTTGCCGGCGTCGGTTTCGTGCTCAGTGAAGCGCATCAGCGTCCACGAATCCGCCGTCAGATCCTGCGGATTGTCGTAGGTGCCGTGGTTGTGGCCGACCTCGTCGCGCAGCTCGTTCCATTCCGAGCAGGCGACCTGGCAGGCCTTGCAGCCGATGCATTTGGTCGTGTCGATCAGCTTGGCAACGCCCTGCTGGGTCCTCACTGACGGCGGCACGATGGTGGTGGCCGAGCGGGCAATGATGTCTTGGCTGGCCATTTACAGTTTCTCCACGTTGACCAGGAATGACTTGGATTCCGGGGTCTGAGTGTTGCCATCGCCGAGGAACGGCACCAGGGTGTTGGTCAGGTAACCGTGACGCGTCAGGCCGGTGAAACCCCAGTGCAGCGGGATGCCGATCTGATGCACGACCTGGCCGTTGACCTGCAGCGGCCGGATCCTTTTCGTCACCACCGCCACCGCCTCGATAAACCCGCGCTTGCAGCTGACGCGCACACGATCACCGGCAGCAATGCCCTTCTCGTTCGCCAGCACCTCGCCGATTTCGACGAATTGCTCGGGCTGAGCGATCGCGTTCAACTTGCAGTGCTTGCTCCAGAAGTGGAAATGCTCGGTGAGCCGGTAACTGGTGCCGGCGTAGGGGAAGTCCTTGGCCTCGCCGAGGGTTTCCCAGACCGAATCGAAGATCCGCGCCGCCGGGTTGCTGGTGGCCTTCTTGTTCTGCGGGTGCAGCGGGTTGATGCCGATCGGCGTTTCGAACGGCTCGTAGTGCTCAGGGAATGGCCCTTCGTTCATCTTGTCGACGGCGAAGAACCGCGCGACGCCCTCGGGGTTCATGATGAACGGATTCATCCCGGCTTCCGGCGGCACATCGGCCTTGTAATCCGGCACGTCGGTGCCGGTCCAGGCCTTGCCGTTCCACCACACCAGCCGCTTTTTCGGATCCCACGGTTTGCCCGCCGGGTCCGCCGAAGCACGGTTGTAGAGGATTCGCCGATTCGCCGGCCAGGCCCACGCCCAGCCTTGATGCTGGTGCATGCCAAATGGGTCGGCGTTATCGCGCCGCGCCATCTGATTGCCGGCCTCGGTCCAGCTGCCGGCGAAAATCCAGCAACCGGACGCGGTGCTGCCGTCATCCTTGAGCAAACCGAAGCCGGCCAGTTGCGTACCGGCCTTGACCGTGACGCCGCCGGCATCGGTGAAATCGCTGACGGCGGTGCCGTTGATCTCCCGCGCCAGTTCTTCCGGCGAAGGCTCGTCGGGGATCTTGTACGGCCACGACAGTTTCAGCAGCGGATCAGGAAACTTGCCGCCTTCGGTCTGATAACGCTGGCGCAGGCGCAGGAACAGTTCGCTCATGATGCGAACGTCGGTCTGCGCTTCGCCGGGGCCGTCGGCGCCCTTCCAGTGCCATTGCAGCCAGCGGCTGCTGTTGACCAGCGAGCCGTCCTCTTCGGCAAAACAGGTGGTCGGCAGGCGAATGACTTCGGTCTGGATTTCAGCGGTTTTCACGTCGTTGTACGGCCCGACGTTCTGCCAGAACTCCGAGGTTTCCGTGGCGAGCGGGTCCATCACCACCAGCCACTTGAGCTTGGCCAACGCGCCCATCACGCGGTTCTTGTCCGGCAACGCGGCGATCGGATTAAAGCCCTGACAGAAGTAGCCGTTGACCTTGCCCTGGCTCATCAGGTCGAACATTTTCAGCACGTCGTAATTAGGGATGTCGAGCTTCGGCAAATGGTCGAACAGCCAGTTGTTCTCGGCGGTGGCGTTGGCGCCGTACCAGGATTTCATCAGGCTGACGTGGAATTTGCTGTAGTTCTGCCAGTACGAGAGCTGCCCCGGTCTGAGCGGAACCTGCGTGCGTTTGAAGATGAACTGGCCATAGTCCTGCTCGCTGTCGCTGGGCAGCGTGAGGTAGCCGGGCAAGGCGTTGGACAGCAGGCCGAGGTCGGTCAGGCCCTGAATGTTCGAGTGTCCGCGCAGCGCATTGACGCCACCGCCGGGCATGCCAACGTTGCCCAACAGCAGTTGCACCATCGCCGCGCTGCGGATGATCTGCGCGCCGATCGAGTGCTGCGTCCAGCCGAGGGCATAGAGAATCGTCATGGTCTTGCCCGGTGTCGAGCAGGTGGCGATCTCTTCCCAGATTTTCTGCATGGCGTCGACGGGCATGCCGCAAATCTGGCTGGCCAGGTCGATGTTGTAGCGGCTGTAATGCTGCTTCATCAGTTGATAAACGCAGCGCGGGTCTTGCAGGGTCGGGTCGACGCGGACGAAACCATCCTCGGCGAATTCGTAACCCCAGCCGGACTTATCGGTGTAGCTGCGTTTTTCCGCGTCATAGCCGCTGAACAGGCCGTCTTCGAAGCCATAACCGGCTTTGACGATGAACGACACGTCGGTGTAATTGCGCACGTACTCGTGCTGGATCTTGTCCTCGGTCAGCAGGTAATTGATCAACCCGCCCATGAAGGCGATGTCGGTGCCGGTGCGGATCGGCGCGTAATAGTCGGCCACCGAAGCGGTCCGGGTAAAACGCGGGTCGACCACGATCAGCCTCGCAGCATTGTGCGCCTTGGCCTCGGTCACCCATTTGAAGCCGCACGGATGCGCTTCTGCTGCGTTGCCGCCCATTACCAGGATCAGATTCGCGTTGGCGATATCGGTCCAGGTGTTGGTCATGGCACCACGGCCGTACGTCGGGGCAAGACTTGCCACCGTCGGACCGTGTCAGACACGCGCCTGGTTATCGAACCCCAGCAGGCCGAGGCTGCGAATCACCTTCTGGGTGATGTAGCCGGCTTCGTTGGATGCCGCCGATGCCGCGAGGAAACCGGTGGTCAGCCAGCGATTCACCGTTTGCCCGTTGGCATTTTTCTCGATGAAGTTGGCGTCGCGGTCGGCTTTCATCAGGTCGGCGATGCGATCGAGGGCTTCGTCCCAGCCGATGCGCGTCCATTCATTGCTGCCGGGCTTGCGCACTTGCGGGTACTGCAAGCGGCCGGGGCTGTGAATGAAGTCGAGCAGGCCCGCGCCTTTCGGGCACAGCGTGCCGCGATTGACCGGGTGGTCGGCGTCGCCTTCGATGTGAATGATGTTTTGCGCCACGTTCTTGCCGGCATCGCCCTGGCTATACATGATCAAACCGCAACCGACCGAGCAATACGGGCAGGTGTTGCGGGTTTCACGGGTGTGGGCGAGCTTGAAGTGACGCACCTGCTCGGCGAAGGCCGCCGTCGGGGCCATGCCCAACGCGCCCAGGCTTGAGCCTGCAAGGCCGATACCGGCGACCTTGAAGAACTGACGACGGCTGAGATCCATCGTGCACTCCTGATCAGGTGGAACCCGGTACTTGTGCCGGGCTTTATCTGGACAATCACGGTTGCGACGCCTTGGCGCCGACTTTTTCACTGTAGACAAAGACCTTGCCGATTGTGTGAAAACCGACCGTCGGGTGTTTCATCTGCAATCTCGAGGTATTGATCGTTCCCACGCTCTGCGTGGGAATGCCTCAAGGGACGCTCCGCGTTCCA
>NZ_RCNX01000041.1:0-15553 GCF_004307595.1 Pseudomonas sp. Sample_23
CTGGCGACTTCGCTGATCGCTGCGTTGCGCGGGCAGCGCGACATTGCCGTGGGCAACGTGATCGGCGCCAACCTGTTCAACCTGCTCGGGGTGCTCGGGCTGACCGCCCTACTCGCACCGACGCCGCTTTCCGTCTCCCCCAACGCGCTGGATTTCGACTTGCCAGTGATGCTCGGCGTCGCGGCGCTGTGCTTGCCGGTGTTCTATTCCGGCTACCGCGTTACCCGGGCCGAAGGCTTGCTGCTGCTCGGTTTGTATCTGGTCTACGGACTGCATGTGGTGTCGTTCACCACCGGCATGCCGCTGGCCGGCAAACTCGAGCGCTTGATGCTGTTTTATGTCCTGCCGGCGCTGCTTACGTTTCTGCTGTTCACGTCGATCAGCGCCTGGCGTCGCCAACACCACAAGAGAGATGTGCCATGAGCGAGTCGAAGCAGCCCGGGGTTGAAATCCGTCGTCAGGTCATGGGCGATGCGTTCGTTGATCGCGCCCTGGGCAACGCCACCGAGTTCACCCAGCCGTTGCAGGATTTCGTCAATGAACACGCTTGGGGCGGGGTGTGGAATCGTGAGGGGCTGCCGCTGAAAACCCGCAGCCTGATCACCCTCGCCGCGCTGACCGCGCTGAAGTGTCCGCAGGAGTTGAAAGGCCATGTGCGCGGTGCGCTGAACAACGGCTGCACGGTGGAAGAGATCCGCGAAGCGCTGCTGCATTGCGCGGTGTATGCCGGCGTGCCGGCGGCGATCGATGCGTTTCGCGCGGCGCAGGAAGTGATCGACAGTTATCAGAAACCGCAGTGACCGCCTTCGCGAGCAGGCTCGCTCCCACATTTGCAATGCGCTTCCCTGTGGGAGCGAGCCTGCTCGCGAAGAGGCCCTGGCAGACACCGCAAATCCTTGGTCAGATCCACCCACCCCACTGCAACACAAAGATCCCGACATTGGTGGTAATCGCCGCCATCAACGTGGTCATCACGATGATCGCCGCTGCCAGCTCATGATTGCCCTGCGCCGCCCGGGCCATGACGAAACTTGCCGCCGCCGTCGGGCTGCCAAAGTAGAGAAACAGAATCCCCAGTTCCGCCCCGCGAAAGCCCCACAACCACGCGCCCACGGTTGCCAGTAACGGCAGACCGACCATCTTCACCAGGCTGGAGCTGAGCGCCATCTTGCCGCTCTTGCGTAACGCTGCGAGTGACAACGTGCCGCCGATACAAATCAGCGCCAGCGGCAAAGTGGTCTGCGCCAGATACTGGCCGGAGGTCTCCAGCCAGCCCGGCAAACCGATCTTGAAATAGGCGAACGGCGCTGCCGAAATCACGCTGATGATCAGCGGGTTGCTGAACACGCTTTTGCAGATGCTCCACGGATCGGACTTGATCACCGGGCTGTACACCGCCAGCACGATGGTCGACAGCGTGTTGTAGAACAGGATCACCAGCGCCGCGAGAATCGCCCCGAGGGAAATGCCGTAATCGCCGTACATGCTCGCGGCGAGCGCCAGACCGATCACGCCGTTGTTGCCGCGAAACGCGCCCTGGGTGTAGATGCCGCGATCCTCACGCGGACACTTGAAAATCGCCCAGCCCCAGGCCACGGCGAAACTCACCAGGGTGGCAAGGGAAAAGTAGATGAGGAGCGAAGGTTGCAGTGCGGCGTGCAGGTCAGCGTGGAGAATGCCGAGGAACAGCAGCGCCGGCATGGTCACGTTGAACACCAGCGACGAGGCGGTGTGGATGAAGTTGTCGTTGATCCAGTCGATGCGCTTGAGCAGCACACCGAGAAACAGCATGGCAAACACCGGCGCGGTGATGTTCAGGGTTTCAAGAAAGATTGCCAGCATGCCGGGGAGCCTTGGGTGAGCGTCGATAGGGGGCTAATGATAAGCCACTTTCACCCTGATCGTTCCCACGGTCTGCGTGGGAATGCAGCCCCGGGACGCTCTGCGTCCCAAAGCGTGACGCGGAGCGTCACATGAGGCATTCCCACGCAGAGCGTGGGAACGATCACAGGCACCGCAAGTCCTTCGGCGTCTGGCAGATCGCATTCGCGAGCAGGCTCGCTCCCACATTTGCAATGCATATCCCTGTGGGAGCGAGCCTGCTCGCGAAGAACGATGACGCGGTCTCAGGTAATCGGCGCCGGGTTGAACAAGGTGATGTCGTTATGCAGCTTGTGCTTCTCCGCCCAGGTCTGTTGCTTGCCACTGGCAACATCCAGGTAATAGTGAAACAACTCCCAGCCCAGCTCTTCGATGGTCGCGCGCCCGGTAGCAATGCGGCCGGCGTCGATGTCGATCAGGTCCGGCCAGCGCTGCGCCAGTTCAGTCCGCGTCGATACCTTGACCACCGGCGCCATGGCCAGCCCGTAAGGCGTGCCGCGACCGGTGGTGAACACGTGCAGGTTCATCCCCGCCGCCAGTTGCAGCGTACCGCAGACAAAATCGCTGGCCGGCGTCGCGCAGAAAATCAGGCCCTTGTGCTTGAAGCGCTCGCCCGGGCCGAGCACGCCATTGATCGCGCTGCTGCCGGACTTGACGATCGAGCCCAGCGACTTCTCGACAATGTTCGACAACCCGCCCTTCTTGTTGCCCGGCGTGGTGTTGGCACTGCGATCGGCCTCGCCCTTGGCCAGGTAACGGTCGTACCAGTCCATTTCGCGCACCAGCTCTTCGGCAACGGTTTGCGTCTGTGCGCGGGAGGTGAGCAGGTAGATCGCATCGCGCACTTCGGTGACTTCGGAAAACATCACTGTCGCCCCCGCACGCAACAGCAAGTCTGAGGCATAACCCAGCGCCGGGTTGGCGGTGATGCCGGAGAACGCGTCGCTGCCGCCGCACTGCATACCGAGAATCAGCTCGGAGGCCGGCACGGTTTCGCGGCGGCGCTGGTCGAGTTTCTTCAAGCGCACTTCGGCCAGTTCCATGATCTGCTCGATCATTTCGGTAAAGCCGTGACTGGAATCCTGCAAGCGGTACAGCCACGGATCGCTGAGATCCACCGAGGCATCGTCCTCGTGCATCACCTGCCCGGCCTGCAATTTCTCGCAGCCCAGACCGATCACCAGCGCCTCGCCACCCAGGTTCGGGTTGCGCGCCAGATTGCGCACGGTACGAATCGGGATGTAGGCGTCGGTGGCGGTAATCGCCACACCGCAGCCATAACTGTGGGTCAGTGCCACCACGTCATCGACGTGCGGGTACTTCGGCAGCAGCTCTTCCTTGATGCGCTTGACCGCATGATCAAGCACGCCGGTGACGCACTGCACGGTGGTGGTGATGCCGAGAATGTTGCGCGTGCCGACAGTGCCGTCGGCGTTGCGATACCCCTCGAACGTGAAGCCTTCCAGCGGTGCCTGCGCATCCGGCACATCGGTGGACAGCGGCAAGCTGTCCAGCGGCGGCGCGGTCGGCATGCGCAGTTGATCTTCCTTGACCCAACTGCCGCGACGGATCGGCTGCAAGGCGTAGCCGATGATCTGCCCGTAACGAATCACCGGGCCGCCTTCAGGAATATCCTCCAAGGTGACCTTGTGGCTCTGCGGTACGAAATCCAAGGTGACCAGGCCGTCGGCAAACTCGGTACCGGCCGGTACGCCCTGATCGTTGACCACCACTACAACGTTGTCCCGCTCGTGCAGGCGGATGTAGCGCGGCGAGTCGGAATGTTCAATCAACTGCATGACGCCGCTCCTCAGGAATGCGCTTGAGACAAGTTACCGGTGACTTCATTGCCGCCCTTGGCTGGCGGCTCTTTCAAGACCACACGCTTGATCGGGCCGACGATCACCAGATAGCTGAACACCGCGACCAGTGCGTTGGCGCCGACAAACACCAGCGCCCACTTGAACGAACCGGTGGAGCTGATGATGTAGCCGATGACGATCGGCGTGGTGATCGAAGCGATGTTGCCAAAGGTGTTGAACAGGCCACCGCTCAGACCGGCGATCTGTTTCGGCGAAGTGTCGGAGACCACCGCCCAGCCCAGTGCGCCAACGCCTTTGCCGAAGAATGCCAGAGCCATGAAGCCCACGACCATCCATTCCACTTCAACATAGTTGCACGCGACGATGCTGCTCGACACCAGCAGACCGGCAATGATCGGCGCCTTGCGGGCGAAGGTCAGCGAGTGGCCCTTGCGCAGCAGGTAGTCGGAAATCACCCCGCCGAGCACGCCGCCGATAAAGCCGCAGATCGCCGGCAACGAAGCGATGAAACCGGCCTTGAGAATGGTCATGCCACGCTCTTGCACCAGATACACCGGGAACCAGGTCAGGAAGAAATAGGTGATGCCGTTGATGCAGTACTGGCCCAGATACACGCCCAGCATCATGCGGTTGGTCAGCAGCTGACGGATGTAATCCCACTTCGGACCGTCGGACTTCTTGCCCTTCTGATCCATGTCGACCATGCCGCCGTTGTCAGCGATGTGCTTGAACTCGGCCTCGTTGACCCGTGGGTGTTCGCGCGGGCTGTAGATGACTTTCAGCCACACCAGCGAGAACACGATACCGAGGATACCCATGACGATGAACACGTGCTCCCAGCCGAAGCTGTAGACGATCCAGCCCATCAACGGCGCGAACAGCACGGTGGCAAAGTATTGCGCCGAGTTGAAGATCGCCGAAGCGGTGCCGCGTTCAGCGGTCGGGAACCACGCCGCCACGATGCGCGCGTTGCCGGGGAACGATGGCGCTTCGGCCAGGCCCACCAGAAAGCGCAACATGAACAGCGCAACCACTGCCGTGGACATGCCGAATTCACCGACGAAGCCTTGCAGCACGGTGAACAGCGACCAGGTGAAAATGCTCAGGGCATAGACTTTTTTCGAGCCGAAGCGATCGAGCAGCCAGCCACCGGGAATTTGCCCGGCGACGTAGGCCCAACCGAATGCGGAGAAGATGTAGCCGAGGGTGACGGCGTCAATGCCAAGGTCTTTTTGCAGGCTGGAGCCGGCAATGGCGATCGTGGCACGGTCGGCGTAATTGATCGTGGTCACCAGAAACAGCATGAGCAGGATCAAATAGCGGACGTGAGTCGGCTTGGAGGATTGCATGCAGATGTACTCCCACTGATTATTTTTATGCGGGTAAAACATTCTTTGGTCTTGTGCCGCGCAGGGCCTCAGGCGACGGCCCGGCGCGGGTGCAGCGGGGTTACGATCCGATGTAACTGGTCTTCACGACCGTGTAGAACTCTTGTGCATAGCGGCCCTGCTCACGGGAGCCGTAGGACGAGCCTTTACGCCCGCCGAACGGTACGTGGTAATCCACACCGGCGGTCGGCAGATTGACCATCACCATCCCGGCCTGGGAGTGGCGCTTGAAGTGGTTGGCGTACTTCAGCGAGGTGGTGGCGATGCCGGCCGACAAGCCGAATTCGGTGTCGTTGGCCATTGCCAGCGCAGCTTCGTAATCGGCCACGCGAACAATGTTGGCCACCGGGCCGAAGATCTCTTCGCGGCTGATGCGCATCGACGCTTCGCTGTCGGCGAACAGGGTTGGCGCGAGGAAGTAGCCCTCAGTGTCGCAAGTCACCACACCGCCGCCGCTGACCAGACGTGCACCTTCGGACTGGCCGATGTCGATGTACTTCATGTCCTGCTCAAGCTGCGCCTGAGAGACCACCGGACCGATGTCGGTGCCGGCTTTCAGCGCGTGGCCGACCTTGATCGACTTCATGCGCTCGGCCATCGCTTCAACGAACTTGTCGTGAATGCCGGCGGTGACGATCAGACGGCTCGACGCTGTGCAGCGCTGGCCGGTGGAGTAGAACGCGCTCTGCACCGACAGCTCGACCGCTTGCTTGAGGTCGGCGTCGTCGAGAATGATCTGCGGGTTCTTGCCGCCCATTTCCAGCTGCACTTTGGCCTGGCGCGAAACGCAGTTGACTGCGATCTGACGACCCACGCCCACCGAACCGGTGAAGCTGATGCCGTCGACTTTCGGGCTGTTGACCAACGCCTCGCCAACCACGCGACCGCTGCCCATTACCAGGTTGAACACACCGGCCGGGAAGCCCGCGCGGGAAATGATTTCCGCCAGCGCCCAGGCGCAGCCCGGCACCAGATCGGCAGGCTTGAGTACGACGCAGTTGCCGTAGGCCAGGGCCGGAGCAATCTTCCACGCCGGAATGGCGATCGGAAAGTTCCACGGGGTGATCAGACCGACCACGCCCAGCGCTTCGCGGGTGACTTCGACGTTGACGCCCGGGCGTACCGACGGCACATAGTCACCGGACAGACGCAGGCATTCACCGGCGAAGAACTTGAAAATGTTGCCGGCGCGGGTCACTTCACCGATCGCTTCCGGCAGGGTCTTGCCCTCTTCACGGGCCAACAGCGTGCCGAGCTCTTCGCGACGGGCGAGAATCTCGCTGCCGACTTTATCCAGCGAATCGTGGCGGGCCTGAATGCCCGAAGTGGAGTACGCCGGGAACGCAGCGCGAGCAGCGTCGATGGCGGCGTTGACCTGGGTCAGGTCAGCCTTGGCGTAGTCGCCGATGGTGTCGCTGAGTTCGGACGGGTTAATGTTGGCCGAGTAATCGGCACCGGCGACCCATTCGCCATTGATGTAGTTGTCGTAGCGTTTTGCAGTTGTCACAGGGCAGCCCTCAACTCTAAAAGCCTTCACGCAAAAAGCCGCTGATTGCTCAGCGGCCTCGCTTTTCTCGTTTATTGCGCGCCTTGCTTGTCGATCAGCGCGGCGAGCATTTCGTACTCTTCGCCGGTCAGGTCGGTCAGCGGCGCACGCACCGGACCTGCGTCATAGCCGGCGATTTTTGCACCTGCCTTGACGATGCTCACGGCATAACCGGCCTTGCGATTGCGGATGTCCAGGTACGGCAGGAAGAAGTCGTCGATGATCTTGCCGACGGTGGCGTGATCTTCGCGCGCGATCGCGTGGTAGAAGTCCATCGCGGTTTTCGGGATGAAGTTGAACACCGCCGAGGAGTAGACCGGCACGCCCAATGCCTTGTAGGCAGCGGCGTAGACTTCAGCGGTCGGCAGACCACCCAGGTAGCTGAAGCGATCACCGAGGCGGCGACGGATCGACACCATTAACTCGATATCGCCCAGGCCATCCTTGTAGCCGATCAGGTTCGGGCAGCGCTCGGCCAGACGTTCCAGCAGCGGCGCGTTGAGGCGGCAAACGTTGCGGTTGTAGACGACCACTCCGATCTTCACCGATTTGCACACGGCTTCAACGTGGGCGGCAACACCGTCCTGGCTCGCTTCGGTCAGGTAGTGCGGCAGCAGCAGCAGGCCTTTGGCGCCCAGACGCTCGGCTTCCTGAGCGTATTCGATGGCCTGGCGGGTCGAACCACCGACGCCGGCGAGGATCGGCACGCTGGTTGCGCAGGTGTCGACGGCAGTCTTGATGATTTCCGAGTATTCGCTGGCGGCCAGGGAGAAGAACTCACCGGTGCCGCCGGCGGCGAACAGAGCCGAAGCGCCATACGGAGCCAGCCATTCCAGGCGTTTGATGTAGCCCGCGCGGTTGAAATCGCCCTGCGCGTTGAAATCGGTCACCGGGAAAGACAGCAGGCCGGCAGAGAGGATGGACTTCAGTTCTTGTGGATTCATTATTCGAACACCCTGGTAGCAACGTTTTATTGTGAGTGGACCGTTCAGCCTTCGCCGAAGTTGTAGGTCATCGTACAACTTAAAAAATAACCGTCAACTGCATTTCATCGTTGGCAGGGCTTTTTTGTCCGACAAAATCACTGCTTATGCTTCTGGAAATCGCTGGAAGGCCCGTCCTTGAAGCATTTTCTCGCGGAAATATCTGGTCTGGATTCGTTTAACTCTGAGAGGACCAGCGGCTCGTAAAGTACGTCGACTGCCACGAAGGATCGTGGCGGACCACTCAAAGGAAGCCGCTATGTCGATGCATTTTGCCGCCCCCACCCTCACCCATGCCGCCCCTGCGCAAGACGACTGCGTGACACTTCAGCTCTCGCAATTGCCGGACATCCTCACCGTGCAGGTGCCGGATTCCAGCGATTTCGCAGCGAACTGGAGCGTCTACGCGATTCTCGGCAGTGATGGCGAGGAACCCGAATGGGAAGGTGATGAGGTGGACACTGGCGCCTGGGACGACGCCGAGGATGAAATGGAGAAGCTGTTCGACATCGAGGTGCAACTGCCGAAAGAGGCGCTGCAACCGTATCTGAACCGCGAGGTGGAGCTGCGTTACAAGTTCCGCGATGAGTCGAGTATGGAGCCGTATTCGCAGGCGTTGAGGTTGCGGATCGAGGCGTGAACACGATGTTTCTCATCACCATTTCACGTTTCCAGACGTAGCCGCTTTGCGTGACGACCGTTGGTCAGGACTGGTATTTCTAACAGGTGCGCAAGAAGGGGCGTAACTGAGCTAATGACCGCAGGGGATAGCGAACCGGCCCCTATCGTAGCGCGTCATTACTACGGAATTAAAAGGTTTGATTAGGTATAAAAGGAATTTCAATCATGACTCCAAAAGCAACAAACCTCGCCCCGCCTCAACTTCTCGAAGCCACCGTGCATGACGGGAAACTCAAGCTTTACATCCATAATTTGGTTGACCCTGCTCACGGCATCGTCGAGTCGTACCCAGATGTTATGGAGGGAGACAAGGTCATCTTCGAGGTGAGCACTTCCACAGGGAACCAAGATAAGCAGGAGCTCGAAGTAAAATCACCCACCGATGCCTCATTTGTATTCAATATTGCGAAAAAAATCTTTGCAGAAAAATTTGAGCCGGGTGCCATCGCTACATTGAGCTATAGCGTGCAGAGATCATCTGGTAATACTGCACCGTCTGAAAAGCAGAAGGTTTATCTCGAACTCTGACAACATCACCCCTGCGCCTGCGCCTCTTCATGGGCCTGGCGCAGTCTTTCGCGGCTGTTGGTCAGGTGCAGACGCATCGCCGCACGCGCGGCATCGGAGTCCTGACGGGCAATCGCGTCGTAGATTTCCTCGTGCTCGCGGCTCAGGCGGCCCATGTAGTGCTGCTGGTCATCATGAGCCAAACGCGCCGAGTTCAGCCGCGTACGTGGAATGATGCTGGTGCCAAGGTGGGTCATGATGTCGGTGAAGTAGCGGTTGCCGGTGGACAGGGCGATTTCCAGGTGGAAAGCGAAGTCCGACGACACCGCATCGCTGGCATGGGAGGCGCTTTCGTTCAAGGCATCGAGGGCGGCGCGCATGGTTGCCAGTTGTTCGGGGCTGCGGCGTTGCGCGGCAAGGCCGGCGGATTCGACTTCGAGGCTGATGCGCAATTCGAGAATCGCCAGCACGTCACGCAGGGTGACCACGGTGGCCGGATCGATACGGAAACCGCTCGGGCTTGGCGTGTCGAGGACGAACGTGCCGATGCCGTGGCGGGTTTCCACCTGACCGGCGGCCTGCAGACGGGAAATCGCCTCGCGCACCACAGTGCGGCTGACGCCATGGGCTTCCATGATTGCCGACTCGGTGGGCAATTTGTCGCCACGCTTGAGCAGGCCATCACGGATCTGCTCGCTCAACACCGTCACCAATTCCTGGGCGAGGCTGCGGCGCTTGCGGGGGAGGCGCGGGGTGTCGATCAGCTTTTCCATGGTCTGCATCTTGTCTCGAAAGTTCGGCTTGGCGCCATCATAGCTCAAGCGAGTTGTACGATCACTGGGCAGATTACATTACCCCACTGTGGGAGCGAGCCTGCTCGCGAAAGCGGTGGTTCAGACGACAGATTCGTCGACCAAGACGGCCCCTTCGCGAGCAGGCTCGCTCCCACAGGTGAGTGTTCAGACAGTTATGGCCTGTTCGACCAGACGACCGCTGTCGATCCGCACATGCCGTGGATGGAATCGTTTCAAACTGCTTCGGTGACCGACGCTGACGATGCTCAGACCCGGAATCTCGTCGATCAACGCCTGATACAAGGTCGCCTCGTCCTCTTCATCCATCGCCGATGTAGCCTCGTCCATGTACAGCCATTGCGGTGCATAAAGGAGCGCGCGGGCGAAGGCCAGGCGTTGTTGCTCGCCCGGTGAAAGCATGCGCTGCCAGTGATTGGCTTCATCCAGCCGCCCAACCAGGTGTGGCAGACGACAGGTTTCCAGCACCTGTGCATAACGCTCCGGCGCGTAGGTATCGCCCGGCTGTGGATAACTCAACGCTTCACGCAATGTGCCGATCGGCAGATAAGGCTTCTGCGGCAAGAACAGATAACGCGCCGCCGGCAAACGAATATTGCCGTGCCCCGCCGGCCACAAATGCCCCATCGCTCGCAGCAGTGTCGACTTGCCGCTGCCGGAACGGCCGCTGAGCATCACTCGCTCGCCCGGTTCAACAGTCATGCCGGCGTTGGTCAGCAGGTGACGACCATCGGCCAGATCCAGGCCGAGGTTGAGCACCTGCAACTCACTGCCCTGGTTCTGCACATCGATGGCCGGGGTGCGTTGTTCGTTGTCGCTCATGGCCTGACGGAAACTCAGCAGACGATCACAGGTGGCGCGCCAAGCGGCCAAGTCCGAATACGCAGTGATGAACCAGCTGAAATTCTCCTGCACGTTGCCGAACGCCGAGTTGATTTGCATCAGCTCGCCCAGTTCGATCTTGCCGGACAGATAGCGCGGCGCGGCGACGACAAACGGGAAAATAATTGCGATCTGACCGTAACCGGAGGTGAAGAACGTCAGGCGCTTGGACACGCGCATGATGTCCCAGAAATTGTGCCAGACCAGCCCGAAGCGGTTGCTCAGGCGGCGGTTCTCATTCGGTTCGCCGTTGTACAAGGCGATGCTTTCCGCGTTCTCACGCACGCGCACCATGGAAAAACGCAGGTCTGCTTCGAAGCGTTGTTGCTTGTTGTTCAGACCGATCAGACGGCGACCGATCAAATGCGTCAGCCAACTGCCCACCGCCGCATACAACAGCGCACACCAGAACATGTAGCCGGGAATTTCGATGCCGAACACTTCGATACTGCCCGACACGCCCCACAAAATGATCGAGAACGACACCAGACTGACAATCGTGCGCAGCAGCCCGAGGCCCAGGCTCAGGGTGTTGGCGGTGTAAGTGTTGAGGTCTTCGGAAATCCGCTGGTCGGGGTTATCGGTATAACCGCCCTGCTCCAGCTGATAGTAATTCTTGTGGTCTAGCCAACGCTTGAAGTGCTTTTCGGTCAGCCAAGCCCGCCAGCGGATCGTCAGCATCTGCGTCAGATACAAGCGATACACCGCGCCGAGAATCGCCACCGTCGCGATGCCGCAGAAATACAGGATCAACTGCCAGAACGCGGCTTCATCCTTTCTCTGCAAAGCGTTGTAGAAATCCTTGTACCAACTGTTGATCCACACCGAGATCGCTACGCTGAACAGCGTCAGCGCAATTACGGCAATCAGCAACGTCCAGGCCTTGCCCTTCTCTTCGCTGCGCCAGTAAGGCGTGGTCATCGCCCAGACTTTGCGAAAAAACTGCCCGCGCACAGCATCGTTGACCGCGGAATATTCAGCGTTCTGATTCATGGATAAGGCTCGATAGTAAAAAGAACGGACACGCGCCGATCATAGATGATCGGCGCGTTTTATCGCGAGGGCTGGCGATAGTCGTTCAGCGCAGGTTCAGCGACGAACCGGACGCTTCTGCAATTTGCGCTGCAAGGTGCGGCGGTGCATGCCCAGCGCGCGGGCCGTGGCGGAAATGTTGCCTTCGTGCTCGGTGAGCACGCGCTGGATGTGCTCCCATTGCAGACGATCGACCGACATCGGGTTTTCCGGCACCAGACTGTCGAGGTCGGCATGCTCGGACAGCAGCGCGGCCAGCACGTCGTCGGCATCGGCGGGTTTGCACAGGTAGTTGCAGGCGCCACGCTTGATCGCCTCCACCGCTGTGGCAATGCTCGAATAACCGGTGAGGATCACCACGCGCATTTCCGAATCGAGCTCCAGCAGCTTGGGCAGCAGGACCAGACCGGAGTCGCCGTCCATTTTCAGGTCCAGCGCGGCGTAGTCAGGCAGATCGGCCTGGGCGATGGTCAGGCCTTCTTCAGCGGAACCGGCGGTGCTGACGCGAAAGCCGCGGCGGGCCATGGCGCGGGCCATGACGCGGGTGAAGGTCGCGTCGTCGTCGACCAGCAGCAGATGCGGCAGTTCTTCGCCTTCGACTTGGATTTCGTCACTCATGTTGGTCTCCTCGGGCGCCGTGGGGCAGGCGCAGCTCGGTGAGCGTGCCGCCTTCCTCATGACTATAGAGTTTCACTGAGCCGCCGGCGCGTGTCACGCTGGCCTTGCTCAAAAACAGGCCCAGGCCGAAACCTTTGCCCTTGGTGGTAAAAAACGGCTTGCCGATCTGCTCGGCGATGGCCAGCGGCACACCGGCGCCGTGGTCGCGAATGCTGATGGTCAAAGTCTCTGCGTCCCAGTCCAGCGTCACCTGGAGATTTTCCGGGCAGGCGTCGGCTGCATTGTTGAGCAGATTCAGCAAAGCCTGGGTCAGATCCGGCGGCGGCGCCATGCGCGGCACCGCACCCTGGCCAAGACGCTGGAAGCGATAACTGGCTTCCGGGCGCATCAGGTGCCAGCGGTTCAACGCCTCGTCGAGCCAGTCGGTAACGTCCTGCATCTCCACCGCCAGACGCCGATTGGCCTCAGCGGCGCGGACCAGTTGCTGCAAGGTTTCCTTGCACAGCTTGACCTGATCCTGCAGCACTTTCAGATCGTCTTGCAGCAACGCATCGGGGTGATCCTGCTGCATTTCCTTGAGCAGCACGCTCATGGTCGCCAGCGGTGTGCCCAATTCATGCGCAGCACCGGCGGCCTGGGTCGCAACGGCGAGCAGCTGCTGATCGCGCAGGCCTTCTTCGCGGCGAATCGCGCGCAATTCTTCCTGCCGGCGCAGCTCTTCAGCCATACGCGCGGCGAAGAACGTGATGACCGCAGCAGCCAGGGCAAAGCTCAGCCACATGCCGTAGATCTGCAGATTCTCACGGGCGACCGGCAGGGTTTCCAGCGGATAGAAACGCGTCAGCATCAGCGTGTACAGCGCCAGCGCGATACCGGACAGAATCACCGAATAACGCCACGGCAACGTCACCGCCGCGATCGTCAGCGGCACCAGATAATAGGAAACGAACGGGTTGGTCGAACCGCCGGAGAAATACAGCAGCGCACTGTGAATCACCAGATCGCAGGCCAGTTGCAGCGCGTACTCAAGCTCGGTCACCGGCCACGATGTGCGCAGGCGCACGGCAGTGAATACGCAGAGCAGAATCGAACAGCCCAGGGTCATCGCCAATTGCACCCACGGCAAAGGCAACAATTGCAGCCAGTAGGCCAGGCCCACGGACCCGGCCTGCGCGGCGAGCACCAGGGTGCGGATGAAAGTCAGCCGCCAGAGGTTCTGGCGAGTGGCGGAAGTCAGTTGTACGGGGGCGAGCATGAGCTCTCCTGATGAGCGCTCCAGGCGGATCGCACGGAGTATAACCAAGGCGCGGGGTTCAGAGGCGAAAGTGCGGCAAACGACCACATGGCGACGATGGAGAATTCATCTGAGTTGAAGAAGATTCCGAGGGCTATAGGAGATCAATTGTGGCGAGGGGATTTATCCCCGCTGGGTGGCGGAGCCGCCCCCAAATCATGCGACCTCATTTAACCAGACATACCGCATCAGCCGGATTTGCGACTGTTGCGCAGCCGAACGGGGATAAATCCCCTCGCTACAGAAGCACTCCCCACTGCGCGCAGGTATCTGTATAGAAGTTGTAACTGGGCGAACCGGATCATAGAAGTTAGAGTCTGATGGTTCACGCAGGCCGCGACCCATCACCTGCGCCTCATTCAAGGAGCCTTCATGCACACATTTCGCCGCAGCGCCGCCCTCCTCGCCCTGACCGTCGGCAGCGTCGCCAGCCTCCCGGCGCTGGCCGCCGATGAGCTGCACTACAACCAGATTTCCCTGCGCGCCGAAGTCAGCCAGGAAGTGGCCCGCGACCAGATGATCGTGACGCTCTACACCGAAGAGCAGAACACCGACCCGGCCAAACTCGCCGCCGCCATCAGCACCACCATGAACAAGGCCACCGCCCAGGCCAAACAAGTCAAAGACATCAACTTGCGCACGGGCAGCCGCAACAGCTATCCGATCTACGACACCAAAGGCCAGAAAATCACCGGCTGGCGCGAACGCGCCGAACTGCGCCTGGAAAGCACCGACTTCGCCGCCCTGTCCAAACTCACCGGCGAGCTGCTGACCGACCTGAAAATGGGCGGCATGGACTTCGCCATCGCCGACCCGACCCGCAAGGCCAGCGAAGACCAGTTGCTCAAAGAAGCCGTCACTGCCTTCAAGACCCGCGCCCAACTGGCCACCGACGCCCTGGGCGGCAAGGGTTACAAAATCGTCAACCTGAACCTCAACAGCAACGGTTATCCACAACCGTACCAGCGCGCGCCGATGATGATGAAAGCCGCGGCCATGGATTCCGCGCCGGTGACGCCTGAGGTCGAAGCCGGCACCAGCCAGGTCAGCATGACCGCTGATGGCTCGATTGAAGTGCTGATGCAGTGATTTGAGCTTGGCTGAATGAAGGACCGGCAATCAGTAAATGGTTGCCGGTTTTTTTGTGCCTGGGTTTTGTAGTGAATGATCCACCGCTTTCGCGAGCAGGCTCGCTCCCACAGGTTGAACGCATTTGAATGTGGGAGCGAGCCTGCTCGCGAAGAACGATAGCGCGGTTTCAAGCGTGCGGATCAACCCGATCCAGCGCCCGATTCACCGCCAGCTCCGCCAGCATGATGATCTGCTGAATCGCCAGCGCCGTATTGCGCTGCGGCCTACCAAGCTGATCGGCGAAATCGCTGGCCAGCGTATTGGCTGAAGCGAGGGATTCGCAGGCGTGGGCAAGCAGGCTTTCAGTGTCGATGTCGGGCCGGATCAGAAACATCGTGCCGGGCGGATGGGGTTTGCCGGGTGGCGGGCAGAGATAGAAATCGAGGGCACGCTTGATGGCTTCGCGGTTCTTCGCGAGATCGTCGGCACGCAGCGCGGCTTCGAGGGGGGTAGAGGCTTCTTCGGGTGGGTCGGGGACTGGTTTGGTCATGCGCTTCACCTATGAGGTTGAGCCATCTCGATGCCGTTTCTCACACGGCGAAGAGGTGGCAGCTTTGTGCGGGGTGAGAAAACCGGTCATAGGCACCCGGCCGGACATAAGCCCGCCCGCACAGAGCCGCCATAACGCACTTGCAGGCAGCAAACTTGCTGGCGGCAATTATGCGGATCTGGGCACTGAATGACTATGAATGTCGGGTTCTCACACCCGATCGCTGAACAACCAGCGACGACCCAAGCCTAGAGAGCGGACGTCCGACGGACAACCTGAAAACCTTGTGGGAAGGTTCGGGTTATTGGGCATCGGAATTAAACAAACTCAATCCCTCGGAGCCCTGGACGTGCCGCATCGCGAGCAGGCTCATTCCTGCAAAAGCCAAGGCAAAGCAGCGCAGCTGCCCGCGGCGAAGCCGCCCCACTCCACAATGAGCGCAAGCTCGAGTACCGCTTTTGATCTTGATCCACCGGCGACGTCGG